>NZ_JBIUCG010000078.1:0-1019 GCF_044548645.1 Nocardia sp. NPDC051929 | reverse complement strand
TGACGCCGAGAACGGTGCGCCCCCGGTGGCTGCCGTTGCGGATGGAGTGCAGCACCCGCTCCACATCGGTGATCGGAGCGTAGTTCTCCAGGGTCGAAAGATGCTGCGGTCGTAGTTCTTTGCCGAGCTGGGCCCACACCTCCCTGCGGCGCTCGATCGGAAGGTTGACCGAATCGATGCCTTCCAGGGTGACGCCGCGCAGAATGAACGGCATCACCGTAGTGGGCAGTTCCGCTCCGCCGGTGAGCCCGCTGGCCGCGACCGCGCCGCCGTAGCCGATGGCGCTCAGCACGTAGGCCAGCGACGCGCCGCCGACGCTGTCCACGGCCGCGGCCCACCGCGCTTTGGTCAATGGCCGCGGCTTGGCGTTCGGGTCCTCCGGCAGCCTGCCGATCACCTCGTTCGCACCGATCTCGCTGAGCAGATCGTTCGCGTCGGTCTTGCCGGTGGAAGCGATGACTTCGAAGCCGAGGCCGGAGAGAATGTCGATGCTCACGCTGCCGACCCCGCCGGTCGCGCCGGTGACCAGCACCGGGCCCGCGTCCGGCATGAGGCCGCGATCGAGCAGGGCCTGCACGCTCAGGGCCGCGGTGAACCCGGCGGTGCCGAGCGCGGCCGCGTCGCGCAGGCTCAGGCCCTCCAGCTTGACCACCCATTCGGCGGGCACCCTGGCGTATTCGGCGAAGCCGCCGTTGTGCGCGACACCGATGTCGTATCCGTGCGCGATCACCTGGTCACCCGGGGCGAAATCGTCGTCGGCGGACTCGACCACCTCGCCGACGATGTCGATCCCAGGGACGATCGGGTAGTTGCGCACCACACCGCCGCCCTTGGTGATCGCCAGCCCGTCCTTGTAGTTCGCGCTCGAGTAGTGCACTTTGATCGTCACGTCACCCGGCCCGAGGAAATCCTCGCCGGCCTGCTGCCGGGTCAGGACGATCCCGCTATCCGATTCGTGTGCCACCATCGCCCAGAACTCCATGCGGACGAGCATACGAGCGTCCGGACGGGTCCGGGAG
>NZ_JBIUCG010000077.1:0-1061 GCF_044548645.1 Nocardia sp. NPDC051929 | reverse complement strand
TCGTGGCTGCGGTGATCGGTCCCGTTCAACGCGAAGTAGCGTAGAGCCGCGAATTCGGCTTCGATCCAGTTCAACCACGATGAATAGGTCGGCAGGAACACCAGTTCCACGTCATTGGCCGCGGCCCAGGCGCGGACCTCGGCTCGCTTGTGCGGGGAGAAGTTGTCGAGGATGACGTAGAGCCTTTCGCCGGGCCAGCGTGCCCGCAGCGACTTCAGCAACGACAGGAACTCCTGCCACCGTTTACGATCCCGGATCCGGTAGTGGAGCTTGCCGGTCGCCAGATCCAGAGCGCCGAGCAGGTGCCGCACGCCCTGGGTCCGCCGGTAAGTCGCTCGCAGCCGTTTCGGGGTTCGTCGCGGGAACCAGCCACGACCAGCGCGGGGTTGCAGATTCAGCGGCCCGAACTCGTCCACGCAGATCACCCGTCCATCGGTGGGTGGATGGTCATAGAGGTCCAGCACGCGGCTCATCTTCGCGGTGAACTCGGGATCGGTCCCGGCTTTCCAGGCCTTGACCGCCTGCCACGACACCCCCTCGGCTTTGAGGATCTTGCGCAGAGTTTCGCGGCTGATCTCAGCGATGCCGTTGCCGATCAGTACTTCGCGCAGTTTCGACAGGCTCCATGTCGAGAACGGCCAGCCCAGGTCACGCGGGCAGCACCGGGCGATGCAGGCGATGCGTTCACGCGTCGCCCGATCGACCTTCCTCGGCCTGCCCGCGCTCCATTTTGGGTCCAGCGCGTCGAACCCCCGTTCGTTGAACTCGTGGATCACCTGCCGCACGTACGCTTCGCTGACCTGCATCAACCTTGCGATCGCGGGAACCGGCTGCCGCTGGGCCGAGGCCATCACCACGATCGCTCGTCGCATCCTGACCGGTTGTTTGCTCGTCTTGGTGATCTTCTGCAACCGCCGCCCCTCCTCTGGGGTCACCGCTCGCACAAACACTTCCGGCTTCCGGGCCACCAACACCACCTCCACCGGCAGCATCACCGGCAACAGGTCCACGATCAACCCGACACCCAGTTACCGAGGCAACCTACTTGGACGAGGCACTAG
>NZ_JBIUCG010000076.1:0-1084 GCF_044548645.1 Nocardia sp. NPDC051929 | reverse complement strand
CGGTCGGCGCATGGCACAGCGCCACACAGGCAGCGGCCATCATGAGGCCGACGACGCGCGCGGCCCGAGTGCGAACAGTCATTTCGAATTCCCGCGGATCAGATTCCCAATGGAGCGGCCAGCGTCGACCACGAATCCTTCAGCGCGTCCTCCCAATAGCCCCAGGAATGGGTGCCTTCCGGGCGGAAGTTGTATCGCGCGGGGATTCCGAGGCTGTCCAGCCGGTCTTTCATGTTGTGCGAGCAGTAATTGGTGGCCGCTTCGATCACACCGCCGACGACGAGCTGATTCGCGAAACCCCACGGACCGTTCAGCGAATATTTCCCGCCGTATCGGTCGTAGACGCCGGGCACGCCATTTCCACTGGCGATGTAGATGGATTTTCCACGCAATCCCTCCGCCTGCACGTAGGGATCATTGGCCACCCATTGCGGGTCGCCCGCGGGCCCCCACATGTTGTCCAGTTCCGCGAGACCCCATTCCTCGACGGTCAGCCGGACGAACTCACGGCCGACCGGATCGCTGGTCTGCGCGCAACCGCTGTATGCGGCGACGCCGGAGTACAGGTCACCCGTGGTCGCGGCGAGCGCGAGTGTCGTGGTCCCCGACATCGAGAACCCCGCGAGGGCATTGCGCCCGCTGGTCCCGAGATACGAGTCGATCAGCGGAGGCAGTTCGCGGCTCAGGAAGGTCCGCCACTTCTGGCGCCCCAACCTGGCGTCGTCCTTCTCCCAGTCCGCGTAGTAGCTGAACATGCCGCCGATCGGCGTGACCGCGTGCACGTTCTTGTCCGCGAGGAATTGCATCGCGTCGGTCTTCGTGGCCCAGGTCGAGCCGTCGATGCCACCGGCCGCGCCGAGCAGCAGATACAGCACCGGCCGGGGAACGCTGGTGTCCGCGGCGCGCTGAACTTCCACCGGAATATCGAGATCCATGGCGGCGGAATGCACCGTCAATGTCAGGTTCCGCGCACTGTGCTCCTGCACGGAAACAATAGAAGACTCCGCGGGCGCGGCCTGGGCCTGCACCGAGACCATTGCCGATGCGGCCGCAGCGCCGGCGACGACCGCCGACAGCAGCAACC
>NZ_JBIUCG010000075.1:0-1090 GCF_044548645.1 Nocardia sp. NPDC051929 | reverse complement strand
GGTGTGTGGGGGTGGTGGTGAGGCCGATGGTGGTGTGGGAGTTGGTGGTGATGTGGGTGATTCGTTGGGTGGGGTGTGTGGGGTCGATGGGTAGGAAGGCGGCGCCGGTTTTGGTGATGGCCCAGATGGCGATGATGGTTTCGGGGGAGCGGGGGATGGCGATGGCGACGATGTCTTCGGGGCCGATGTGGTGGTGGAGGAGTTGGTGGGCGAGGTGGTTGGAGCGTTGGTCGAGTTCTTGGTAGGTGATGTGGTGGTTGTTGTGGATGATGGCGGTGTTGTGGGGGTGGTTGTGGGCGGTGGTGGTGAGGAGGTCGGGCAGGGTGGTCGGTGGTGTGGGTGGTGGTCCGCTGCGGGTGAGGAGGTCGGTTTTTTCGGTGGGGTCGAGGATGTCGATGGTGGCGATGGGTTGGGTGGGGTTGGTGGTGATGGCGTTCAGGATGTGGAGCCATCGGTGGATGAGGGTGTCGATGGTGGTGGGGTTGTAGAGGTCGGTGGCGTAGGTGATGGTGGCGGTCATCTCGCCGTTGTGGTTGTCGGTGAGGATGATTTGTAGGTCGAATCGTGCTGTGGGGGTGGGTGGTTCGGTGGGGGTGATGTCGAGGTGGGGGAGGTGGAGGTGGGGTTGGTCGAGGTTTTGGAAGGCGAGCAGTGTTTGGAAGAGGGGGTGGTGGGAGCGGGTGCGGTGGGGGGTGAGGTGGTCGACGAGTTGTTCGAAGGGGATGTCGGCGTGTTGGAAGGCTTGGAGGTCGGTGTTTCTGGTGCGGGTGAGTAGGTCGGTGAAGGGTTCGTGGGGGTTGATGTGGGTGCGTAGGACGAGGGTGTTGACGAACATGCCGATGAGGTCGTCGAGGGCGGGGTCGCCGCGTCCGGCGATGGGGGTGCCGATGGGGATGTCGGTGCTGTTGCTGAGGCGGGCGAGCAGGACTGCGAGGGTGGCGTGGATGACCATGAACACCGAGCAGTCGTGCTGGCGTGCGAGGGTGTGTAGTGCGGTGATGAGTTCGGTGTCGAGGGTGTAGGTGGTGGTGGCGCCGTGGTGGGAGGCCACTGCGGGGCGGGGGCGATCCACCGGCAACGACAACTCCTC
>NZ_JBIUCG010000074.1:0-1112 GCF_044548645.1 Nocardia sp. NPDC051929 | reverse complement strand
TGTGATGTCCGGGGAGGTTGGTCAGTCGGGTGACCGGTGGGCGACCGCCGATGGCGGAGTGGGCTCGGTGGTGATTGTAGAAGTGGAGCCAGTCGGGTAGGGCTTGGTTGCGGTGTTCGGTCGATTGGTAGAAGCGGGCGTAGGCCCAGCCGTCGGCGAGGGTGCGGTGGAAGCGTTCGATCTTGCCGTTGGTCTGGGGCCGGTAGGGGCGGGTCCGCTTGTGGGTGATGCGCAGTTCGTCGCAGGCCTCGCGCCAGGCGTGGGACCGGTAGGCCGACCCGTTGTCGGAGAGCACTCGTTCGATGGTGACGCCGTGGTCGGCGAACCACGCCGCTGCGTGCTGGAGTACCTCGATCGCGGTGGCGGCTTTCTCGTCGGCGCGGATCTCGGCGTATGCCATGCGGGAGTGGTCGTCGATGACGGTGTGCACGAACGCGATTCCGATCAGAGGCCGGTACTGGTTGCCGCGCTTGCCGGTGCGCCGCGCGGTGTGGACGGCGTTGAGCTTGCCTTGGCGGCGGCTGAGGAATTTGTGGCCACCGCCGTCGGGGATGTTGGCGAACTTGGTGACATCGACATGGACCAGTGATCCGGGATGGTCGTGCTCGTAGCGGCGTAGGGGTTCGCCGGTGACTCGGTCGATACGGGAGAGCCGGTTGATGCGGCAACGCACCAGGACCGCGTGCACGGTCGAGGCTGCCATATCGAGCCGCCCGGCGATCTGTACCGGTCCCAGCCGGTGCCGCCAGCGCAGTGCGACGATGGCGCGTACGAGCTGCGGGGCGGTCTTGTTCGGGCTGGTATGTGGGCGTGAGCTGCGATCGGTCATCCCGGCGACGCCCTCGATCCGGTACCGGTCGGCCCACTTCTTGGCCGTGCGTGGGGAGACCATGAACATTTTCGCTGCCGCGCGATAGGTCCAGCCGCGATCGACGATCAACCGTGCCAGTCGCAGACGGGTGATCGGGGTGAGTGTTGCGTTAGCGTGGGACACGAAGGCCTCCGGGCTCGTGAAGCGGTTCCTAGACAGCTCCACTTCACAGCCGGAGGCCTTCACCTGTCAGCCGGACTCACCACAGTGAGTAGGCCGGACAACCTCCCTGGACATCACA
>NZ_JBIUCG010000073.1:0-1122 GCF_044548645.1 Nocardia sp. NPDC051929 | reverse complement strand
CTAAGGGCGTTGAAGCAAGATCGTAAGGACTTGTGGAGCGCTTAGAAGTGAGAATGCCGGTATGAGTAGCGAAAGATGGGTGAGAATCCCATCCACCGAATGCCTAAGGTTTCCTGAGGAAGGCTCGTCCGCTCAGGGTTAGTCGGGACCTAAGCCGAGGCTGAAAAGCGTAGGCGATGGACAACAGGTTGATATTCCTGTACCACCAAACTTTCGTTTGAGCAATGGGGGGACGCAGGAGGATAGGGTAAGCGTGCTGTTGGATTAGCACGTCCAAGCAGTTAGGCTGGTAATGAGGCAAATCCCGTTACCGTGAAGGCTGAGCTGTGATGGCGAGGGAAATATAGTACCGAAGTTCCTGATTCCACACTGCCTAGAAAAGCCTCTAGCGAGAAAGCAGGTGCCCGTACCGCAAACCGACACAGGTAGGCGAGGAGAGAATCCTAAGGTGATCGAGAGAACTCTCGTTAAGGAACTCGGCAAAATGACCCCGTAACTTCGGGAGAAGGGGTGCTTTTTAGGGTGTTAAAGCCTTGAAAAGCCGCAGTGAATAGGCCCAGGCGACTGTTTAGCAAAAACACAGGTCTCTGCGAAGCCGCAAGGCGAAGTATAGGGGCTGACGCCTGCCCGGTGCTGGAAGGTTAAGAGGAGAGGTTAGCGCAAGCGAAGCTTTGAATTGAAGCCCCAGTAAACGGCGGCCGTAACTATAACGGTCCTAAGGTAGCGAAATTCCTTGTCGGGTAAGTTCCGACCCGCACGAAAGGCGTAACGATCTGGGCACTGTCTCAACGAGAGACTCGGTGAAATTATAGTACCTGTGAAGATGCAGGTTACCCGCGACAGGACGGAAAGACCCCATGGAGCTTTACTGTAGCCTGATATTGAATTTTGGTACAGCTTGTACAGGATAGGTAGGAGCCTTGGAAGCCGGAGCGCCAGCTTCGGTGGAGGCATCGGTGGGATACTACCCTGGCTGTATTGACATTCTAACCCGCACCCGTTATCCGGGTGGGAGACAGTGTCAGGTGGGCAGTTTGACTGGGGCGGTCGCCTCCTAAAATGTAACGGAGGCGCCCAAAGGTTCCCTCAGAATGGTTGGAAATCATTCGCAGAGTGTAAAGG
>NZ_JBIUCG010000072.1:0-1134 GCF_044548645.1 Nocardia sp. NPDC051929 | reverse complement strand
CGACGCCACGGCCAATGGCATGTGATGTATATCACATAATGGAACGGCGTCTAGAACGGCCACGTCCAAGTAGATGAATGAGAGGGCTTATCCCAGAGGGCAACTCAACAGTTGCTGATGCGCATGCATCGCAGCACCCAAGGGGGAGACCATGAACCACACGAAACTCACCATCGTTGCCTTGATCGCAGCGACGATTCCCGCCGTCATCAGTTCCGCGCCAACAGCTTCCGCACAGCAAGTGTGGGGAGCGTGCGGTATCAGCACTCCCGAAGACAAAGTTGTCGCGAAGTACAGCAAAGCGCGGTTGACCTGCGGTAACACCGGCTATGGATTCCGGCACATCCAAACCAAGCACGGCGAGGAGTGGCAAGGGCTTGCAGCGATAGAAAACCGCAACTGGCGCGACATCGCCGACATGGCGATCAGTAAATCGTTGGATACCCCCGACCTCGCTGTCCCGCAGGGCGCCAGAACCTGTTACTCAGGGCAGATATACTTGGTCAACCACGTCAACGGGCAGATCGCGAAAACCGTCGAACCCACAGTCATCGTCGATAACGGCGTCATCGTCACTGCGTTCCCTGGAGGTAAATGTCGTGCCTAGCTCGCACCCCACCACAGCCGAACTGACGCAATCGGTGATCGCGGCAGGTCGCGAGTGGCAGGTGGAGATCTCGTCGTCGGATCAGGGCTTGCAGATCACCGGCCGTGGCGGTGAACGACTGGATGTGCCCATCGAGTTCGCGGTCACGGACGATGAACTGCGCGCCTACTACGTCGAGGTGAGCAAGTCCTCGCTCTATCCCGAAGACCAGAAATGGCAACAGTGGCAATCGCTGATGTCCACCCATTTGTTGGAAGCGCTGCACGAGCTCGACCGGCATGACGCGCAGTGCGTCATCACCGTCGGCGAGACGGGGTTCACGGCGGTACCGCAACAGCTCAACTAACGCAACTACCCCTCGTGTTCAACTAACGCGTCTGTCGGAAGTGGAAAACTCTTGTGGATAGGGCGGGCGAGGCACCCGCAAGCGGCGGTGATGACGCCGCCTGGTCGGGCACCCGGCGTTGTCCGTGGCGGCCCCGGACACGGACCGGAACGCACGCACGGAATAGCCGGCGACCGATAAC
>NZ_JBIUCG010000071.1:0-1144 GCF_044548645.1 Nocardia sp. NPDC051929 | reverse complement strand
GGCCGGATGTCCATGTCGGGTGGGTCGTAGTAGCGGTGGAAGGTCGGGGTCAGGCCGGAGGAGATCGGCGGGTTGATCCAGGACCAGTCGGTGGGGCAGGCTCGGCCCGCGGCTTCCTCGCGCTCGACGTGATCGCAGAACTGTTTGGCGACGGTGTGATGGTCGACGATGTACACGCCCGCCTTGCGGAAGCTGTGCAGCACCGCGCGGTTGAGTTCGACCAGAGCCTGATCGCGCCAGAGGTTGCGCTCTGCCCGGGTGTCCAGGCACATCATCTCCGCGATGAGCGGGAGCATGTTGTAGCGGTTGGTGTCGCTGAGATTGCGCGCACCGATCTCCGCGCCCAGATACCAGCCGTTGAACGGTGCGAACGGATAGGTCATGCCGCCGATCTCGAGATTCATGTCGGACACCGCGGGCAGCGCGTGCCAGCGCAGGCCCAGTCCGGCGAACCACTCGAACTCGGGATGCTCTAGTTCCACCTCGCGTGCGAGTTCGGGCGGGATGTCGAACCAGCGAACCGGCTCGTCCGGGGTACTGATCAGCAGCGGAAGGATGTCGAAAGGCGTTCCGGCGCCGCGCCACCCGAGCTTCATCGCGAATGCGGTGAGCTCGACGTTGGCGGCGTCGCCGGTGACCGTCCCGTCCCCGTTGCGGTAGCCCGCGTAGCGGATGATCTGCGGGCTGACGATGCGGAACTCGCGCCCGTCCGGTTGCCGCGGCGGCCCGACGGTGATCATCGACTGAATAGCGCCGTTGTTGGTGGCCATGTGCAGGTGCTGCCAGCAGACCTCGGCCAGGTCGCGCGCCGAGCGGACCCGCCGGGCGTCGAGCAATTTCAACGAGCGCCAATGCTTGCGGCCGACGCAGCGGGCGTGATTGCGCCAGGCGAGTTTGGCTCCGATCAGGATCTCCTCGGCGGTCTGGAGGTAGGAGCCGGTCTGTTCGAGCTGCTCCAGCGCGCAGCGTCGGCGCTGCGCGCTCAGGTGCGCCAATTCGGGCAGCCGGAAGAACTCGTCGCACTCCCGCATCCGGCGTTCCAGATCGGGCAGGAAAGGATTTGTGTCCGGTTCGTTCTCGATCGAGGAGACGGGCGACACTGGATTCACGGTTTTCTCCGGTCGGGCATAGGTGCTGCGATGAA
>NZ_JBIUCG010000070.1:0-1173 GCF_044548645.1 Nocardia sp. NPDC051929 | reverse complement strand
GCCGTTGTTGTTTCCGGTTCCGCCGCCACTGCCTGTTCCACCGTTGGTGGGGGGTGCCGCGGTATTCGGGTCGACGAATTCGGGGACCTGGCCGGCGAGTTCACGCATGCCGGCGACGAAACCTTTGTTGTTACTGGTGTCGTCGCCCTTGTCCCACCACTGCTGAGCATAGGTTTGGGCCTGATCACCGGTCCGGCCGCGCTTGGCGACATAGTTGACCGTGCCGTTGGTGTTCAACTTGATCTGGTCGTAGCGGGGAACGTGACCGTAGATGAACGCCAGGAAGTTGGCGGTGTTCCCCACGACATGAGACATGTCGACCATACTCGCCCGCAACGTTTCGGCGGTACCGAGGTATTTGTCGATCGAGGCGATCGCCCGGTCGGCGCCCGCGCCCTGCCAGTGCCCCCGGGTGAACACGGGTTTGATGTTCTTGGTGAAGGTATCGATCGAGTTGCCCCAGATCTGGGACAGGGCCAGCCACTCACCCGACAACCACAGCATGTCACCACCGACCGAGCCCACGAGCATGGCGATGTTGGCGAAATCGTAGAGGTGCAGAGCGCCACCGAGTTCGATCAGCGGATCGATTCTGCCCTTGAGGGACTTGTCGAAACTCACCCCGGAACTGGCGGTGGTCGACAAACCCGGCCCGTCCGCCCACGACACCGAGGACGCCGCATGATACTTCGAGATCTCCGGCCAATGATCACGCGCGTTGGGTGCGACGAAGGTGTTCGCGTTCTGTCCCTCGGTGATCGAGTACTTCTTGTTCGCCGCGGTGAACGTGTTCGCGATATCGGTGACGATCGCTTGATGATTACCCAGGATGTCGACCAGTTCGGGGTTCGCTTTGTCGAAGAACGCGTCCGACAGATGTTTCATGCTCAGAAACTGATAGGAACTGGCCGGGAACGGTTTCGGCTGGGCAGGCCGTTTCGGATCGGTACCGGATTGATTGTTGTAATACCAGTCGAACTTCGGCGGCATGTTCTTCCCGGTCACGAAATCGATCAACCCGAGGATGTCGGCCACCAGATCCTCACAATATCCGGTCAGCTTACCCAGCGCGGCGCTGTCGACATTGAGAAGTTGAAGCTGACCGTTCTGGGCACTCTTCAACAATCCAGCCCAATCGGTCTGGTCGATACCCGCCGCCATCCTGCTCCTACC
>NZ_JBIUCG010000069.1:0-1416 GCF_044548645.1 Nocardia sp. NPDC051929 | reverse complement strand
CCGACGCCGATCGGCGCGGTCTTCGGGGTGACGCCGCGCTCGTGCGCGTCACCGGCGCGGGTACGGCGGTGGGTCTTGATCGCGGCATCGGCGACCAAGTGGTGCGGCGCCGCGGCGGTGATGTCCACCGTGATCAGATCGCCGGGGCGGATCGGCTCGGCCGTGCCGCCCGGGCGGAAGTGCACCAGCCTGCCGTCGCGGGCGCGGCCGCTCATGCGCGCGGTGGCGGCGTTCTTCTTGCCCGCGCCCTCGGCTACCAGCAATTCCACCTCGGTGCCGACCAGCTCTCGATTGGCCGCCAAGGAGATCTCCTCCTGCAACGCGATGAGCCGGTCGTAGCGCTCCTGGACCACGGCCTTGGGCAGCTGATCGGGCATGTCGGCGGCGGGCGTACCGGGCCGCTTGGAGTACTGGAAGGTGAACGCGCTGGTGAAACGCGCCTGCCGGACCACGTCCAGGGTCTCCTGGAAATCCTCCTCGGTCTCGCCGGGGAAGCCGACGATGATGTCGGTGGTGATCGCGGCGTGCGGCATCGCGGCGCGCACCTTGTCGATGATGCCGAGGTAGCGCGCCTTGCGGTAGGAGCGGCGCATCGCCTTGAGCACCCGGTCCGAACCCGACTGCAGCGGCATGTGCAGCTGCGGGCAGATGTTCGGGGTCTCGGCCATGGCCTCGATCACGTCGTCGGTGAACTCCGCCGGGTGCGGCGAGGTGAACCGGACCCGCTCCAAGCCGTCGATGTGTCCGCACGCGCGCAGCAGCTTGGCGAACGCGCCGCGGTCGCGGGGTTCGTCCGGGTCGGCGAACGAGGCGCCGTAGGAGTTCACGTTCTGGCCGAGCAGCGTCACCTCGAGCACGCCCTGATCCACCAGCGCCCGCACCTCGGCGAGCACGTCACCGGGGCGGCGGTCGACCTCCTTGCCGCGCAGCGACGGCACGATGCAGAAGGTGCAGGTGTTGTTGCAGCCGACCGAGATGGAAACCCAGCCCGCGTAGGCGGATTCGCGCTTGGCGGGCAGGGTGGACGGGAACGCCTCCAGCGACTCCAGGATCTCCACCTGGGCTTCCCTGTTGTGCCGCGCCCGCTCCAGCAGCACCGGCAGCGAACCGATGTTGTGGGTGCCGAAGACCACGTCCACCCACGGCGCCTTGCGCACCACGACGTCGCGGTCCTTCTGCGCCAGGCAGCCGCCCACGGCGATCTGCATGCCCGGATGGCCCGCCTTGATCGGCGCGAGGTGGCCGAGCGTGCCGTAGAGCTTGTTGTCGGCGTTCTCGCGCACCGCGCAGGTGTTGAAGACGACGAGGTCGGCCGTCGCGCCGGGCGCGGCCTTCACGTAGCCCGCGTCCTCCAGCAAACCCGACAAGCGTTCGGAATCGTGCACGTTCATCTGGCAACCGAAGGTGCGGACCTCG
>NZ_JBIUCG010000068.1:0-1428 GCF_044548645.1 Nocardia sp. NPDC051929 | reverse complement strand
AGCATTCCGGCCAGATAGCGACGCCCGTCGTGGTCCAAGTCGGCCATCGGGTTGTCCAGTACGAGTGCCGTCGTACCCGCGGCCAGCGCTCTGGCCAGGCCGAGCCACTTCTTGTCACTCCGGGACAGACGGAGAACGGGCGTGGAAGCGGCGTCCGCCAAACGCGCGAGATGCATTGCCCGATCGACCAGTTCATCGGCCACGTCCGCGCTGTGACCCGCGATCTTCGCCGAGAACCGCACGACCTCCGCGACCGACCAGGTCTCGCCGCTCTCGTACACGTCGGGGACCCAGCCGACCCGGGAGCGGACCACCCATGGCTCTGCGCTCGGATCCGCGTCCTCCACGCGGAGCCACCCTCGGTGTGGCCGCAACCGACCGGCGAGCATCGACAACAGCGTCGTCTTGCCCGCGCCGTTCGGCCCGACGACCGCGGTGACCCGGCCCGCGGGGGCGCGGAAGGTCACGTCGTCGATCACCGCGACTCCGGCGAATTCGCGGCGCAGCCCGCTACAAGTAATGCCGAGACTCACCGAGGTTCTCCATCTTCGTGATCCGGTCCGGCCGGGGTGCGCTCAGCAGGGCAACGTTCGCCGATCCCCGGCGAGCGCGGAGAGAACGGCGGCGGTGGCGCGTGGGTCTTCCAGCATGCCGCTGTGGTCGGCCGCGTCGGCAGGACATCCGTCCTGCAGCCACACGTTGCGGTCGGCCGGGCCGGGCGCGGCGAGCAGGGCGGTGTCCTGCGGCGTGATCACCTGGTCGGCGCGGGAGGCGATGGCCGTGTACCGGAGACCGGGCACGGTTTCGCCTCCCGTGTTCAGCCGGTTCAGCAGTGGTGACCCGGCCACCTGCTGCTGGCCCGGAGTCCCGAAGACCTGGGCCGCGATCTGCGCGTCGCCCAGGCCGAGCGCGGCCAGGTCCGGATAGCTGCCGCGCAACCCGGCCCAGGTCGAGCCGCGATACGGCGTGCCGAGAGTCACCACTTGGGACACCGCCTCCGCGCCGCGGGCGCGCAGATACTGCCGGATCACCGTGCCGCCGGTGGAGTGGCCGACCAGCGCCACCCGGCTCGCGCCCGTCGTCTCCCGCACCGCCCGCACGACTTCGGCGAGCTCGCCCGCCATTCGATCGATGTCGGCCACGCCGTAGACGACACGTCCCAGCAGTGCGGCGCCGATCGGCCCGACGCCGGTGGAGCTGGAGCCGGTCTGCCCGCTCACCGCGTCGACGACACCCGGCGCGGCGCCGAGATTCGTGGCGAACACGCAATGTCCTTCGGCCCGGATGGCCGGCGCGAGCAGGGGGAAGCTGCGGCCGATATCGGTGCCCGAGCCGTGCACGAGCACCACCGGCTCCGGTCGCGCCGGTGTGGGCAGGCAAGACCAGTCGTTGGCGCCGTCCAGCGCCGGTGTCTCCGGGGCGGCGGCC
>NZ_JBIUCG010000067.1:0-1456 GCF_044548645.1 Nocardia sp. NPDC051929 | reverse complement strand
GCCGTATTCAATCGGTCGTCGCAACACCGGTTTGTTGGAGCGATCGTAGCTGCTCGGTGAAGGCTTCAGCGGGCGTCTTCCAGCCGAGGCTTTTGCGGGGTCGGGAGTTGAGCGTGTGCGCGATAGCAGCGATGTCTCGAGCACCCCAGCGAGAGAGGTCGGTGCCTTTCGGAAAATATTGGCGCAGAAGGCCATTGGTATTCTCGTTGGTGCCGCGTTGCCATGGGCTCTTCGGATCGGCGAAGTAGACCTCGACGCCGGTGCGGGCGGTGAACCGTGCGTGGTCGGACAATTCCTTGCCCCGGTCCCAGGTCAGCGATCGACGCAGCGGCGGCGGCAGCGGGCGCAGCGTTCGGGTGAGCGCGTCGGTCATGGTCACCGCGCCGTAGCCAGCGAGAGCGGGTCCGTTCTTGGTGCGTGCGATGACACCGTATCCGTCCTCGCGAGGCAGGTGGATCAGCATCGTGAACCGGGTCGTCCGCTCGACCAGGGTGCCGATCGCCGAACGCTGCAACCCGATGATCAGATCGCCTTCCCAATGCCCCGCGACCACCCGCTCGCCGATCTCCGCGGGCCGGTTACCGATGAGCGTCTCGGCGGTCACATGTGCCCACGCTTTCTGCTTGGCGCGTGCGCGCGGGACCCGCAACGCCCGGCCTCGGCGCAGGCAGCCGACGAGTTCGCGTTTGAGCCCGCCCCGAGAATCGACATACAGTGCCTGGTAGATCGCCTCATGACTGATTCGCATTGACTCGTCGTCGGGGAATTCGAGTTTCAGCCGGTTCGAGATCTGCTCCGGGCTCCACGCGTACACCCACGCCCGATCACCGCGATGCGGCTTGTTGCGCCCTTTCCACTCCGGACCGACCGGGCCGGCCACGGCACGTCCATCGGCAGTTCGCACGACCCCGGAGAGCTTGTCTTGCACGTATGCGCGCAGCCGGTCGTTGGCGACCAGTTTGGCGATCTTGGGGCGCCTGGCCCGACGTTCGGCATGCCATTGCGCCGTCGAGGCCTTGTAGTCCAGCCAGTACGAACGGGTCGAGGCGTTGCGACGCAACTCCCGCGAGATCGTCGACGGACTCCGACCGAGCCGACGAGCGATCTCCCGCACTCCCTCGCCCCGAGCCCGCCGCAACGCGATGTCCTCCCGCTCGCCCGAAGATAAATACCGGCCCGAAACAGACTGAGGCAAACGCGGATTCACGCCGCCAGCATGCCGGAACCATCGGAACCCGACCGGCGAGGACACCCCCGCTTCCACCGCCGCGTCCTCGGTCATCACCCCGCGCGCGATCGCCGCCCAGAACCGCACCCGATCCTCACGCCAGGCCACCGTCGGCCGACCCGGCGACGGAATCTGGCCCCGGTACTCACGAACCCGCTTCTGCTGCGGACCAATTCCCACCTCGACACCTCCACGATCGAGGTGTTGCAACGATCAGTTGAATCCGGC
>NZ_JBIUCG010000066.1:0-1692 GCF_044548645.1 Nocardia sp. NPDC051929 | reverse complement strand
TGGCTCTGTCCCACTTTCGATGATGGGCGGGTGTCGATTGTGTTGGGGTGCTGGGTATTCCGGTAGAACTGCGGAATGTGGTTGCTGATGGTGCAGCAGAGGTGTTGTGGCAGTTGATGTTCCCGGATCGGCCAGGTGTGCGTGTGGTGGGTGTGAGCCGGGTTGGGCCGATTATTCGGTTCGATGCTGTGACCAGGGAGGTCCCGCAGCCGTGCCCGGTGTGCGGGGTGGTCTCGTCGCGGGTTCACAGCCGCTATTCCCGTGAGATCGCCGATGTCGCAGTCGCAAGCCGGGAAGTTGTGCTCAGGCTGGCGGTGCGGCGGCTGTTCTGCGGTAACGGCGGGTGCGGGCGGCGGATCTTTGCCGAGCAGGTGAGCGGGTTGACCGTGCGTTATGGGCGTCGCAGCCTGGCGCTGCGGGACGTTCTGAGACGGTTCGCGTTGGCGTTGGGAGGCAGGCCCGCGGCGCGACTGTGCGCCGGGGTCGCCAGTGCGGTCAGCAGGATGACGCTGCTTCGGCTCATCCGCGCACTGCCGCAACCGACAGTCGGCGGGCTGACTGCGGTCGGTGTCGACGAGTTCGCGTTTCGTAAGGGTCGCAACTACGGCACGATCTTGGTCGATATGGCCACCCGCCGTCCGGTGGACCTGTTGCCCGAAGCCAGCTCCGATGCGTTGGCCGCCTGGCTGCGCGAGCATCCGGGGATCGAGGTGATCTGCCGTGATCGCGCCGGCTACTTCGCCGATGGCGCTCGCCGCGGAGCCCCTGATGCGGTGCAAGTCGCGGACAGGTGGCACCTGCTAGCGAACCTGACCAGTGCTGTGGAGCGTGTGCTCGCGCGCAAGCGTTCCTGCCTGAACGAGCGTGACCCGGACCAGATTCCGGCACCACCGATCCCGCAGCCCGCCCCGCCGGATGGCCCGTTGGCGCAGCGGATCACCCGACAACACCCACAAATCCAACAGATGTTGGGTCAGGGTTGGACGATCAGCGCGATCGCGCGGGAATTGCACCTGGACCGCAAGACCGTCCGACGCTACGCCCGCAGCGAGGTCGAGGGTCTGCTGAGTTCCGGGGTCCGCCGCGCGAGTCTCATCGACCCGTTCGTGCCCTATCTGCAGCGCCGCTGGCGCGAGGGCTGCGTGAACGCCGCGGTCCTCCACTCCGAGATCGCAGCCCAGGGATTCGGTGGCAGCGTCAAGACGGTCCGCCGCCACCTGCAACACTGGCGCGTAGCCGGTGCCCCAGTCTTGGCGCCGCCCACGATCACACCCCGCAAGGCCGCTGGCTGGATCATGCGCCGCTGCGACGACCTGACCGACGACGAACGTGAGCGTCTTCGCACGATCATCGATCGCTGCGACGAGATCGCCACCACCGCCGGACTCGCCACCGAATTCGCGATGCTGCTACAGCAACTGCGAGGAGCAGAACTCGCGGCGTGGACCCACCGCGCACAGGCCAGCGGAATCCGGGAGATCAGTTCCTTCGCGACCACACTGCACCGTGACTGGGATGCCGTGGTCGCCGGACTGACCCTTCCCTACAGCAACGGCCCCACCGAAGGAAATGTCAACCGCCTCAAACTGATCAAACGAGCCATGTACGGCAGAGCACGATTCGACCTACTCCGGCTCCGTGTCCTGGCCACCTCGTAGCAACCGGACCCATCATCGAAAGTGGGACAGAGCC
>NZ_JBIUCG010000065.1:0-1940 GCF_044548645.1 Nocardia sp. NPDC051929 | reverse complement strand
GCGATCAACGCCCGCGCCACCTGATTCGCCCGCCGGTGCAACTCACCGAAAGTCAACGTGGTCTCACCCGAACGGATCGCCACCGCGTCCGGGCGGTTACGGGCCTGGGTGGTGATGACATCGACCAACGTCACCTCCGGCACCAGCGCCCCCGGAGTGGACCACTCGTGCAACACCAACTCCCGCTCACCAGCGGCCAGCACATCGATATCGCCCACCACCACCGACGCATCCGCCGCCACCGCGGCCAGGATCCGGGTGAACCGATCGGCGAAATCCCGCACCGTCGCGTCATCGAACAAATCGGTGGCATAGGTGAACGCCGCCGACAACCCACCCGCCCCACCATGACGGTCGAGATTCTCCGCCACCGCCAACTGCAGATCGAACTTCGCCAACCCCACCGCCAGATCCAGCCCCGACACCGACAACCCCGGCAACTCGAGCTCGGGCACCGTCAGATTCTGGAAGGTCAACATCACCTGGAACAACGGATGCCGCGCCGGCGAACGCGGCGGATCCAGCACCTCCACCAACCGCTCGAACGGCACATCCGCATGCCCGAACGCCGCCACATCCACCGCCCGCACCCCCGCCAGCAGCTCCTCGAACCGCACCCCCGGATCGATCTCGGTACGCAACACCAACGTGTTGACGAACATCCCGACCAGATCATCCAACGCCGCCTCACCCCGCCCGGCCACCGGCGTGCCCACCGCGATATCCCGGCTGCCCGACAACCGCGCCAGCAACACCGCCAACGCCGCATGCACCACCATGAACACCGTCGCGTTGTGCGCCTGCGCCACCCGGCTCAACCCCGCATGCACCGCGGCGTCGACCTCGAACCCCACCGTGGCCCCGTGATACGACGCCACCACCGGCCGCGCCCGATCCGCAGGCAACTCCACCTGCTCGGGCAACCCCGCCAACCCCTCCCGCCAGAACTGCACCTGCGCCGCCAGCAACGACCCCGGATCCCGCTCATCCCCCAAAATCTCCCGCTGCCACAACGCGTAATCCGCGTACTGCACCTCCAACGCAGGCCACACCGGCGCCCCACCCCGAGCCCGCTCCACATACGCGCTCATCAAATCCCGCGTCAACGGACCCATCGAGAACCCGTCACCAGCGATGTGATGCACCACACACACCAGCACATGCTCGGTCTCGCTCAACACGATCAACCGCACCCGCACCGGCGGCGCCGCGGTCACATCGAAACCCTCGGTCACCGCCGCGGCCACCAACGCGGCCACCTCCGACTCATGCGCCCGGCGCACCAGCACATCCGGCACCGCCCGCGCATCCTCCACCGGCAACACCAGCTGGAAACCCGCACCATCCACATCCGGATACACCGTGCGCAACACCTCGTGCCGCGCCACCACATCCGCGACCGCCGCCCGCAACGCCGCCACATCCAACGCACCACTCAACCGCACCGCGACCGGAATATTGTTCACCCCACTCGCGGGATCGAACCGGTTCAAAAACCACATCCGCTGCTGGGCATACGACAACGGCACCCGCTGCGGCCGCGGCCACGCCCGCAACGCCTGCCCCGCCGCCGACCCCGCATGCGCCTCCACCCGCGCAGCCAACCCCGCAACCGTGCTCACCTCGAACAACAACTGCACCGGCACCCGCACATCCAACGCCGCACCGATCCGCGCCGCCGCCTGCGCCGCCAACAACGAATTCCCACCCAACTCGAAGAAGTCGTCATCCGCACCGACGCGGCCGTCCTCCTGCGCCACCAACAACGCCGCGAACACCCCCGCCACGATCTCCTCCACCGGCGTCGACGGCGCACGAAACGCCCGCACCGCGAACACCGGCTCCGGCAACGCCGCCCGATCCAACTTCCCCACCGGCGTCAACGGAATCTCGTCCAACACCACAATCGACGCCGGAATCATGTACCCCGGCAACGACTC
>NZ_JBIUCG010000064.1:0-2132 GCF_044548645.1 Nocardia sp. NPDC051929 | reverse complement strand
TGCCAGATGGCGTAGTCGGCGTATTGCACTTCCAGTGGCGCCCAGCGGGGGGAGTTGCCGCCGATGCGGGCGAGGTAGGCGGTGACCAGGTCGCGGGCCAGCGGGGCCATGGAGGCGCCGTCGGCGGCGATGTGGTGGGCCACGAACGCCAGTAGGTGTTCATCGGGGCCGGATTCCAGCAGCAGCGCGCGGACGGGGACTTCGGTGGTGACGTCGAAGCCGGTGAGCATCAAGTCCATCACCTGGGTGGTGGGGTCGTCGGTGACCACGACCTCCAGTCCGGTGGGGAGGGCTTGGTCGACGGTGAGGATCTGCTGGAACGGTAGTGCGCCGGGGCCGCCGGCGGGGTAGCGGGTGCGGAGGGATTCGTGGCGTTCGAGGACGTCGGCCAGTGCGTAGCGCAGGGCGGAGACGTCCAGGGCGCCGTGCAGGCGGATGGCCATCGGGATGTTGTAGGCGGCGGAGGCGGGGTCGAATTGGTTGAGCACCCACATGCGTTGCTGGGCCAGCGACAGGGGGATGGGTTCGCTGCGTTCGGTGCGTTCGAGCACGGTGCGGGTGCCGCCGCCGGCGCCGGGCACCACCCGCGCGGCGAGGGCGGCCACGGTCGGGGCTTCGAACAGTTCGCGTACCGCGACATCGGCGTCGAGGGCTTCGTTGATGCGTGCGACCACGCGGGTGGCCAGCAGCGAGTTGCCGCCCAGGGCGAAGAAGTCGTCGTCCAACCCGACCTCGCCGGCGCCCAGCAGCCCGGCGTACACCTCGGCCACCGCCTGCTCCACCGGCGAGCTCGGCGCGCGGAACGCCACCGCCGACACCACCTGCGGCGCGGGCAGTGCCCGGCGGTCCAGTTTCCCGTTCGCCGTCAACGGCAACACCTCGAGCACGACCACCGCATCCGGCACCATGTACCCGGTCAGGAACTCCGAGACCTGGGTACGCAGCACCGACGCATCCAAGCTCGCCCCGGCGTCGGGCACGACGTACCCGATCAAACGGTCACCGGCATGCTCGTCGGCGCGGACCAGCACCACCGCCTGACTCACGCCCGGGCAGCGCAGCAGCGCCGCCTCGATCTCGCCGAGCTCGATGCGGAAGCCACGCAACTGCACCTGCTGATCACCGCGACCGGCGTACTCCAGGGTTGCTCGACCACCGAATCCGACCCAGCGGCCGATGTCACCGCTGCGGTACATCCGCGAGCCCGGCGCTCCGAACGGGTTGGCCACGAACCGTGTCGCGGCCAGACCGGGACGGCCGAGATACCCGCGCGAGAGCTGCGCGCCCGCGACGTAGATCTCTCCGGCCACCCCGACCGGCGACGGGTGCAACCGGTCATCGAGCACATACGCGTCCAGACCGGGCAGCGCCCGCCCGATCACGCTGGCCGGGTTGTCGACCATCTGCTCGTCCAACGACAGGAACGACACGTGCACCGTGGTCTCGGTGATGCCGTACATGTTCACCAACCACGGCGCGTCCACCGGATGGCGCTCGTACCAGCGCCGCAGCTGGCGCAGATCCAGTGCCTCACCGCCGAACACGATGTAGCGCAGCGCGAACTTGCCTTGGTCGTGGTGTGCTGCCCGGTCGGCCTCGGCGAGCTGGTAGAACGCCGACGGGGTCTGATTGAGCACGGTGACCTGTTCGCGGATCAGCAGTTCGCGGAACTGCTCCGGCGAGCGGGAGGTCACGTAGTCGACCACGACCACGCTGCCGCCGTTGGCCAGCGCGCACCACAACTCCCACACCGAGAAATCGAACGCGAACGAATGGAACAACGTCCACACATCGGTCTCGTCGAACTCGAACAGCAATTGGGTGTTGGCGAACAACTCGACCACGTTGCGGTGCGCCACACCCACGCCCTTGGGCACCCCGGTGGAACCGGAGGTGTAGATGACATACGCCAGATTGTCCGGGCGCAGGGGCCGCACCCGCTCGCGGTTGCGGACGCGCGAATCGTCGTAGCCGGTGGTCTCCTCCAACAGGAGCACCGGAATATTGCCCGCGGGCAGTGAGTCCAGCTCGGCGGCGGTGGTCAGCACACACACCGGGGCGGCGTCTTCGAGCATGAACTCCAACCGCTGCACCGGATACCCGGTATCGATCGGCAGATACGCCGCCCCCGC
>NZ_JBIUCG010000063.1:0-2515 GCF_044548645.1 Nocardia sp. NPDC051929 | reverse complement strand
GGAACGGGTGGCAGCGCCGACAACATCCCAGGGGGATCGAACGCGAATCCCGCGGATGTCTATCGGTACCTCATATCGAAATATGGACTCACGCCCGCGCAAGCAGCGGGGATCGTGGGTAACCTGCAGGTCGAGTCCGGTTTCAATACCAGCGCGTACAACTCGCGCGAAGGCGCCATCGGTCTTTGCCAGTGGCGGGGTGGGCGACGACAGGCTCTGGAGCGGTTCGCGGCCGCCCAAGGAAAGCCGGTCACCGACTGGAAGGTCCAGATCGATTACATGATGGCCGAATTGCGCAGCAATGAATCCACTGCGTACGGATATCTCCGAGCCGCGCAGACGCCTGCCTACGCGGCGGCGGTCTTCGATCAGTATTACGAAAGAAGTTCCGGTGACGCGAGAGGACAGCGCATCGCCTACGCGAACAGCATCGCGTCGGCGATGCGCAACGTCGCCGTTTGATTGCCGTCCGGCCTCGGGCACGTTACTCGGTGCACCTGGCACCGAGGCGCCTCGCTGCCTCGCATGGGGCCCGTGGTCGGCTACCGCTGTCGCCCGGACGCGGGTCACCTGGTGTTCCCGCACCCGGGAACACGTCGGTCGAGACTCCGGGAGATATTCGGGTTAAGCTGCGCATGCGCTTTGGGGCGAATGCTGGGAAGAGTTTCTCGGAGTCGGTGAGCCGACAGCGAGCAAGGCGGCACTAGTCCGCCGAATCGGCGCGAATCGCAACACTTGTTGCCGCGTTGGCTGCGAACCTCTCCGGACTTCGGCATGCACTGAACGTGTCCGGTGACCGCCGGTGCGGGTACCGGAGCGTCCGGCGGAAGGTGAATCATGGTTGCCTCTGTGGTCACCGTGCGTAGCGGCCGGGCGCATCGGGGGATCTGATGGTGCCGAATCGCACTCCACCCGAACTGGATCCCGACGAAACCGGCGATGCTCGCGACGTACGTGCGAGCGCCACCACCTCCGCGCCGCGCCGATCCGCCAAGTCCGCGGCGCGCGGCACTCCCACGCCGATCCCGCGGCCACAAGCAGGTGCACCGGCCACAGCGGCGCCGGTCGGCGCGGCGGCTCAGGGGAGGGCGCAGAGCACGCCGGCGGTATCGGAAACAACCTCCACCACATCGGGTTCGACTCCTGTCGCGCGCTCGGACGCACTCGGCATGGCAGGCTCGTCCACGCCCATGGCGGCCGCGGCGATGGGCGCGCTGGCCACCATCGCGGCCCAATACGGTGATGGTCCTCCGACCGCGGTGACGGGACAGCAGTACGCGCCGCCAGATCTGGGCGCCGCACCGCCCAGCGGACCCGTCGTGTGGGACGGCGCCCTCGGCTCTCAGTACGCCGCGAGCAATCAGAATCGCGCCCGCCACGGTGATGCGACGCAGACGATGAACGCCGAACTGGAACGCATCCTCGGTGGTGCCGTCGACAGCACCACGCAGGGACGCGCCGCGATCGGAGCGATCATCGCCGAGGTGAACACCGCCTTGACCGCGCTCGGCAGTATCCAGGATGCGAATGCGAGTAGGCAATTGGTGATCTCCACCTTGGACACCGCCTTGCAGCGCGCGGGAAGTGTGCTCGGTCAGGGGCAGGCCGCGGCAGTCCTCACCGCCGATCGGGTAGCGGCCCTGGCCGACCGCTACCTGAGCGAGTCGCGTCCCGCGCAGCCGCGCAGACCCCGCCGCACTTCGCACTCCGGCATGCGAGGGCCGAGCGGCGGTCCGCCACGCACACGCCCGTCGGGGCAGCAGGGCCAATGGATCGATGAAGCGCTGCAAGTGTTGCGCCAGAACGGCTACGACACGCGCCAGATCGATCCGGCCGACATCGCGGCGATCATCCAGCACGAGTCCGGCGGCAATCCGAACGCCATCAATCTCTGGGACAGCAACGCCGCGGCCGGTATACCGTCGAAAGGTCTGATGCAGACCATCGATCCGACGTTCAACGCGTATTCGCTTCCGGGGCATCGTGATATCTGGAATCCGGTGGACAATATCGTCGCGGGCGTTCGCTATGCCATCGAGCGTTACGGGTCGGTCAGTAATGTGCCCGGAATCGTGCAGATGCGTGGTGGCGGTTCGTACGTGGGGTACTGACGCGTCGAGCGAAAGCGGCGGGAAAGTCAGGCCCAGCGTGCGGCCGCGTAGCTGCTGGGTAGTTTCCGGTACTGGACGTGGCCACCGGTATGCGGAGCTTCGACGCACATACCGTTGCCGATGTACATGATGACGTGGCCGGGATTATTCGCTCCCTTGAAGGATTCGGACGGGAAGATGAGGTCGCCGGGCTTGATATCCCTGGGATTCACCTTGGGCAACTGGCGATACTGATCCGCCGCGACTCGCGGGATTCGAACACCGGCGGCGGCCGCCGCGTATTGCATCAGGCCTGAGCAGTCGAAGGCGTTCGGCCCTTCCGCGCCGTAGATGTAGGGATCGCCGAGCTGAGCGAGTGCGACCTGGATAGCCTTCGCGGCTGCTCCGGTCGCGCCGTTGCCGTT
>NZ_JBIUCG010000062.1:0-4198 GCF_044548645.1 Nocardia sp. NPDC051929 | reverse complement strand
CGCGGCGCGGTCGGCCTCCACCAGCTGATAGAACGCCGACGGCGTCTGATTCAGCACCGTGACCCGCTCATCGATCAGCAGTTCGCGCAACTGCTCCGGTGAACGGGAGGTCACGTAGTCGACCACCACCACGCTGCCGCCGTGCGCCAGCGCGCACCACAACTCCCACACCGAGAAATCGAACGCGAAGGAATGGAACAACGTCCACACATCGGTCTCGTCGAACCCGAACAACGGCTGCGTGTTGGCCAGCAACTCGATGACGTTGCGGTGCGCCACACCCACACCCTTGGGCACCCCGGTGGAACCGGAGGTGTAGATGACATACGCCAGATTGTCCGCCCGCAACCGGCCCACCCGATCGGCATCACTCACCGGCGCATCGGAGAACTCGCCTGCCGCCTCCAGCAGCACCACCGGCAACCCACCCGACGGCACCGCCTCCCGCTGCTGCACCGTGGTCAGCACACACACCGGGGCGGCGTCTTCGAGCATGAACTCCAACCGCTGCACCGGATACCCGGTATCGATCGGCAGATACGCCGCCCCCGCGATCAACACCCCCAACAACGCGACCGGCAACTCCTCGGTCCGCGCCACCGCCACCGCCACCAACGACTCCGGACCCGCACCCCGAGCGATCAACGCCCGCGCCACCTGATTCGCCCGCCGGTGCAACTCACCGAAAGTCAACGTGGTCTCACCCGAACGGATCGCCACCGCGTCCGGGCGCAACCACGCCTGTTCGGCGATCACATCCGGCAGTGTCGCACCGGGAACCCAGGCCCCCGGCACATTCCACGCACTCAGCACCTGGTCGCGTTCGCCGGGCGCGAGCACATCGATATCGCCCACCACGGCTGTGGCATCGGCCGCGACCGCCGCCAGGACACGACGGAACCGGCTCGCGAAGTTCCGCACCGTCGATTCGTCGAACAGGTCGGTCGCGTAACCGATCACCACCGACAGACCCGGCGCACCGGGCTGCTCGGCCAGGGTGATCTGCAGATCGAACTTGGCCGCCGACACTCCCGGATCGATGCCCGACACCGTGAGCCCGGGCAACTCGAGCGTCGCGGGAGCGAGGTTCTGCAGCACCAGCATCACCTGGAACAGCGGATGCCGCGCCGCCGAGCGGACCGGATCGAGCAACTCGACCAGCCGCTCGAACGGCAGGTCGGCATGGCCGAACGCGGCGACGTCGGTTTTGCGGACCTCGGCCAGCAGCGTTTCGAACGACGTGCCCGGCTCGACCTCGGTGCGCAACACCAGCGTGTTGACGAACATGCCGATGAGGTCGTCGAGTTCGGCCTCGCCGCGGCCGGCCACCGGGGTGCCGATCGCGATGTCCGAGGTGCCCGACAGCCGCGCCAGCAGCACCGCGAGCGCGGCGTGCACCACCATGAACAGCGTCGAATTGTGTTGTTTGGCCAGCTGTTCTAGCCCGGTGTGCAGGTCGGCGTCGATGTCGAAGGCGAAACTGCCTCCGCGATAGGACGCCTGGGCGGGCCGGGGCCGGTCGGTCGGCAGCGGCAGTTCCTCCGGCAGAGCGGCGAGCGCGTCCCGCCAGTACTCGGCCTGCTGCGAGATCAGGCTCTTCGGGTCGGTCTCGGAGCCGAGCACCTCCCGCTGCCACAGGCTGTAGTCGGCGTACTGCACCGGCAGCGGGGCCATGGCCGGGGCCTCGCCTCTGCTGCGCGCCTCATAGGCCAGGACCAGATCCCGGGTGAGCGGGCCCAGCGACCAGCCGTCGGAACTGATGTGGTGCGCGACGAAGACCAGCACGTGCTCGGTGGGGTCGTCCGCGCTCGCGGACGCGATCTCGAACAGCGCGACCCGGAACGGGACCTCCGTGGTGACCTCGAACCCCGCGCCGACCACGCTGGTCACCACGGCGACCGAATCGGCCGCGTCGACTCGCGCGGGTGTGAGGTCGATCGGCACCTCGTCCGCCGCGAGCACCCGCTGTACCGGGCCGTCGGACGTCTGCGGGTAGATCGTGCGCAGGATCTCGTGGCGCGCCACCAGATCCGCGACCGCCGCTCGCAGGGCCGCGACGTCCAGATCGCCGGTGAGGCGGATGGCGGCCGGGATGTTGTAGACCGATGAGGCCGGATCGAACTGGTTGAGGAACCACATGCGCTGCTGCGCCAGCGACAACGGGATCCGTTCCGGACGCGGACCGGCCACCAAGGCTTTACGCCCGCCAGCTCCCGCGTGCTGCTCGACCTTCACGGCCAATCCGGCCACGGTGGAGGCCTCGAACAGCACACGCACCGGCACACGCGCATCCAGCGCCGCGCCGATCCGCGCCGCGACCTGGGTCGCCAACAGCGAGTTACCACCCAAAGCGAAGAAGTCGTCGTCCGCGCCCACCCGCTCGACCCCGAGCACCTCGGCGAACACCGACGCCACGATCTCCTCGATCGGCGTCGACGGCGCACGGAACGTCTGAACCTCGAACTCCGGCTCCGGCAACGCCTTGCGATCGAGCTTGCCGTTGACGTTCAACGGCAGAGCATCCAGCACCACGAACGCCGCAGGCACCATGTACGACGGCAACCCAGCGCTCAGTTCGGACTTCACCCGAGCCACATCCACGCCGGATCCGGCACCGGCCGTATCGTCGGCATCGCCAGCGGCACCTGCTCCAGCATCCACAGGCACGATGTACGCGACCAACCGGTCACCGGTCTGCGGATCCGACTTCGCGATCACCGCAGTCTGCGCGATCTCCGGCAGGGCGAGCAACGCGGCTTCGATCTCACCGAGCTCGATACGGAAACCACGGATCTTCACCTGGAAATCCGTACGACCCCGATACTCGAGTTCGCCTGTGCTCGTCCACGCAACCAAATCACCAGTGCGGTACATCCGCGCACCGGGCTGGAACGGGTTGGCCACGAACCGATCCGCGGTCAGATCCGCACGACCGAAGTAACCACGCGCCAACTGCGCACCAGCCAAATACAACTCACCCGACACACCCACCGGCACCGGACGCAAACGCCCATCCAGCACGAACACCCGGCTGTTCCACTCCGGCGCACCGATGGGAACCGAAACCCGGTCGGTATCACTGACCCGATGGCTGGTGATGGACACCGCCGCCTCGGTCGGACCATACAGATTGAACAATTCGGTACGCGGATTCTCACGCAAGAACCGCTGCGCCAACGCACCCGGAAGGGCTTCACCGATCGCCAACACCCGCCACAGCGAATCCGGCATACCGGCAGTCAACAGCGCGTCCAGCATCGACGGGACGACGTGCAGCGTGGTGACCCATTCCTGGGCCATGAGTTCGTTGAGGTACGTCGGGTCCCGGTGACCGTCGGGTGAGGCGATGACCAAACGGCCACCGCACACTACCGCCGACCAGAACTCCCACACCGAGAGGTCGAACGTCGCGGCCGTCTTCAGCAGAATCGCATCCGCAGCGTCGAGCCCGAACTCGATGTTCTTCCATTGCAACTGGTTCGCGATAGCGCCGTGCGGAACCGCGACACCCTTCGGGCGACCCGTCGAACCAGACGTGAAGATCACATACGCCGTGTTCTCCGGACGCAACGGCGCGACGCGATCGACATCAGCGACCGGCGCGGCATCCAGCTCCGACAGATCCAGTTCATCGATCCGCACCACCGGCGCGACATCGGTCTCGAACTTCGCATCGGCATTGGTCAGCACGCAAACCGGTGCCGCCGTCTCCAAGATGTAGCTCGTCCGCTCGGCAGCCTGATCCGGATCCACCGGCACATACGCACCACCGGACTTCGCCACCGCATACATCGCCACGATCAAATCAACGGAGCGACGCAACGCCAGCGCGACCCGCGACTCCGGACCGACACCCAACGAAATCAAGTGCCGCGCAAGACGATTCACACGCAAATCAAGTTCGGCGTAGGTCAGCTCGACCCGCTCGCCATCGACCGCGTCCGCGACCAGCGCCGTTGAGCGCGGGTCCGCCGCGACACTGGCGTCGAGCAGCGAGGCCAGCGTCGCTCCCGTGTCGACGGTCTGGTCGGTGGCGTTCCAGCGTGCCAGCACGTCGTGCCGTTCGGTGTCGGCGAGTAGTTCGAGATCGCCGACCGGCGCGTTGGGATCGGCGACCACGGCGGCGAGGATGCGCGCGAGCCGATCAGCGAACCCTTCGACCGTCGCCCGATCGAAAAGATCAGTCGCATACGTCAAG
>NZ_JBIUCG010000061.1:1669-3519 GCF_044548645.1 Nocardia sp. NPDC051929 | reverse complement strand
GGGTGTGTTGTTTGAGAACTGCACAGTGGACGCGAGCATCTTTGTTTGTAAGTGTTGAAGAGCGTTCGGTGGATGCCTTGGCACCAGGAGCCGATGAAGGACGTAGGAGGCTGCGATAAGCCTCGGGGAGCTGTCAACCGAGCTGAGATCCGAGGATTTCCGAATGGGGAAACCCGGCACGAGTGATGTCGTGTCACCCTCCGTTGAATATATAGGCGGTTGGGAGGGAACGTGGGGAAGTGAAACATCTCAGTACCCACAGGAAGAGAAAACAATTGTGATTCCGTGAGTAGTGGCGAGCGAAAGCGGATGAGGCTAAACCAGGTAGATGTGATACTCGGCAGAGGTTGTCTATTTGGTGTTGTGGGGTCATTCTTCTCAGTCCTGCCGGGCTGGGCGGGAGTTATAAACCGTTGTGTTAGTCGAAGTGGTCTGGAACGGCCTGTCGTAGAGGGTGAGAATCCCGTAGACGAAAATGCAACGGCTCTCGTGGATGATGCCCGAGTAGCAGCGGGCCCGTGAAATCTGCTGTGAATCTGCCGGGACCACCCGGTAAGCCTGAATACTCCCTGGTGACCGATAGCGGACTAGTACCGTGAGGGAAAGGTGAAAAGTACCCCGGGAGGGGAGTGAAATAGTACCTGAAACCGGACGCTTACAATCCGTCAGAGCCTTCCCTTTTGTGGTGGGGTGATGGCGTGCCTTTTGAAGAATGAGCCTGCGAGTCATCGGTGTGTGGCGAGGTTAACCCGTGTGGGGTAGCCGTAGCGAAAGCGAGTCCGAATAGGGCGTTTTGAGTCGCATGTCATGGACCCGAAGCGGAGTGATCTACCCATGGCCAGGGTGAAGCGACGGTAAGACGTCGTGGAGGCCCGAACCCACTTAGGTTGAAAACTGAGGGGATGAGCTGTGGGTAGGGGTGAAAGGCCAATCAAACTCCGTGATAGCTGGTTCTCCCCGAAATGCATTTAGGTGCAGCGTCACGTGTTTCACATCGGAGGTAGAGCTACTGGATGGCCTAGGGGGCCCACAAGCTTACCGAAGTCAGCCAAACTCCGAATGCCGGTGTGTGAGAGCGTGGCAGTGAGACTGCGGGGGATAAGCTTCGTAGTCGAGAGGGAAACAGCCCAGATCGCCGGCTAAGGCCCCTAAGCGTGTACTAAGTGGAAAAGGATGTGGGGTCGCGAAGACAACCAGGAGGTTGGCTTAGAAGCAGCCACCCTTGAAAGAGTGCGTAATAGCTCACTGGTCAAGTGATCCTGCGCCGACAATGTAGCGGGGCTCAAGTACACCGCCGAAGCCGCGGCATTCCAGCATTATTCTGCTTTCGAGCCAGGAGCTGGGATGGGTAGGGGAGCGTCGTGCAGCCGTGGAAGCAGCGGGGTGACCTAGTTGTGGAGGCTGTGCGAGTGAGAATGCAGGCATGAGTAGCGAAAGACGAGTGAGAAACTCGTCCGCCGAATGACCAAGGGTTCCTGGGCCAGGTTAATCCGCCCAGGGTGAGTCGGGACCTAAGGCGAGGCCGACAGGCGTAGTCGATGGACAACGGGTTGATATTCCCGTACCCGTGTATCCGCGCCCAATGGCGAATCAGTGGTGCTAAGTGCCCAAATGTGGATGGACTTCCTTCGGGAAGCTTGAAGCGGCTGCGCACGACCCCTGCTGTAGTAGTCAAGCGATGGGGTGACGCAGGAAGGTAGCTGGGCCAGGTGGTGGATTACCTGGTGTAAGCCGGTAGGGCGTTGTGTAGGCAAATCCGCACAACATGTGCCTGAGAGGTGATGCGTAGCCGATTGAGGCGAATTCAGTGATCCTATGCTGCCGAGAAAAGCCTCTAGTGAGTTGGTACA
>NZ_JBIUCG010000061.1:0-1573 GCF_044548645.1 Nocardia sp. NPDC051929 | reverse complement strand
ACACGGCCCGTACCCCAAACCGACACAGGTGGTCAGGTAGAGAATACCGAGGCGATCGAGAGAACTGTGGTTAAGGAACTCGGCAAAATGCCCCCGTAACTTCGGGAGAAGGGGGACCACGTCTGGTGACGATCTTTACGGTCCGAGCTGGGTGTGGTCGCAGAGACCAGAGAGAAGCGACTGTTTACTAAAAACACAGGTCCGTGCGAAGTCGTAAGACGATGTATACGGACTGACGCCTGCCCGGTGCCGGAAGGTTAAGAGGACCGGTTAGCGCTTTCGGGCGCGAAGCTGAGAATTTAAGCCCCGGTAAACGGCGGTGGTAACTATAACCATCCTAAGGTAGCGAAATTCCTTGTCGGGTAAGTTCCGACCTGCACGAATGGCGTAACGACTTCTCTGCTGTCTCAACCACAGACTCGGCGAAATTGCATTACGAGTAAAGATGCTCGTTACGCGCGGCAGGACGAAAAGACCCCGGGACCTTCACTATAGCTTGGTATTGGTGTTCGGTACGGTTTGTGTAGGATAGGTGGGAGACTGTGAAGCGGGCACGCCAGTGTTCGTGGAGTCGTCGTTGAAATACCACTCTGGTCGTATTGGACTTCTAACCTCGGACCCTGATCGGGTTCAGGGACAGTGCCTGGTGGGTAGTTTAACTGGGGCGGTTGCCTCCTAAAATGTAACGGAGGCGCCCAAAGGTTCCCTCAGCCTGGTTGGCAATCAGGTGTCGAGTGCAAGTGCACAAGGGAGCTTGACTGTGAGACTGACGGGTCGAGCAGGGACGAAAGTCGGGACTAGTGATCCGGCACCGGCATGTGGAAGCGGTGTCGCTCAACGGATAAAAGGTACCCCGGGGATAACAGGCTGATCTTCCCCAAGAGTCCATATCGACGGGATGGTTTGGCACCTCGATGTCGGCTCGTCGCATCCTGGGGCTGGAGTAGGTCCCAAGGGTTGGGCTGTTCGCCCATTAAAGCGGCACGCGAGCTGGGTTTAGAACGTCGTGAGACAGTTCGGTCTCTATCCGCCGCGCGCGTCAGAAACTTGAGGAAGGCTGTCCCTAGTACGAGAGGACCGGGACGGACGAACCTCTGGTGTGCCAGTTGTCCTGCCAAGGGCACTGCTGGTTGGCTACGTTCGGAAGGGATAACCGCTGAAAGCATCTAAGCGGGAAGCCTGTTCCAAGATGAGGTTTCTCACCACCTTCGAGTGGTTAAGGCCCCCTATAGACCATGGGGTTGATAGGCCGGAACTGGAAGCACGGTAACGTGTGGAGGTGACCGGTACTAATCGGCCGAGGACTTACCAACAAAGGTTGCTACGCGTCCACTGTGCGGTATCTGAAACAACACACAGATACCCCCGAAAACACTCTGTCCCTTGTGGTGGAGTCCCATATCCTTCGGGTGTGGGTTGGGGGTGTGGATAGTTTCATAGAGTTACGGCGGCCATAGCGGTGGGGAAACGCCCGGTCCCATTCCGAACCCGGAAGCTAAGCCTGCCAGCGCCGATGGTACTGCACTCGACAGGGTGTGGGAGAGTAGGACACCGCCGGAACATCCTTTCACGA
>NZ_JBIUCG010000060.1:0-5661 GCF_044548645.1 Nocardia sp. NPDC051929 | reverse complement strand
GGGCCGTGACGAGCATGCCTGTGAATTACAGCGGTAAGGGGGATCGTTGACGGATTGGCTGTGGTGACCGCCGGGTGCTGCGTAGGTTGATCGGTGGTGGTTGAGGATGAAGACAGTGGGTGTTTCTTAACCTCGGAGCAGGCCGAGGGGTATGGCAGGTTCGCCGGTGCGCCGTCGACGGATGAGCTGGAGCGTTTCTGCTTTCTCGACGACAAGGACCGGAGGCTGATCGGCAAGCGGCGCGGCGACGCGAACCGTCTGGGATTCAGTTTGCAGCTGGTGACGGTGCGGTGTCTGGGCACGTTCCTTACCGATCCGCTGGATGTGCCGTCATCTGTGCTGGACTATGTGGCCGAGCAGTTGCAGATCTCCGACGCGTCGTGTGTGAAGTGGTATGTCGAACGGCCGCAGACCCGGTTGGAGCATCGGTGGGAGATCTGTGCGGAGTACGGGTGGCGCGAGTTCTCCGAGGCGGCTAACGAGTTGTCGCACTGGGTGGATCACCGGGCATGGGCCACCGGCGACGGGACGACGGCAATCTTCGACGGTGCGGTCGGCTGGTTACTGAAGCGCAAAGTTCTTCTGCCCGCGATGGACTCGCTGACCCGGTTGGTGAGTCGGGTGGTCGCGGCGGCGCATCAACGGCTGTGGAACACGCTGGTTGATCTGTTGTCGGGTGAGCAGATCCGGATGCTGTCGGCGCTGCTGGTGGTCGGCGAGGGTGAGCGAGTGTCGGAGCTGGAGCGGCTGCGCCGCGGACTGGTCGATCGATCGGGCAAGGCGATGGTCGCCGCATTGAACAGGGTGGCTGCGGTCACGGGGATCGGGTTGGGTGCCCTCGACCTGTCCGCGGTGCCGCAGCGGCGGGTGGTTGATCTGGCGCGGACGGGGATGGCATCGAACGCGACAGCGTTACGGCGTCGGCGCCCGCACGCGAAGCGGCTGGCGACGTTGCTGGCGACCGTGGTGTACCTGGAGGCCAAGGCCACCGACGACGCTTTGGAACTGTTCGATGTGCTGATGACCAACGAGTTGCTGGCGCGGGCCGAGCGTCAGTCCGGTGAGGACCAGCGCAAGCGCTATCCGCGGGTCGCGCGGGCGGCCGGGCGGCTCGCCGCGGCGGTCGGGGTACTGCTGGAGGCCGACGAGCTCGGCCCGGAACTGACCGTCGAGCGGTTGTGGGATCTGATCGAGGGCGTGGTGTCGAAGTCCGAGTTGCGCACCGCGGTGGCGAACATCCACGAGGTGGCCCCGCCCGACGCCGATCCTGGTGGGGAGTGGCGGGCGGCGCTGCTGAACCGGTATCCATTGGTACGCAAGTTTCTTCGGCTGCTGGTCGAGACGATCGAGTTCGGCGCGAGTACCGACGCGCAGTCGACGCTGGCCGCGGTCATGGCGCTGCCGGATCTGCTGGACTCCAAACCGAGTCGGCGGGTCCCGGCCGGGTATCTGGACGCGCGACTGGTGGACGTCGATCTGGTGCCTGCCGGGTGGCGGTCGCTGGTGTTCCGCGACGGCCGCCCGCCCGAGACGGTCGACCGCGCCGCCTACGTGTTCTGTGTGCTGCACCTTTTCCATCAGCGGTTGCGCCGCCGCGACATCTTCGCTGCCGCCTCCTCAAGATGGGCGGACCCGCGCACGCAGCTGCTCACCGGGGCGGCGTGGGAATCCAAACGGGAATCGCTGCTGGTTTCGCTGCAGCTGCCCGAAGACCCCGACCGTCTGCTCGGCGAGGCCACTTCCCAGCTCGACGCGGCGTGGCGGCACATCGCCGACCGCGCCGGCTGCGGTGAGGTCACCGTCGGTGACGACGGGCGCCTGCACGCGGCCGCGGTCAGCGCGATCGCCGAACCACCGAGCTTGACCGATCTGCGGCGACGCTGCCAGGCGATGATTCCGCGCGTCGACATTGGGGACTTGATCCTGGAGGTGATGGGCTGGCACCCGGAGTTCGTGGCCGCCTACACCCACGTTTCCGGTGGTGGCGCCCGCGTCACGGACCTTGCGATCACGTTAGCGGCGGTGCTGACCGCGCAGGCGTTGAATGTCGGGTGGGCGCCGGTGATCTCGCCCGGCGTGCCCGCGTTGACCAGATCCCGGATCAGCCACGTCTACCAGAACTACGTGCGCGCCGAGACTCACGCCGCCGCCAATGCGCCACTGGTCACCGGCCAGGCCGGGCTCGTGACGGCGCAGGCGTGGGGCGGCGGGCTGGTCGCCGCGGTGGACGGCACCCGGTTCGTCGTGCCGGTCCGCAGCATCGACGCCCGCCCCAACCCCCGCTATTTCGGTCGCCGCAACGGCAGCACCCTGCTCAACATGGTCAACGACCAGGGCATGGGGCTCGCAGGAATGGTGGTGTCGGGCACGCCGCGCGACTCGCTGTACACGATCGACCTGATGTATCGGCGCGACGGCGGACCCCGTCCGGAGGTGTTCATTTCCGATACCGGTTCTTACAGCGACATGGTCTTCGGCCTGCTCAACCTGCTCGGCGTCTCCTACCGGCCCGAGCTGGCGGATCTGCCCGACCAGAAGCTGTGGCGCATCGACCGGACCGCCGACTACGGGCCCGTGGACGCAGCGGCCCGCGGCCGGATCGACCTGGACCGGGTGCGGCGGCACTGGCCCGACATCCTGCGGCTGGTCGCCTCGGTGCACAGCGGGGAGATATCGGCCTCCGACGCGATGCGGATGCTGCAGCACGGCGGCAACCCGACCCAGCTCGGCGACGCGCTGGCCCACTACGGACGGATCTTCAAGACCCTGCACGTGCTGTCCTACGTCGACCGGGACTCCTACCGGCGCGAGATCAAACGGATGCGCAACCTCCAAGAAGGCCGACACGGGCTGGGCAAGCACGTGTTCCACGGCCGCCGCGGCGAACTGCGCGAGGCCTACCACGCCGGAATGGAGGACCAGCTCGGCGCGCTCGGGCTGGTCCTCAACTGCATCACGCTGTGGAATTCGGTGTACCTGGATGCGATCCTCGACCGGCTGCACAGTGAGGGCTGCCAGGTGCGCCCCGAGGACGTAGCCCGGCTTTCCCCGTACATGTACAAGCATATAAATGTCCACGGGCACTACAGCTTTCCCGCCCGCAGCCTCGACACCAACCGACGTGAATTGCGTGACCCCGACGCCGCGGACACCGACGACGGGTAGTGCGCGTCGATTCCCGGAACCCCAGGAGGTTTTCGCGCCCGCGAACCTCAAGGTCGACTCGGCGGTCGGTCAGCTCGGCGTGCCTCGAGAACGGAGGTCGGGTATCGATATCGCACTCGGAACACCGCTGGCGCTGGAAGCCACCAGTCGCCGATCGACACGATCTGTTGTCTCAGTAGCCGAACCTTCAACGGACACCCCGCCGGGACGGTGGCGGCGGGCCGCCACGAGGACAAATTGTGTCTCACATAGGCCGTACGGATAGATTCTCAATGAAGGGGTGCTATCCGTTACGCTTTTCGGTCATGTCCGGCACGCTGATCGGCTACGCCCGATGCTCCACCGACACCCAGGATCTCACCGCCCAACGCGACCGATTGGGTGAGCTCGGTGTGGCCGAGGAACGCATCTATCTCGACCATGGATTGACCGGCACCAGCCGTCAGCGCCCCGGGTTGGATCAGGCGCTCGCGGCGGTCCGCGCCGGTGACACCCTCGTCGTGCCGAAACTCGACCGGCTCGCGCGCTCGGTGCCGGACGCGCGGGCGATCGGTGACGATCTGGCCGCTCGGGGTATCAAGCTGTCGCTCGGCGGGCAGGTGTACGACCCGCAGGATCCGATTGGCAAGATGTTCTTCAACATCCTGGCCACCTTCGCCGAGTTCGAAGTCGATCTGCTGCGGATGCGTACCCGCGAGGGCATGGCCGTGGCCCGCGCCAGAGGGCGCCTCCGCGGCCGTCAACCCAAGCTCTCGGCCAAGCAGCGCACCGAGCTGCGGCGTATGCACGCCACGGGCGAGTATACAATCGCTGACCTCGGCGAACTATTCGACATCTCCCGGCCCACCGTCTACCGCACCCTCCAACAAGACCGAGCCACACAGGGCCCCACACAGCCACAGTGACACCACCTCCGCCCTTACCCGATGTGTGATGTGATCGATCGAGTCGTGCTGTGAGCGGGATCAGTAGAGCGTTGCAAGCCTTGCGTGACATGCTGGGACGCGACATACGGAACGTTGCGAGATCAGCGGCGCACCCATCCTCCAGCAGCGCGGTCGGTCTGCGGTCTGTGGTGCGGGCAGAGATCGAGGCCGACGAGTCGCTGGCGCAACCGCTGAAACACACCATGGACGACCGTGCTGGGTCCAGGGTCGAATCGACCCACGTCGGTGAGCGGCCCACGCGCACCGAAGCCGGACACGCTGAGGGACCATCGAATCCCGACAGTACCGGCATTACGAGGCCGCGCTCCTCAGACGACGCTCGGAGCAGGATCGACAGAGCGTTGCAAGCCTTGCACGACAGGCACAGGACCGACCACACACCGAGCTCCTCAGGCGACTTTGACGGGCCGGCGGCGCTGATCGATCGACGGTCAGCGGAACTGGGATTGCACACCCCAGCCCAGCGTGCGCTGGAATCGAGCCTGTTCATCGACGAACCGCTCCATCAGCTAGCCCTGCTCTCGCGTCAGCCGCGCCCGGAACTGGCATTCGGCGAAGGGAAATGGGCAGGCTATCTGGATGCCCGCGCGTTCGCCCGCCAATACGGCGATGGAGAGTTGACCGTGCCGTTCATGACTGAAATCCACCAGCGGCTCTCCCGCTTCACCATGCCCGAGTCGGGCGGGAGGTTCACTCATAGCAGGCCGGTCGGCATTATGTCGAAACCGTTCACCAGCGAGGAAAGGACTCTTATCGAGGCGAATCCCCACCTGGGATACCTGCCTGCGGGAACTGTGCCTATGGCGCCCGGCCAAGAGGCGATCGAATACCGCCTGTCCACACCGCAGGCGGTAAAGCACGAACTTCAGGCCCTGTCGGACTGGTATAACAACGCTAGCAAGCTGCCTGGCACCGACCCCTACCGGCTGGCTGCCGAGCTCCAGCAGCGTTACATCTCCATCCACCCCTGGGTCGACTACAACGGCAGCTCGTCGCGGATCCTGATGAACTGGTCACTGGAACGCGACGGGCTACCCGCGAGCGCGCCTTCAGATTTCGACAAAGACATCTTGTCGACAACCGAGAAATGGACCGACATGGTTCGAGCTGGCAGCGACGCGTTCGGTGAACGCGCGAATCGCCTGGCACAGCTCGGGGACACCGCTGATCCTATCGAAGTATTCGGCTTGGAGCGCGAACACGAGGTCTACCAGGCTCGGGGCAAATCGATATCAGATTTTACACCGGGTGCCAACTTCGATATCGAGGTGTGTCGGAACCTCGTGAAACAGCTCCAAGACAGCCCGCACTAGCGCCACGGACCGAACCAAGAGTCCTTCGACCCAGGACCTCGGCGAAGTCGGTTCACCAGCGCTTGCCCTGACCTCGCCGAACCACACCAGAACAGCAACGGGCAGTACCTCAACGAACCTCAACCCGCTACCGCCCATGCCCGCGGGATCCAGTCCAGTCGGCCTGGCCAATCCCCGGTGACGGGGCAGGCCCATGTCCTTACCGCTGTTTTTCACAGGTGTACTCGTCACGGGCC
>NZ_JBIUCG010000059.1:0-6399 GCF_044548645.1 Nocardia sp. NPDC051929 | reverse complement strand
GCCAAATGGCAGCTGCCCGAACGGTGGACGTTCATCGCCGAGGTCCCCAAGACCAGCGTGGGCAAGTTCGACAAGAAGCGGCTACGCGCCCAGTATGCCGACGGTGACCTGGAGGTCACCACCCTGTCCTGACCCGCCGCCCCGCGTCACCACCTCAGCATCGGCAGTGGTGACGCGGGGTGGCTGCGCACCCGCCGCGCGACCAGGGAGACGAGCTTGCGGTGGAAGCCGTGGTTCGGATAGCGCTTCGCCAGCTCACGGTAGGTTCCGCGCGAGACGCCGAACCGGCCGAGCAAGCCGAGTTCGACGTCGATCGCGTCGGCGCGCCGGAAGATCTCGACCGGGTCGTGCGGTGGGCCCGCCGGGCGGATCTTGTGATGCTGGTCGATCATCGCCACCACCAGTCCGGTCAGGTCGTCGCGGTCGATGCTCGCCAGCCAGGCGCGCGCCTGGTCGCACGAGGGCGCGAGGTAGTCGAAGCTGCCCGCCGACCAGATGCCGATGTCGTGCAGCACGGCCGCGGTCAGGAACTCCTCACGGGCGCTCGGCGGGGTTTGCCGGTCGTCGGCCAGCAGATCGCACAACGTGAGCACCCGCAGCACATGATTGGTGTAGGCGGCGCGGTCCGCCCCGAGCTGTTGGCGCCACGGCGCGAGCCGGGCCTCGACCTCATCGCGAAGATCGTTGCTGCTCATGGCGGTTCACCCTACGCGCAGCCGTCCGTGACGGGCGGCGGCGACGCGCGGGCACGGCGCCGCATACGCGAGAACACCCGGCGCGGGCGAAACGGTTTGCCGCGCCGGGTGTTCGATTCGGTGGATCAGCAGTTGCGCAGTTCCGGGCTCTGGTTGAGCAGCTGGGCCCGGGTGCCGATGAACGTGGTGTAGGTCTCGCCGCCGACCGAGGAGAGCGGGAACGCCGCGACCCGGTGGCAGTTCTGGAAGGCGAGCTTCACGCCGAAGTGCCGCTCCAGCCCACCGCGAATCGCGTCGGAAGCCATGGCGCGCAGCAGTTGCCCGCGCGCCACCTCGTCGGGCGGCGCGATCGTGTTGTCGGCGAATTCGGCCGTCCCGGAACGCAGCTCACCGGCTACGCGGCTGACCACTTCCCAGGCGTAGGGCAGCGAATTGCGTACGACCTCGACGAAGTCGGCGTCGTCGACCTCGCCGCGTTCGGCGCGTTCGAGTACTGCGGTGGGGACATCAAGGGACATGGCGCTCTCCTCCAGTGCTGAACGTCGATGCGATGCCACTGAAGTCTAAACGAAAGTCGTTGTCAATAATGCTGGATTCGGCGCGAAAGTGCCTTTTCCAGTGCGGCTTTCGTGTCGGCGGCCAGGGTCGAGACCAGTTCGCCCGCGGGTAGCTCCGGTGTCAGCTCATGGGTTTGGCCCGCCCAGAGGTTGACCTCCTCGGGGTTGCCCGCCGCCCGCGCCTCGGCTCGCAGCGGGGCGGTGGCGTAGTGGATCTCCGGGTATCCGGTCGGCGCGGTAGCGGTGTGCCGCACCAGGAAGCGGTTGCGCAAGCCGCGTGCCCTGCGTCCGGTGAAGGCGCGGGTGAGCATCGTCGGGGTGTCGGCGGTCAGCGCGGCGCGGTGCACCTGACTGGTGCCCGCCTCGGGGCAGCGCAGGAACACCGTGCCCAGTTGCGCGGCCGCGGCGCCCGCCGCGAGCGCGGCGGCGATGCCCGCGCCCGTCGTGAGGCCGCCGGTGGCCACCAGTGGCAGGTCGGTGGCGGCGGAGAGCAATTGCAGCAGCGCCAGCAGCCCGAGTGGGTCGGTGACGTCGTCGGCGGGCCGATCGGTGAACGTCGCGCGGTGCCCGCCCGCCTCCGCGCCTTGGGCGATGAGCACGTCGGCGCCCGCCTCGACGGCGAAGCGCGCCTCGACGACCGAGGTGACGGTGACCCAGGCTTCGGAACCGGCGGCATGCAGCCGTTCGATGTCCGCGGCACTCGGGCAGCCGAAGGTGAACGACACGGCCGCGACCGGGTCGGCGACGAGCAGGTCCAGTTTGGCGTCCCAGTCGTCGGTGTCGAAGCGCGGATCTCCCAGCTGGTGTTCGGCGCCGAGTTCGGCCAGATAGTCCGCCAGATCGGCGGGAGGAGTCGGCGGGCCCGGCACGAAGAGGTTCACGCCGAACGGCTTGCCGGTGGCCGCGCGAGTCGCCGCGATCCGCGCCGCGGTGTCGGCGGCGCTCAGATAACCGGCGGCCAGCTGGCCGAAACCGCCCGCTTCGGCCACGGCGGCGGTCAGCTCAGGGGTGGAGGGGCCGCCCGCCATGGGGGCGAGCGCGATCGGAACGTCCAAGTGGTCGAGGATCACGGTTCGATTGTCGCGTATCTGGACATGTGACCCGGGCCTCACCAGCGTTTTTCCGCTGGAAGGTTGCGGAATGGTCACGACGCGGTAGAGTTCCCGTCACGACGGATGCCAAACCGTTATCCGCCCGGCTTCACCGGATCGTTATCGAACCGGTTCCGCTAGGGCTCCGGCATCCCGGACCCTGTTGTACGACCGAGGATTCAGCTTTGTCGCAGCACCGTGTAGGCCCAAGTTCCATTACCGTCCAGAGCCTCCTCGGCGACGGCGGCGAATCGGGCCGTCCGACGCGGCACCGCGCCGAGCCGTCCGCCACCGAACGAGTCAAGGCCGCCGCCACCGCGGCGGTTGCCGCGGGCGCCTTGATCGGCGCTGCCAGCCAGGTCGCTCCCGCGCTCGCTTACGCGTCGCCGCTGCTGCCCGGTTCGCACGATGCCGACGAGGAGACGCAGGCCGCGCCCTCCACCGTGAAGGGTACGAGCATCCTTCCGATCGTCGAGGCCAAGGCCGCCGCCGAGCCGGTCGCGCAGGCCGCGCCGGAGCCCGCCGCGGTCGCGGGCCAGATCGCCGCACCGGTCGCGGCGCCGTTCGGCATTCCCAACCTTCCCCCGGAGGTCATCGGTCCCTTGGCGCAGGCCGAGGAGGCCCTCAAGGGCGTGCAGCAGCAGGTCGCTCCGGCGTCCGCGGTGCGCCCGGTGGCCGGTGAGATCAGCTCCGGCTTCGGCAGCCGCTGGGGCGCCATGCATTACGGTCTCGACTTCGCCGACTCGCTGGGCGCGCCGATCCACTCGGTCAGCAACGGTACCGTCATCGAGGCGGGGCCCGCCTCCGGTTTCGGTCTGTGGGTGCGAATCCTGCAGGACGACGGCACCACCGCCGTCTACGGCCACGTGAACGAGATGTTCGTGCACGCGGGCCAGCGGGTGAACGCGGGCGACGTGATCGCCACCGTCGGCAACCGGGGCCAGTCCACCGGTCCGCATCTGCACCTGGAGATCTGGGACCAGTCGGGCGCCAAGATCGACCCGATGCCCTACTTGGCCGCCAAGGGAGTGCCCCTGGAGTGGGGCCCGTCGGCGCACTGACATTCCCTGTCCGGCTTGATATTCCGATCAGCGCACGGTTGCGCGCAGCGAAGCCTCCCGCGTCCCGGTGACGCGGGAGGCGGTTCGCGTCCTGGTCTCGTAGAGCTGCCCCACGGACACCGGTCGGTCGCTAGGCTCGGGCCGTGATCGAGCTGGGCGACATCTTCGAGCCTGGGTCACCGCACGGCCGCGCGTACGCCGTGCTGGTGCACCATCCGCGGTCGAGTCTCGCCGATATCGCGCAGTACCTGGGCGTTTCGGAAGACCTCGCCGCGGACTCGCTGGATGTGTTGTGTGAATTGCACGCCGCGGTCCGCGTCGAGTCGCCCGACGGCGAACCGCTGTGGGACGCGCACGCGCCGGAATCGTTGTCCGAAGCCGAGGCTCGGCGCAGGCAGCAGGAGATCAACCAGATGCACGCCGCCGCAGCACGCTTGAGCGAGACGTTCCGCTCGGTGCGCCGCTCGCCCCGCGGCAACGGCGCGGTGGTGCCGGTGTACGAGCGGCTGGAGATGCTGGCGGATTTCGAGGAGATGCAGACCGGCGCGCGCAGCTGCGTCAAGCTGGTCGAGCGCGGGCCCTATCTGAGCGATCCCGAGCGCGAGCGCCAACTGTTCGAACTCAAACGCGCCAGGCTCGCCGACGGCATCCGCTACCAGACCTTGTATCAGGACACCGTCTATCAGGACCCCGAGCGCCTGCGGCACGCGCTGTCCACCAACGCGGGCGGTGCGCAGGCCAGAACCCTGCCCGAGCCGCCGCTCAAATTGATCATCAGCGACGACGAGCGGGCCAGCCTGGTGCTGCACGCCGACGAACGCAGGCCCGACCCGATGGGTCTGCGCATCACCGGTTCCCCCACGCTCGAGTTGTTGATCAAGACCTTCGACGTGCTGTGGACGATGGCGGCGCCGATCTCGGTGAACCCGGCCGCGGAGGCGCTGGACGAACGCGACCGCGCGATCCTGACCCTGATGGGGCTCGGCGCGACCGATGACACCATCGCGCGGCGACTCGGGATGTCCCGACGCACGGTGGTCCGCCGGACCGCACGGCTGCTGGAGCGCCTCGGGGCGAGCACCAGATTCCAGGCGGGGGTGCAGGCCACGCGGCGCGGATGGCTGTGACCAAGCTCACCGATTCGGGCACTAGTGCAACACGATGGCATAAGTACCGATATAACGGCAGGGATCAGGCAAGACACCGATTCCAGGGGGCGGATGGTGTCCTACGAGAGGACAGCACTCGACAAGGGGGATGCGGACCGTACCGACGGCATCCGCGGCAATCCAATACAGCGCGCGGGTTCAGTGGTCAGCCCCTTATATGATTGCTCGGTCCGCGCTGGCCCCGGATAACAAGCCCTGAGCAGGGTAGAGCCCGGGTCCTGGCTCGATCCGAGAGGTGAATGCACTCGAATGGAAACCGCCCGTCGCTCTGCTCGCGGTAGCCGTCGCCGCAGGTCGGGCAGTCCGCTTTTCGCGCAGCTGCTCACCGCCGCGGTCGAGTCCGCCGCCACCGAGGTCGCGATCCGGTTCAACCCCACGGGGGACCCGGCCGACGATCGGGAGCTCACCTACGCCGAGCTGGACGCGGCGTCCTCGCGGCTGGCCAGGGAGCTGATCGAGCGCGGTGTCGGGCCCGGCGACGTGGTCGCCATCGGAATCTCGCGCAGCGTGGAGTCGGTGCTCGCCGTCTGGGCCATCGCCAAGACCGGCGCGGCCTACGTGCCGGTGGATCCGACCTATCCCACCGACCGGATCAATCACATCGTCGCCGACTCCGGCGCCACGGTGGGTCTGACCACTTCGGCGCACCGCCCGGTGCTCGGCACCGGTGTGTACTGGATCGAACTGGACGACCCGGTGCAGGCCGCGCGCATCGCCGCGCGCCCGGAGCACCCCATCTCCTACACCGACCGGGTCCGTCCGCTCGACGAGCGGCACCCGGCCTATGTCATCTACACCTCCGGCTCCACCGGCAAGCCCAAGGGCGTCGTGGTCACGCACAGCGGTCTGGCCGGGCTGGTCGCCGCGGAGCGCGAGCACTACGGCGTGACGGAGGACTCGCGCGTTCTGCACGTCTGCTCGCCGAACTTCGACGTCTCGGTGCTGGAACTGCTGCTGGCCTTCTCCTCCGGAGCGACGCTGGTGATCGCGCCGCCGACGGTGTTCGGCGGTTTCGAGCTGGCGGATCTACTGAGGCGCGAGCACGTCACGCACATGCTCATCACGCCGGGCGCCCTGGAATCGGTGGATCCGGCCGGACTGGACGACCTGCAGGCCGTGGTGGTGGCAGGTGACAAGTTCGGCCCGGAACTGGTCGGACGCTGGGCGGCCGAGCGCGAGTTCTACAACGGCTACGGGCCCACCGAGGCCACGATCCTGGCCACCAGCACGCCGCCGATGACGCCGGGCGAGCCCATCACGATCGGCACGGCCATCCCGGGCGTCGGCGCGTTCGTGCTGGACTCGCGGCTGCGGCCGGTTCCTGCCGGGGTGGTCGGCGAGCTGTATCTGTCCGGTCCCGCGCTGGCGCAGGGCTACCTCAACCGGCCGGGCCTGACCGCGGAGCGATTCGTCGCCAGCCCGTTCGGCGCCGACAGCGGCAACCCGGCGGCGCGGCTGTACCGCACCGGTGATCTGGTGCGACGCACCGAATCGGCCGGCCAGGACGGCGGCGTCATCGAATACCTGGGCCGCTCGGACTTCCAGGTGAAGATCCGCGGTTTCCGCATCGAACTGGGCGAGATCGACAACGCTCTCACCAGCCATCCGGATATCGACTTCGCGGCCACCCTGGGCAAGGCGCTGCCATCGGGTGCGACCGCACTGGTGTCGTACGTGCTGCCGCGCCCCGGCGCCGACCTGGACACCGACGCGCTCGCCGAGTACATCGGTGAGTCGTTGCCGGGGTACATGATTCCGGCGTCGATTGTGGTGTTGGACGAGATTCCGTTGACGCCGGTGGGGAAGTTGGATCGGGCGGCGTTGCC
>NZ_JBIUCG010000058.1:0-6696 GCF_044548645.1 Nocardia sp. NPDC051929 | reverse complement strand
AGTACGCGCCGCATACGCCACCATCACATCCCGCACCAACGGACCCATCGACGACGCATCCGCCGCGATGTGATGCACCACCACCGCCAACACATACGTCTCGGGCGCTCCGTCGACCTGGATGAGGACGGCACGCAACGGCACCTCGGCCGTCACGTCGAACGGAGTCGCCGCCAAGGCGTACACGGCGCTCGCCACGTCCGACTCGGCCAGCACCCGCGGAGTGAGATCCAAGGCGACCTGCCCGGCGGGCAGCACCACCTGCACCGGGCCGTCGACCGTCTCCGGATACACCGTGCGCAGCACCTCGTGGCGCACGACCACATCCTGTAGCGCCGCACCCAGCGCGGCGACATCCAACGCACCGGTCAACCGCAACGCGAACGGCAGGTTGTAGGCCGCCGAACCGATCTGCTCCGCGGCCTCATCGGACTGATCGAAGCGGTTGAGGAACCACATCCGCCGCTGCGCCAACGACAACGGCAACCGCTCCGGCCGGGCGATACTGCCCAACTCAACGCGCTCACCGTGCGTGTGCGACTCCAGCGCCGCCGCCAACCCCGCCACCGTCGGAGTCTCGAACAGCGCCCGCACCGGCACGCGGCCACCGACCGCCGCGCCGAGACGCGCCACGACTTGGGTGGCGACCAGCGAATTGCCGCCGAGCGCGAAGAAGTCGTCATCCGCGCCGACCCGGGTCACACCGAGCACCTCGCCGAACACACCCGCCACGATCTCCTCGATCGCGCTCGAGGGCGCACGGAAATGCTTGGTCTCGAAGGTGGGCTCCGGTAGCGCCTTACGATCCAGCTTGCCGCTGGAGTTCAGCGGGAACGCATCCAGCGCCACGATGGCGCCCGGAACCATGTAGGCGGGCAACGTCTCACCGATCGCGGAGCGCAGTGCCTGCGTGTCGATCCGGTCTCCCGGAGCGGGGACGACGTAGGCCACGAGTTGGTCGCCCAGCGATGAAGGCGACACGAGCGCCACCGCCTGGCTCACCGAAGGCTGCGCCAGCAGCGCCGTCTCGATCTCACCCAGCTCGATCCGCTGACCACGGAACTTCACCTGGAAATCGGTCCGGCCGAGATAGTCGAGGACCGCGTCGTCGGCGTCCTTGCGCCATACGACGAGGTCACCGGTGCGGTACATCCGCTCGCCGTTGCCGAACGGGTTGGCCACGAACCGGTCCGCGGTGAGATCGGGACGCCGCACGTAACCGCGGGCCAGCTGATCACCGGCCAAATACAGCTCACCGGGCACACCCACCGGCACTGGCCGCAACCACGAGTCCAGGACGTACACCTGCGTGTTCCACTGCGGCAGACCGATCGGCACGCTGCGCTCGTCCGCCGACGCGGGCCAGTAGGTCACCGAGACCGCCGCCTCGGTCGGGCCGTACAAGTTGTGCACAGCGGCGTCGGACACCGCGAGCACGGCTCCCACGGTCTCCGGGGGCAGCGCCTCGCCGATCACGAAGACGTGTTTCAGCGTCGGGCAGCTGCCGGGCGTGGTGTGCGCGGCGAAGACGGTCAGCATGGACGGCACGAAGTCGGTTACCGTCACGCGCTGCCCGGCAATGGTTTCCGCGACGTAGGCGGGGTCGCGGTGCCCGTCCGGCGTGGCGACGACGAGCTTCGCTCCCGCACGCAACGGCATGAAGTAGCCCCACAGCGAGACGTCGAACGTCGTCGCCGTCTTCTGCAGGTACACGTCGTCCGGGCCCAGCGGGTATTCCGCCAGCATCCACGCGATCTGGTTGTCGATCGCCGCATGGGACACCGCGACGCCCTTGGGCCTGCCGGTAGATCCCGACGTGAAGATCACGTACGCCGGGTGCTCCGGCAACACCGGACGCAGTAGTTCCTCCGGGCGAACCGGGCTGTCGTCGAAGCCGTCGAGATCCAGGGTGTCGACGGCGAGCGCCCGGACGTCCTCGGGCAGGGCCGCCGCGTCGGCACTGGTCGTCACGACACAGAGGGGGCGAGCGGTGTCGAGGATGTGCGCGATGCGTTCGGCCGGATGATCCGGATCCAACGGCACATACGCCCCACCCGACGCCACCACCGCATACATCCCCACCACCAGATCCAACGACCGCCGAACCGCCAACCCCACCAACGACTCCGCACCCACACCCTGCGAAATCAACAAACGCGCCAGCCGATTCACCCGCGCATCGAACTCACGATAAGTCAGCTCGACGCCCTCGTAAGCGACGGCGATCCGTTCCGGATTCGCTTCGACGGCACGGCGATATCCGTCGAGCAGCAATTCGGAGCGGACGGGGTAACGGGTGTCGTTCCACTCGTGCAGGATTCGATCCCGCTCGACCACGCTGAGCAGGTCGATGCCGCCCAGTGCGCGATCGGGGTCGGCCGCTACCGCGCGCAGCAACCGGTTCAGGCGCGCCGCGAATTCGGCGACCGAACCCTCATCGAAAAGGTCGGTGGCGTAGATGAACATGGCGGCAAGGCCCGCGTCCGGACCTTCCTGCGGCGTCACCGTCAGCTGCAGATCGAATTTGGCCACCGCGCCGTCGAGTTCGACCGCGCCGACCGACAGGCCGGGCAACTCGAGCTCCGCTCGGTCCATGTTCTGGAAGAACAGCGCCACCTGGAACAGCGGATGATGCGCCTGCGAGCGGACCGGGTCCAGCACCTCGACCAGCCGCTCGAACGGCAACTCGGCATGCGAGAAGGCGGCGAGGTCACGTTCCTTGGTCACCGCCAGCAGTTCGGCGAACGAGGCCGCCGGATCCACCGCGGTCCGCAACACCAGCGTGTTGACGAACATGCCGACCAGATCGTCGAGTTCGGCCTCGCCGCGGCCCGCGACCGGCGTGCCGATGGTGATGTCGGCGGAGCCGGACAGTCGGGCGAGCAACGCCGCGAAAGCGGTGTGCACAACCATGAACAACGAGGCGCCATTCGCGTGCGCGAGTTCGTCGAGCCGGGCCCGGGTGGGTGCGTCGACGGTGAAGGTGAAGACGCCTCCGCTTCCGGATGCCGCGGCGGGACGCGGCCGATCCGTGGGGAGATCGATCCGGTCCGGAATGTCCGCGAGAGCCTCGCGCCAGAAGGCGATCTGCGTCGCGGCCACGGAACGGGGGTCGTTCTCCTCGCCCAGCACGGCGCGCTGCCACAGCGTGTAGTCCGCGTACTGCACCGGCAGCGGTTCCCAGCCGGGTGCGGTGCCCGCGCTGCGCGCGACATAGGCGGTCATCAAGTCGCGCACCAGCGGCGCTATCGAGGTGCCATCGGCCGCGATGTGGTGCACGACGACGGCGAGGACGTAGTCGTCGGGACCGGTCCGCGCGAGCGAAAGCCGCAACGGCACCTCGGCCGCGACATCGAAACCGGTGGCGGCGAACGTACGCAGCCAGTCCGGGACTTCCCCGGCGGGCAGGTCGTGCGGCGTCAGGTCCGGCGTCGCCTCCGCGGCGGGCAGCACCACCTGATACCCGGTACCGTCCACCGCCGGATACACCGTCCGCAACGTCTCATGACGCCCGACCACATCCGCGACCGCCGCCTGCAACGCCGCCACATCCAACACACCCGACAACCGCACCGCGAACGGAATATTGTTCGCCGCGGACCCGGTATCGAACTGATTCAAAAACCACATCCGCCGCTGCGCCAACGACAACGGCACCCGCTCCGGACGCTCCACCGCCACCAGTGCCGGACGCTGCGCGCCGGTGTCGAATTCGGCGAGCCGGGCGGCCAGCAGCGCGACCGTCGGCGCTTCGAACACCGTCCGCGCGGGCACCCGCGCGCCGATCGACGCCCCGAGCCGGGCCGCTACCTGCGTCGCGATGAGCGAGTTGCCGCCCAGCTCGAAGAAATCGTCGTCCGCGCCGATCTCGTCGCCGGCGCTGAGCAGGTCGGCGAACACACCCGCCACCAACTGCTCGAGCGCACCCGACGGAGCGCGGAATTCCTTGGTCTGCAACTGCGGAGCGGGCAGGGCCCGACGATCCAGCTTGCCCACCGGGGTCAGCGGGATCTCGTCCAGCACGGTGAGGGAGGTCGGCACCATGTGCACCGGCAGGCTGCGCTCGGCGTGCGCGGTCAGCTCGTCGATGTCGATCGAGTGTCCGCTCGCCGCATGCACGTAGGAGGCGAGAATCGTCGCGCCGCTGTCCAATTGGTGCCCGACGGTGACCGCGAAATCCACCGTCTCGTGCGCCGCCAGCACCGCATCGATCTCACCGAGCTCGATACGGAAACCGCGAATCTTCACCTGGAAGTCGTTGCGACCCAGGTACTCCAACTCACCACTCGGCGTCCAGCGCACCAGATCACCGGTGCGATAGAGACGAGAGTGGTTCGGGTCGAAGGGGTTCGGGACGAAACGCACGGCGGTGAGGCCGGGGCGCAACTGGTAGCCCCGTGCCAACTGGGGCCCGCCGATGTACAACTCGCCGACCACGCCGATCGGGACCGGCACCAGTCGATCGTCCAGCACGTACTCGGTGGTCGCCTGGATCGGCGCGCCGATCGTCACCGGCTGCCCCGGCACCAGCGGCGCGCTGATGTTCGTCATGATCGTGGTCTCGGTCGGGCCGTACCCGTTGTAGAACTCGCGATCACCGTCGGCGAGCGGGCGCACCCAGCGCCGCACCAGCTCCGGCGGGCACGCCTCGCCACCGGCCACCACCACACGCAACTCGTCCAGCCCCGCCGGATCCACCGACGCCAGCGCGGCCGGGGTGATGAACGCGTGCGTGACGGCCTCCCTGCGCAGGAGCGCGGCCAGCTCGTCACCGCCGTACACCGTCGGCGCGACCACGACCATGGTGGCCGCGCCACCCAGCGCGAGCAGCAACTCCAGCACCGACGCGTCGAACGACGGCGACGCGAAATGCAACGTCCGCGACGCACTCGTCACCCGATACCGATCACGCTGCTCGGCACAGAAACTCGCCAACCCCGCCTGCGTGACGACCACACCCTTCGGCATGCCGGTCGATCCCGAGGTGTAGATGACGTAGGCAGGATGTTCGGCGCGCAATTGGCGCAGCCGATCCGCATAGGTGACCGGTTCGGTCGGGTAGTCCTCCAGCTGCCTGGCACAGGTGTCGGAATCGATCACCAGCCATTCGATTTCGTTGGGCAGGTCCTCCACCACACGCGCGACGGTGAGTCCGAGCACGGCGCCGGAGTCCTTCACCATGTGCTCGACCCGGTCGGCCGGATAATTCGGATCCACCGGCACGAACCCCGCACCGGTCTTGGCCACGGCCCACACCGCGACCACCGACTCCACCGAACGCGGAACACCGACCGCGACCAGATCCTCCGGACCCACCCCACGATCGATCAACAAACGCGCCAAACGCGTGGATTCGGCGTCGAGTTCCGCGTAGGTGAGTTGTCCGCGTGAGCTGACCGCGTCGGCGAACACGACCGCGGTACCGGTCGGATTCGCCTCGACAGCGGTTGCCATCAGTTGCGGAAGGGTAGTGACTCTAGGTCGCCGGGTGCGTGTGGGCCGCACCCGCGCGGGCCGCGTCACGCGAGCCCCGCTTCGTCCCTGGTCCCCCATCCCTGAGCCGGCAGACTATTCCCCGACAAGCGAAACATGAAAACTCTGCACATCCTGCCTGTAAGAACACGTCCATGACACATTTCCAGCGGACACCCTGATACTCCAAACCAACCAGCTGTGTCCATGGTCACACAACTGGCGGCTCGTGTCCGGCCGCGAATCAATTCACTCGCTACCGAGCAGCTCGGTGAACTCGACGATAGCGGCCACATCGGCCCACGGCCCCGCCGGTACGGCGCCGACACCATTGTCCAGCACCACAGCGTGCAAATCTTCCAGGGCCGTCGGGTCGAGGGCGTCCAGCCCGGTCCGATCGGTCACCAGATGGGTTACCCACTCGTCGGCCAGCGACTCCGTCAGCGCGCCGTCCGCGCCGACCAGCACCACCGACGCGCCCACCGATCCCGCGGCGACCACCTCGATCAGCGCGGCGGGCGACTGCGGACTGCCGTGCTGGAAGGTGCGCGATTCGAAGGTCAGCTCGGTGCGGGCGCGCAGCCGTCCGGCCGCCGTGGCCAAGTCGTCGTAGCTGAGCACTTGCGCGCCGACGAACGCCGGGTCGGTGCCGCGCAGCGCCCGGGTGCGGTGTGCGTAGGTGACCGGGCGGGGTGATTCGGCGGCGATCTCGGCGATGACGGCGGGGTCGTCGAGGGCGAGCCAGTCGAGGGTGCCGGTGGGTGGATCACCGAGGGTGAGGCCGACTTTGGTTTGGAGGTCGTCGGGCAGTGCGGTGTCGAGGGTGTCGACGGGTACGACGGCGGCGCCTGTTTTGAGGACGGCCCAGGTCGCGATGACCGCTTCCATGCCGCGATCCAAGCGCATTCCGACACCCGCGCCGGGACCGCAGCCCCGCGCGATGAGCACCCGCGCCAAACGCGAAGAGCGGGCGTCGAGATCTTGGTACGACAGCGCGTTCTCACCGGCGACCACGGCGGGCCCCTCCGGGTCGTCCTCGACCGCCGCCGCCAGCGCCTGGGTCAGCGCCGTGCCCGCGGTAGCCGTGGGCGGTTCGACGCTCACCGACTCCGCCGCGGCCGCCATCCGCTCCCGTTCGGTTCGGTCGAGGATGTCGATGTCTCCGATGGGGGTGTGGGGGTTGGTGGCGATGGTGGTGAGGATGCGTTCGAGTCGGTGGCCGAG
>NZ_JBIUCG010000057.1:0-6715 GCF_044548645.1 Nocardia sp. NPDC051929 | reverse complement strand
AAAAGCCTCGGCTGGAAGACGCCCGCTGAAGCCTTCACCGAGCAGCTACGATCGCTCCAACAAACCGGTGTTGCGACGACCGATTGAATACGGCCAATACGTATCGGTGAAGTTCACTGAATCGCTTGCCTTGCACGGCTTGTCGGCTTCGGTCGGATCGGTCGGCGATGCCTACGACAACGCTCTGGCAGAGTCGATCATCGGCCTGTTCAAGACCGAGGTCGTGCGCCGGCACGGACCGTTCAAGACACTATCCGAGGTCGAGTACGCGCTGATGGAATGGTGCGACTGGTACAACAACGCCCGCCTGCATTCCCGGCTGGACTACCTGTCTCCGACCGAGTACGAAGCCGCGTATTACGCTCAAAAACCGCCACGCCGACCGGTGCTGGTCTGAAACCGAAGCCGGTCCCTTACCCGTGACGGTTCATGATGTCACGCGAGAAATAGGCGACCGCGCGGCGCATGACCTCGGCTTCTTGTTCCAACTGACGGATCCGTTTGCGCGCTTCCCGCAACTCGGCTGACTCATCACGGGTGACGCCGGGCCGATGACCGTCTTCGATATTGGCCTGTTTGAGCCAGTTCTTCACACAACTCTGCGAAATCCCGAAGTCTCTCGCGACCTGCGTCAACGAGATCTCGCCCTTGCGGGCGACCGCGACGACATCGCGGCGGAACTCTTCGGGATACGGCTTCGGCATGGTGGACATCCTTCCAGCGAGGAGCAATCCTCACAGGTCAGGAGTCAACCAAACCGAGGGCAGTCCCTAGGGTCTCAAAATTCGTGGCATCTGCCAGTCGGTTGACCTGGTTGTTTTTGGTTTGTCTCACGCCGTGGCCAGCGCCGGTTGTCTCAGTTCGATGGCATTTCTTGTGTGCTGGATGGGGTTCAGGGTTTGGTTGCCCGGATCGAGAAGGTCAGTGGGAGAGGGTTTCCCGGGAGCCGCCAGCGTCCGTCGGGTTCTTGTTGCATTTGTGGTAGCCGCTGGTATGTTGCCCAGGCGAACTCGTGCACGAAGTCGATGCGTAGTCCGGCGGCGAGGACTGCGGTGATGATCTCGCTGAGGGAGTGCTGCCACTCGTAGCAGACGGGTTGGTTCAAGGTGTCGGTGTCTCCGGTGTAGGAGCCGTGCTGTTCGAACCGCATCGGTTCTTGGCGGTGGAAGTAGCTGATTCCGGTGTCGAGTTCGGGCTGGTCGTCGCGGAGGATGCCGGTGAGTGGATGTCCGTCGGCGAGGTAGAACACGCCGCCGGAGTCGAGGTGCCGTGCTGCGATCTGGGCCCATTGTGTGATGTCGGGGATCCAGCACAGCACTCCGTAGGTTGCGTAGACGATGTCGAAGGATTCGTCGAGGACCTGGGGTAGGTCGTAGATGTTGGTTCGCAGGAACCGGGCTGGTAGATCCAGTTGGCAGGCGAGTGATTGTGCGAGGGTGATGGCTTCGTCGGCGATGTCGACGCCGGTCACGGTCGCTCCCAGTCGTGCCCAGCTGAGGGTGTCCATCCCGAAGTGGCATTGCATGTGAAGCAGTCGTTTTCCGTGGACGGGCCCGACTTCGGCGTGTTCGTGGGTGCCGATGCTGCTTCTGCCGGCGAGAAAGCCGTCGAGATCGTAGAACGCCGACCGCGCGTGCAGCCGGGTTCGATCGTTCCAGTTCTGCCGATTCGCCTCGATGAACGTGTCGATGCCGGTGCCCGGTTGTGGCGTCATGTAGCCATCGTGATGGTCGGCTGGGGCGGGCTGCCACTGAATTTTTCCCGAGCTGGGACTCGATCTGCTGAGCCACTCGAACACACCGACTCGATCAGTCGCATTTCGGGTCAGCCCGCAATGCGCGGCATCGGGCTGTCTCGCTGCGGATTCGGCTGGGTCTGGTCGAGCGCGTCGAGGACGGCTTGTCCGAGTGGTGTGAGGGTCATGGGGCGTTGTGCGTGGGCGCGGTTGAGGAGTTCGCCGCCCAGGTCGAGTTCGAGTTCGCGGATTCGGCGCCGGAGAACGTCGGCGTGGATGCCGAGGTTCTCCGCGGCGCTGGCGAGGGTGGGGTGGTGACTGGCGGCGGCGAACTGTTCGAGTCGGCTCCAGACCCGCCTCCCCGGCCCTGCGGTAGTCGCCGACCCAGCGCCGCACCGTCCGGACACCCACCCCCAGCTCGGCGGCCTTCGCCTCATACCGGGCGTTCAGCGGCAGCGCCGGATCGTATCCGGTGCGTGGTTCCCCCGCAGCGGCAAGTTCGGCCGAACCGGACTTATAGCCGGTGAGAACTTCCCGGACATGCTCGGCGCGCTCGAGCAATCCCCGGCGCTGTGCGTCGTTCAGGTCGTCCAGGACGGCACCGGCCAATGCCTCGTCGTCGGTGCCTGCCGGGCCGTCCTCGGCCGGGATCACCCGGACACTGTCGGTGGTGAGCAATTCGCGAACCCAGACACGACGAACCGGCTACCCCGCCGACTGCGACCGAAGGACAACCTCATTGCCGGCGGAGGTGGCGATCATCTCTACGATCTCGACGGTCTCGCCGTCATAGATCAGCCGCGTCCCCACACCCAAGCGGGTGCCTGCCCTGCCCATCACACCGCCCGCAAAGTGGTCGCCGACCGCAACTGTGCCGACATGTCGACCGTGAACTCCTGCCGCCACAGCAGGTGCAACAGCGCCGCACGGACCGTCGCGGGCGGAAACCCGGATACGCAGCCGAGAGCTTCGCCGATGCTCATCCCGCTTACCATCGAGTCCCGCACCACCTCGACGACACCAGGGTCGAACAGCCAGCCGCGGCGGTAGCCTGCGAGGAATCGAACATTTGCCAGCTCGACCGGATCCGGTTCGCTCCAGATCTCGTATCGCCAGCCGCGTGCCCTCACCACCTGATCGGTCCATGCGAAGGTGAAGGCGACCTTCGGATCCTGTAGCCGCGCAGCAGGTTTCACATCGACCTCGGTGCCAGACCAATACGTGCCAGAGAAGTGTTTCTGCCCGTGATGCCAGCGGAACCTCCGCCACGGAGCCGCCCGTCCCATCGCTTCGGCGCTCACCGCCGCGAACGACCCGACCTCATCGGAACCATCGTCAGCGCAGCGGAACGCCACCACAACAGCATCCACATCGACCGATCGCGCCAATCTCGACAACGACAGCAACGCTCCACCCGCCAACTCGAACCCTCCTGCCCCGGAACACAACTGGCGAAGATCATCCACCAGTCAGCCGGAGCAGGGAGCCGAATCTCAAAATCATGGCCAACTGGCCACGCGATGGCCAAACATTCTGAGATTTGGCCACGACTTTTGAGACCCTACACACCGTCACCACTACCGAAGGCCGCAACGCGGCCAGAGCGCACGCCCTGGCGGCGCTCGCCGACCCGAAGGTGACCGGCTTACCCGCCCACGAACTGCAGCAGCTCTGCACGCTGCTGGCGCCGGCGCAAGCAGCGATCGCCGAGCAGCGCCAGTACCTGCAACGCGGCGGACCACGCCGAAAAGAACGCGGCGACCACGGCCGTCCGTTGCTGACACCGGCCGACAAAGTGCTGATAACCGTGGTCTACCTGCGGCGGGTATGCCCCCAGAAAGTCCTGGTGGAACTGCTGGGGATCAACCCCAACACCATCGGCCGGGCGATCAGGGAAACCCGCACCCTGATCGAAGAGCATCAGATCGAGTTTTCCCAGACATCGCACTACTTCTCCGACATCGACGAGCTGCGCAACTGGCTCGACAACGACACCACCACAACAAGGATCGAAGCCGCTCGAGCGTTGACTCACCCCGACCTCACCGGCATGACCCGTGACGATTTCCAGGCCCTCGTCGACCGGATATCGGTTTCCTACCGCGCCTCGATCGAACAACGACGCCACCGCCAACGCGGCGGTGAACGCCGCCCCGGCACCCGGGGCGGACTGTTCCGCCAGAAGATCACCGACGCCGACCGAATCCTGGCCACCGTGCTGGCCCAACGCCAGCTATGCGACCAACAAACCCTCGCAGAGCTGTTCGGCGTCAGCAGAGGCACCATCCGCAACGCCGTCGACGACGTCCTGCCGCTGCTCCAGCAACACCGCATCACCCCTGCACCCGCAATACACCAGTTCACCACTGCCGCTGAAGTCCTCGACCTGATCGCCTCGGACACCGACCACAAATCGCCAAGTTGAATCTTTACGACTCCGGTGGATGATGCAGACTCCCGCTGTCAACTGGCAGGCTGTCAGCGAGGTCGGAGAGGGTTGGTTCTGATGGCATGACTGCGGCCCGCGTGGCGTCGTGGACACGCGGGTTGCTGAAAGTAGCGGTCAGGCCGCTGCGGCGCTGGAGTGCTTTTCCGGGTTGTAGATGGTGTTGTCCTGCCAGCAGCGCCAGAGAACCCGCCCCCAGCGGGCTCCGACACCACGCAAAGCGCGGTATTTGCCGTGGCCACGGGCTCGAGCTTGCTCATAGGCGTTGGCGGCCCAGTCGGTCTCGCGGGTGGAGACGAAAGCCCACCAGTCGATGGCGTGACGCATTCGATGGTTGCAGGCGTAACGGAACCGGACCTGATGCATGCGCCCAGAGGCGCGCGTGACCGGCGCCAGGCCGGCCTCGGCGAGCAGGACCCGCGCGTCTGGGTAGTGGGAGCGGTCGTCACCCATCTCGGCGATCAATGTGGCCGCGACGACCGGCCCGATGCCCGGGAAGCTGAGGAAGATCGGCGCATCCGGGTGAACATCGAGAAGTTGATCGATCCGTTTATTGCAGGCCCGAATGTGCTGGTTCAGCAACCGCAGCTGCGAGGCGAACAGTTGCGCGGTGAACTGCTTGCCCGCGGTAGTACCCTCCGACGCCGCCAGCAGGTGCGGCTGGAGCCGTTCCACGAGCTGGTCGGCTGGAACTCGACCCGTGTAGCCGTGTCGGCGGCAGAACGCGTCCATCCGCTTGTCTCCGACGCGAGCGGCCTGCGCGGGTGTCGGATAATCGGCGAGGAAGTCCAGGGTGATATCCCGGTCGAGCGTCGAGAACAGGTGCAGCGGCGCAGGATGATACGTGTCGAGAACAGCACGCAGCTGTGACTCGACACTGCGCTGAGACAAGATGATCCGCTCTCGGTCACGTATCACCGCCTTGAGTTCCGCGGTGTCTCGCGACAGCAGCGGCAACGGGCGCCAATGCGTGTGCTCATGACGGAGGGTGTCGGCCAGGACGAACGCGTCGAAGCTGTCGGATTTGGTCGCCGACAGCCGATAGCGTTCGCGGGCTCGGGCTGAAATCTTCGGCGACACACAGTAAACCGGAAGTCCACGGAGCTGCAGGTGCTCGACCAGCAGCCCCTCACCGCGTTCGATCGCGATCCGGATGCCGGGAAGGTCGAGTAGGTCGTCGAGTTCGGCGAACCCGCCGAGGTCGTGTCTGACCCGCTTCTGAACGATCAGCTTGCCAGCATGGTCAACAATACATATTTGATGATGTGTTCCGCCCCAGTCTATTCCCGCGAACACAGACTGTTCGGCTGGACTGGTGCCGGTGACGTGGACCAACGATGCTCCTGCAAGAAGTTCGGCCACCGCTCGGCCGGCTTCCCCGGAACCTCATCTCGGCGCTCGAAGCGCTACTCCCGCTGGCCGATGTGAAGCCCGCCACCACCCCGGCCCGACAGGTCTGCATCTGGACCTCGAAGGTTGCACGTCTGCATAGGTCGTGACCGGGGTGGTGCGAGTGACCGCCGGGACCATCCCGGCGACAGCATTGTGGACGGATGAGGTCTGCACCGTGGCCAGCGGCCACACATTGCCGACCACCTCCGGCAGGCCTTTGAGCCCGTCGCAGACCAGGAAGAAGACATCCTTGACCCCGCGGTTACGGATCTCGGTGAGCACACTCATCCAGAACTTCGCGCCCTCACCACCGCTGCCGGCCCACAGGCCGAGGATGTCCTTCTCCCCGGTCACGGTGACCCCCATCGCGGCATAGATCGGCCGGTTGGCGACCTGACCGTCGCGCACCTTCACGACCAGCGCGTCGATGAAGATCGCGACATACACCTCGTCCAGGGGTCGGCTCGACCATTCCTGCATCTCCGCGACCACTTTGTCGGTGATCCGGGAGACCGTCTCCTTGGACACCGACGCGCCATAGATCTCAGCGAAATGCGCCGAAATCTCCCCGGTCGTGAGGCCTGTCGCATACAACGACAGCACGATCTCATCGACCCCGGACAATCGGCGCTGCCGCTTGCGCACGATCTGCGGTTGAAAGCTGCCGTCCCGGTCGCGCGGCACCTCGATCGGCACCGGCCCGGTCGTCTCGGTCAACACCGTCTTCGATCTGGTCCCATTACGCACATTCACCGATTCCCGGCCCTCGGGCGCCTGGTTGGGTTCATACCCCAAGTGCTCGGTCATCTCCTCGTTCAGCGCGGTCTCGAGGACGGTCTTGGTGAACTGCTGCAGCAACCCGTCGGGCCCCGTCAGGGACAAACCCTGCTGTTTGGCCATCCTCACCAACTCCGCCGCTGCCAGCTGCTCGGCCGAGGCCTCGGCCTTCTTCTTCGCCACGGCATCAAGTGTCGTCATCACGGCACCTTCCCGCTGACCATCCGATCAGCGAATCAGGCCGGAAACACCCATAAATCCACAGTCCCGCTCCCGGACCCGTCCGGACGCTCGTATGCTCGTCCGCATGGAGTTCTGGGCGATGGTGGCACACGAATCGGATAGCGGGATCGTCCTGACCCGGC
>NZ_JBIUCG010000056.1:0-7592 GCF_044548645.1 Nocardia sp. NPDC051929 | reverse complement strand
GACGCCACCACAGGCCGCGGACGATCCGTCGGCAACTCCAGCAAATCAGGCAGACCAGCCAACTGCTCCCGCCAGAAACCGATCTGCCGAGCCGCAATCGAACCCGGATCCGACTCCTCCCCCAACACCGCACGCTGCCACAACGCGTAATCCGCATACTGCACCCGCAACGACGACCACCCCGGAACCTCACCCGAAGTACGCGCCGCATACGCCACCATCACATCCCGCACCAACGGACCCATCGACGACGCATCCGCCGCGATGTGATGCACCACCACCGCCAACACATGTTCATGCGGCGCGTCCGCGATCCGCAGCAGCCGCACCCGCACGGGCACTTCTGCGGTCACGTCGAACGGAGTCGCCGCGAGCGTGTACACCTCGCTCGCGACCTCGTCCGCACCGATCGCATGCGCGCCCACATCCAGCGCCACCTGCCCGGCGGCCAGCACCACCTGCACCGGACCATCCGCGGTCTCCGGATACACCGTGCGCAGCACCTCGTGGCGCGCCACCACGTCGTGCAGCGCCGCACCCAGCGCGGCGACATCCAGTTCGCCGGTCAACCGCAATGCGAAGGGCAGATTGTAGGCCGTGGCGGCAGCGCCGTCCACGTGGTCGAAGCGGTTGAGGAACCACATCCGCCGCTGCGCCAACGACAACGGCAACCGCTCCGGCCGGGCGATGCTCCCCAGCTCCACACCACGCTCACCGGGCGTGTGCGACTCCAGCGCCGCCGCCAACCCGGCCACCGTCGAGTTCTCGAACAGCGCCCGCACCGGCACGCGAGCATCGACCGCCGCACCCAAGCGCGCCGCCGCCTGCGTGGCGACCAGCGAATTGCCGCCGAGCGCGAAGAAGTCGTCATCCGCGCCGACCCGGGTCACACCGAGCACTTCGCCGAACACACCCGCCACGATCTCCTCGACCGCCGTCGCGGGCGCACGGAACTCACGCGCGGTGAAGGCAGGTTCGGGAAGCGCCTTACGATCGAGCTTGCCGCTGGGATTCAGCGGCAACGCATCCAGTGCGACGATGGCGGCCGGAACCATGTAGCCGGGCAGCGTTTCCCCGATTGCAGCGAGCAGCTCGCCTTGCTCGATCGAGTACCCCGGCATGGGGACCGTGTAGGCGACGAGCTGGTCCCCGAGCGACGAAGGCGCGACCAAGGCCACCGCCTGGCTCACCGAAGGCTGCGCCAGCAGCGCCGTCTCGATCTCGCCCAGCTCGATCCGCTGACCACGGAACTTCACCTGGAAATCGGTCCGGCCGAGGTAGTCCAGCCGATGCGGCAGCGCTTCGGTCGGGGCGCGCCAGACCACCAGGTCACCGGTGCGGTACATCCGCTCACCGTTGCCGAAGGGATTGGCCACGAACCGGTCTGCCGTGAGATCGGGACGCCGCACATAACCGCGGGCCAGCTGATCACCGGCCAAGTACAGCTCACCGGGCACACCCACCGGCACGGGTTGCAGATGCGCGTCCAGCACATACACCTGGGTGTTCCACTGCGGCACGCCGATCGGCACGCTGCGCTCGTCCGCGGCCGTCGCGGGCCAGTAGGTCACCGACACCGCCGCCTCGGTCGGGCCGTAGAGATTGTGCACGGCCGCGTCGGTCACCGTGCGCACGGCGGCGACGGTCTCCGGCGGCAGCGCTTCGCCGATCACGAAGATGTCGCGCAAAGTGGGGCACGCCCCGGGAGCGGTGTGCGCGGCGAAGACCGTCAGCATGGACGGCACGAAGTCCGTCACCGTCACACCCTGCGCCGCAATGGTTTCCGCGACATACACCGGATCGCGGTGCCCGTCGTGGGCGGCGACGACCAGCTTCGCGCCCACGCGCAGCGGCAGGAAGTACCCCCACAGCGAGACGTCGAAGGTCGTCGCCGTCTTCTGCAGGTACACGTCGTCGGCGTCCAGCGGATAGGCCGCGAGCATCCAGCTGATCTGGTTCTGGATCGCGAAGTGCGAGATCGCCACGCCTTTGGGCCTGCCGGTCGACCCAGAAGTGAAGATCACGTACGCCGGATGGTGCGGCGACACCGGACGCACCAGTTCTTCCGCGCGAACCGGGCTGTCGTCGAATCGGTTCGGATCCAGCGCGTCCAGCAGCAGGACCGCGGTGCCTTCCGGCACGTCCACCGCGTCGGCGGAGGTCGTGAGGACGCAGACCGGCTGCGCCGTGTCGAGGATGTGCGCGATGCGTTCGGCCGGATGATCCGGATCCAACGGCACATACGCCCCACCCGACGCCACCACCGCATACATCCCCACCACGAGATCCAACGACCGCCGAACCGCCAACCCCACCAACGACTCCGCACCCACACCCTGCGAAATCAACAAACGCGCCAGCCGATTCACCCGCGCATCGAACTCACGATAAGTCAGCTCGACGCCCTCGTGCACCAAGGCCACCTCGTCCGCGTACGCCTCCGCGGCGCGCCGGTAACCGTCCAGCAGCAACTCTGCGGACACCGCGTACCTGGTGCTGTTCCACTCGAGCAGGATGCGTTCGCGCTCGGCGGGAGCCAGCAGGTCGATCGCGCCGATCGGCCGATCCGGCTCGGCCGCGACGGCGGTCAGCAACAGATCCAGCCGCCAGGCGAACTCGGCGATCGTCCGCTCGTCGAACAGGTCGGTGGCGTAGGTGAACATCGCCGTGAACCCCGTGGCCTGTCCACCGGCGGCGGGCACCACGGTCAATTGCAGATCGAATTTCGCCATCGCGCTGTCGAACTCGACCACCCGAGCGGACAGTCCGGGCAGAACTATCTCGGGCATGCTGAGGTTCTGGTAGAACAGCGCCACTTGGAACAACGGATGATGCGCCTGCGAGCGCACCGGGTCCAGCACCTCGACCAGCCGCTCGAACGGCAACTCGGCATGCGAGAACGCGCCGAGATCCGTTTCCTTCGTCCGACCGAGCAGTGCACGGAACGACGCGCCGAGATCGATCCGGGTGCGCAGGACCAGCGTGTTGACGAACATGCCGATCAGCGGATCGAGTTCCCGCTCGCCCCGGCCCGCCACGGGCGTGCCGATGGTGATGTCGTCGATGCCGGTGAGCCGGGCGAGCAGCACCGCCAGGGCGCTGTGCACCACCATGAACTCCGAGGCGCCCGCACTCTGTGCCAGTTCGGCGAGACCTCGGTGCACGGAGGCGTCCACCACGAAGGTGTACTCCGCGCCCCGGCCGGAGGCGACGGCTGGACGCGGCCGGTCCGCGGGTAGGTCGATCCGGTCCGGGATGCCCGCCAAGGCGTCGCGCCAGTAGGCGATCTGGGCCGCGGCCACCGAATCCGGGTCGTCCTCGTCGCCGAGCATCGCGCGCTGCCACAGCGTGTAGTCCGCGTACTGCACGGGTAGCGGTTGCCAGGACGGGCGGGCCCCGTTGCGCCGGGACAGGAACGCGCTGAGCAGGTCACGCAGGAACGGCGCGACCGAAGCGCCGTCGGCCGCGATGTGATGCACCACCACAACGACCACGTGGTCACCGGGACCGATCTCGGCGAGTGCGATGCGCAGCGGCACCTCCGCGGCGACGTCGAAGCCGGTCAGCGCGAATCCGCGCAGCCAGTCCGGTAGCTCGTGCTCGGCGACCGGCTTCGGCGCGAGGTCGGGAACGGCCTGCGCGGCGGGCAGCACCACCTGATACCCGGTACCGTCCACCGCCGGATACACCGTCCGCAACGTCTCATGACGCCCGACCACATCCGCGACCGCCGCCTGCAACGCCGCCACATCCAACACACCCGACAACCGCACCGCGAACGGAATATTGTTCGCCGCGGACCCGGTATCGAACTGATTCAAAAACCACATCCGCCGCTGCGCGGGCGACAACGGCACCCGCTCCGGACGCTCCACCGCCACCAACGCGCGCCGGTCGCCCGCGCCCTTCAACGGCTCCAACCGCGCGGCGAGCGCGGCGACGGTGGGGCTCTCGAAGATCAGCCGCGCGGGCACCCGCGCCGCGATGGCGGCCCCCAACCGGGCCGCGACCTGCGTCGCGATCAGCGAGTTGCCGCCCAGCTCGAAGAAATCGTCGTCCGCGCCGACCGGCGCGCCAGGGCCGAGCAGTTCGGCGAACACCTCGCCGACCAACTCTTCGAGCGGGCCGACCGGCGCGCGGAACACCTTGGTCTGCAACCGCGGCGCGGGCAGCGCCTCGCGGTCCAATTTGCCCACCGGAGTCAGCGGGATCTCGTCCAGCACCATGACGACCGTCGGCACCATATGCGCGGGCAGGCTCTGCTCGGCGAACGCGGCCAGTTCGGCCGCGTCGGCGTCCATCCCCGGCGCGGCGTGCACATAGGAGACGAGAATGGTCGCGCCGCTATCCAGGTGGTGGCCGACGGTGACGGCGAAATCGACCGTCTCGTGCGCCGCCAGCACCGCATCGATCTCACCGAGCTCGATACGGAAACCGCGAATCTTCACCTGGAAGTCGTTGCGACCCAGGTACTCCAACTCGCCATCCGGCGTCCAACGCACCAGATCACCGGTGCGATAGAGGCGTGACCCATGCGCGTCGAACGGATTCGCCACGAAGCGGGACGCGGTCAGTCCCCGCCGTTCGTGATAGCCGCGGGCCAGTTGCGCACCGGCGATGTACAGCTCCCCCACGACACCGCTGGGGACCGGGACCAACCGCTCGTCCAGCACGTATTCGGTGACGGCCCGGATCGGCGCGCCGATCGTCACCGGTTCCCCCGGCACCAGTGGCGCGCTGATGTTCGTCATGATCGTGGTCTCGGTCGGGCCGTACCCGTTGAAGAACTCACGGGTGCGCCCACCCGACACCGGTAGCACCCAGCGCCGCACCAGCTCCGGCGGGCACGCCTCGCCACCGGCCACCACCACACGCAACTCGTCCAACCCCGCCGGATCCACCGACGCCAGCGCGGCCGGCGTCACGAACGCGTGGGTCACGGCCTCCCGGCGGATGAGGGACGCGAATTCCTCGCCGCCGAACACCGTGGGGGACGCGACGACCATGGTGGCCGCGCCACCCAGCGCGAGCAGCAACTCCAGCACCGACGCGTCGAACGACGGCGACGCGAAATGCAACGTCCGCGACGCACTCGTCACCCGATACCGATCACGCTGCTCGGCACAGAAGCTCGCCAGCCCCGCCTGCGTGACGACCACACCCTTCGGCTTGCCCGTTGAGCCGGAGGTGTAGATGACGTAGGCGGGATGCTCCGCGCGCAGCGGACGAACCCGATCGGTGTAGGTCACCGGATCGGCCGGGAACTCCGCGAGCCGCCGGGCGCAGTCCGCGGTGTCGATGGCCAGCCACTCGACCCGGTCCGGTAGGTCACCGCGGAGTTCCTCCACGGTCAGCCCGAAGACCGCGCCCGAGTCGGCGACCATGTGCTCGACCCGGTCGGCCGGATAATTCGGATCCACCGGCACGAACCCCGCACCGGTCTTTGCCACCGCCCACACCGCGACCACCGACTCCACCGAACGCGGAATACCGACCGCGACCAGATCCTCCGGACCCACCCCGCGATCGATCAACAAACGCGCCAAACGCGTGGACCGTTCGTCCAGCTCGGCATAGCTCAGCGCGGCCAGCGTGGCGGTCGCGTCGGCGAACACCACGGCCGCGCCGCTCGGGTTGGCCTCGACGGCGGTGGCCATCAATTGCGGCAGAGTGGTGACGCGGGGGCGGCGGGTCCGGGTCGGGCGCACACGCGCCGGGCGGGTCATACGCGCACCGCTTCCGCAGTCTCGTCACGCCGCTGCCCGACCGCCCGAACCATCGTGCTGCCTCACCCTGTCTATCGTCGCCGCACGCACGTCACCATGCTCCCCACCCTGGGATCATCGAACGTGCGCAGGTCGATCGTTACCTGACCACCGGCGCACGCCGAGCGCGACCGGCCTCGACCCTGGGGTTTCGGGTCGAAAACGGACGCACGTGACGAGTGCCGCGGTTGATTATTACCTGCCGACGCGCGATTGGGGTCGCGACGTCGGCAGGGATGGTCAACGGCGAGCGTCGAGCAGAGCGGCCAGCTGCGGTCCGATCACCGCCAGCGCCTCCGGTGTGGCCATCCGAGCGTGGGTGACCTCGACCGGCCGGTCGACGACCATGCCCTGGACGTACGGCCACCAGTCGGCCGCCGCGGCGCGCAACTCGTCGGTGGGATCGGCGACCGCCGCGCTGAAGTACTGCACGGTGCCGCGGAATACTCCGGGCCGGTGCTCGGCGATCAACTCCGCCGAGCGGACCGCGGTGCGGTAGATCCGGCGCAGCCGCTCGGGAGTCACCGCGACCAGATCGGCCGGGATCATGGCGTGCAACGCGGCCAACGACTCGTCGTCGAGTTCGTAGACATCGCCGTCCGCGGTGACCGCCGTGCCGAGGCCGAGTTCGGCCAGGGCCCCGCGCACCGCCGCGCGGAATCCGACCACGTCCGGATTCGGATGGCTGTCCATCATGGCCAGCAACTCCACCCGCTCGCCCGCGTCCTGCAACCTGGTGGCGATGGCATGGGCGAGCACGCCGCCGAGGGACCAGCCGAGCAACCGGTACGGACCCTGCGGTTGTACCGCCCTGATCTCGGACAGGTAGCGCTCGGCCAGTTCGTCCAGCGAACCGGGCAGCTCGACGTCCTCCGACAGCGCGGGCGATTGCAGGCCGAAGATCGGCTGCTCGACGGGCAGGAACTGGGCCAGACCCGCGTACGACCAGGCCAAGCCGTACATCGGATGCAGGCAGAACAGCGGTGCCGCCGATCCGCTCGCCCGGATGGGCAGCAGCACGTCCAGCGCCGCGGTGGCGTCGGCGTCGCCCGCGTCGATGCGCGCGGCCAAGCCCGCCACCGTGGCGTCGGTGAAGAACCACTGCACCTGCACCGTCGCTCCGGTCGCGTCCCGCAGCCGTCCGGCCACCTGGGCCGCGAGCAGCGAGTTACCGCCGAGCCCGAAGAAATCGTCGTCCAGGCCGACGCGGTCGGCGCCGAGCAGTTCGGCGAACGCGGCGGCCACGGCCTGCTCGGTGACCGTCTGCGGCGCGCGGTAGGCAGCTGTGCTGACGATCTCCGGCGCGGGCAGCGCCCGGCGGTCCAGTTTCCCGTTCGCCGTCAACGGCAACACCTCGAGCACGACCACCGCATCCGGGACCATGTAGCCGGTCAGGAATTCGGCGACTTCGCCGCGCACCACGGTCGGGTCGATGCTCGCGCCCGGGTCGGGCACGACGTACCCGATCAAACGGTCACCGGCATGCTCGTCGGTACGGACCACCGCGACCGCCTGCCCGACCCCGGCACAGCGCAGCAGCGCCGCCTCGATCTCCCCGAGCTCGATACGGAAGCCACGCAACTGCACCTGCTGATCACCCCGACCGGCGTACTCCAGGGCGGCGTCGTCACCGCGGGCACGCCAGCGCCCGATATCCCCGGAGCGATACATCCGCGAGCCCGGCGCACCGAACGGATCGGCCACGAACCGTGTCGCGGTCAACCCCGCACGCCCCAGATACCCGCGCGAGAGCTGCGCGCCGACCACATGGATCTCCCCTGCCACCCCGACCGGCGCCGGATGCAACCGGTCATCGAGCACATACGC
>NZ_JBIUCG010000055.1:0-7603 GCF_044548645.1 Nocardia sp. NPDC051929 | reverse complement strand
CCCCCCCCCCCCCGCCCCCCCCCCCCCCCCCCCCCCCCCCCCCCCCCCCCCCCCCGGCGGCGCCCCCCCCCCCCCCCCCCCCCCCCCCCGCGCGCCCCCCCCCCCCCCCCCCCGCCGCGCCGGCGCGCCGGGGCGTGGGGGGGGGGGGGCCCCCCCCCCCCACGCCCCGCCCGGCGGGGCTTCGCCCCCCGGGACCCCCCTTCCAGTGGTTGCATTGGTCACACGCGTTTCGTTTGATTCTGGGATTGCCGGATTGGCGTCGGTCGCGGGTGTTCGGGTGCCCGTGTGTGCCGATCGGCCGATCTCATACGCCGTGCATTTCGAGGCCGCGCACTCCGAGGTCTGCGTGAACCCGACAGCCCTGCGGGGTCGGTTTGTGCGCTCAACGCGGTCGCGAGCGGCGTCGGCGTGGGTGCGAGCCCTGGCGACGCGTGGAATTCCGTGTCCCCGCGGGTGAAAAATACGTCTCTGACCACACGGTTTGGTGGTGGGAGCGGTGAGTGTGTAACCTCGTTCAAGACTTCACCGCGCTGAGGTCGGGTGTTTGGGGCTCGGTGCGGAAGTAGTCATGCCCCCTTAGCTCAGTCGGCAGAGCGTTTCCATGGTAAGGAAAAGGTCAACGGTTCGATTCCGTTAGGGGGCTCGCCGGATTGCCGGTGGTGACCGACTCGGCATCGCTCCCGATAGTGCGGGCTCGGCACCATGGCAATGCGACGCCGTGGCGGTGTAGCTCAGTCGGTAGAGCAAACGACTCATAATCGTTGTGTCGCCGGTTCAAGTCCGGCCATCGCTACCACAACCGATCAAGCCCATCAGGTACCGGAAAGAAGGCATATCGTGGCCGCGAAGTCCACCGATGTCCGGCCAAAGATCACCTTGGCCTGCGAGCAGTGCAAGCACCGCAACTACATCACCAAGAAGAACCGGCGCAACGATCCGGACCGCTTGGAGCTGAAGAAGTTCTGCCCGAACTGCGGCACGCACCGGGCGCACCGCGAATCCCGCTAGTCATCCACGCGTGAACTACCGCGTGGTGTAGCGCCGGGAGTCGCTCCCGGTATCTCGGGCCGTGGCACCGCGAGGGCCGGACAATTGTCCGGCCCTGACGCATTTCACGGTGTGGGTGCGGTGGTGAGCGCTCCACAGACTCCGGGTGACGGGGTCAGATAGGTACAGTCCTCCCGTGACAATCAACACCGGTACAGACGAAGCGGTCCAGACGAGCGAGGCGCTCGACCCCGCGGCGAACGCCGCGGCGATGGTCGGTCACCACTACCGCGTCGACGACTACTACGAGGTCGGCCGCGAGAAGGTGCGTGAATACGCCCGCGCCGTGCAGGACTACCACCCGGTGCACTGGGACGAGGACGCGGCGCAGGAGTACGGGTACGACAACCTGCTCGCGCCGGTTACCTTCATCTCCCTGGTCGGAATTCTCGCCCAGCGCAAACTGTTCGAAGAGGTCGTCACCGGCTACGACCTCAGCCAGATCATGCAGACCGACCAGATCCTCGAGTTCCATCGCCCGATCAAGGTCGGCGACCAGCTCACCTGCGATGTCCACCTGCACTCGTTCCGGCAGGCATTCGGCGGCGACATCATCGTGACCAAAAACATCGTCACCGCGCAGAACGACGAACTGGTGCTCACCACTTACACCACCCTCGTCGGCCGCAGCGGCGGCGATATCGACCCGAACCTCAACGCCGCCGTCCGGAACGTGCTCATGCACGGCATCGGCGAGGACGCGCCGGGGCATCGTCCGCGCTCGCTCGCGGTGACCCAGGCGCCCGCGCCGGTCGTGCCGCCCGTGGACGGTGTGCGCACCAAGCACGCCATCGGGTTCGAGGACGTCTCGGTGGGTGACGAGCTGCCCACCCGCGTCGTCCGGCTCACCCGCGGCGATCTGGTGAACTACGCGGGCGTCTCCGGTGACGCCAACCCGATCCACTGGAGCGACGAGGTCGTGAAGCTGGTCGGCCTGGAGAACGTGGTCGCGCACGGCATGCTGACCATGGGCCTCGGTGGCGGTTTCGTCACCTCGTGGCTGGGCGACCCGGGCGCGATCAAGGAGTACAACGTCCGCTTCACCAGCCCGGTCTACGTCGGGTCCGACGAGGCCGCCGAAGTCGAGTACACCGGTAAGGTGAAGTCGGTCGATCCGGAGACAAAGACCGCGGTCGTGGCCATCGTCGCGAAGGCGGCGGGGAAGAAGATCTTCGGCCGCGCCACCGCGACGGTGCAGCTGGCCTGACCAGGCACAGCGACCCGGATTGGCTAATGGCGCGGACGGTAACGTACACTCGGGTTTCTGGGGTCGCCAGCCGCTGCGCGCTGCTCTGAGGGGCTGGTTCCAGGCGATCCGCGAGGATTCGCCGACGGGGCCGGCAACTGCCGGAGCGGCGCGCGTGTTGTGTGACACCAGGGCACAACTGAATATCGAACAGTGGTTGGACAGCCAACACCGTCCGACCAAAGGGGCGTAGCTCAACTGGCAGAGCAGCGGTCTCCAAAACCGCAGGTTGCAGGTTCAAGTCCTGTCGCCCCTGCCCTGGATGCCAGCGACGAGAGAGGATCGACGTGAGCGAGCGTAGCGAGCGAGCCATTGGCACAGCGCGCATCGCGCACGACGGCACCGAGCTCAGCGAGGAGAAGGCGTGAGCGACGAGCGGGACACTCGCCGCGGCGCACATGCCGCCGACGAAGGCGACGACACCGCCGCAGCGACACGGCCGAGCGGAAAGCGGTCCGCGCGGCGGACCCGTGCCGGGTCTTCGGATGTCGACACGGGCGCTATCGCCACGCTCGACCGTCCGTCGCGGAAGGCAACCAAGGCGACCGATCGGGCCGAACGCAAGAAGTCGGGTAATCCGTTCAAGCGTTTGCTCAAGTTCCTGCGTGAGGTCATCGCGGAACTGCGCAAGGTGATCTGGCCCAACCGGAAGCAGATGGTCACCTATACGAGCGTTGTTCTGGTGTTCGTGATTTTCATGGTCGCGTTCATCAGCGGGTTGGATCTGGCGTTCATCAAGGGTGTCAACTGGCTGTTCGGCTAGCTGAACGACGCCGACGCCGGTAGCCGATCCCGGGCGGAGACGGGTGGAGTGATTTCGCCGCGCGCCCGGCCCGGCACGCAGAGGATGTACGTGACGACACAGGAAGCGAGTGCCCCAGTGAGCACCCCGGAGAACGACACACACGACAAGTTCCCGGCCGACGACACGGTGGCCGAGTCCACCGACTCCGTCGAGGAGTTCGCGACCGACGAGCCCGCGGTCGAGGAATCGGAGCCCGCTGAGTCCGCCCCTGCCGCCGCCGTCGATGCCGAGCCCGCCGACCCGGTCGCCGAGATGAAGGCGGCGCTGCGGCGCGCTCCCGGCGAGTGGTACGTCATCCACTCCTACGCCGGTTACGAGAACAAGGTGAAGGCCAACCTCGAGACCCGCGTGCAGAACCTGGACCTGGAGGACTACATCTTCCAGGTGGAGGTGCCCACCGAAGAGGTCACCGAGATCAAGAACGGGCAGCGCAAGCACGTCAACCGCAAGGTGCTGCCCGGTTACATCCTGGTCCGCATGGAGCTGAACGACGAGTCGTGGGGCGCGGTGCGCAACACCCCCGGCGTCACGGGTTTCGTCGGCGCCACTTCGCGCCCGTCGCCGCTGTCCATCGATGACGTGGTGAAGTTCCTCGTTCCGGCCGCACAGCAGCAGAAGAAGCCCGCCGCGGCAGCCGCTGCGGCGACTCCCGAGACCGCGGGCGGCGAGATCGCGCCGAAGCCGGTCATCGAGGTCGACTTCGAGGTCGGCGAGTCGGTGACCGTCATGGACGGCCCGTTCGCGACGCTGCCCGCCAGCATCTCCGAGGTGAACGCCGAGCAGCAGAAGCTGAAGGTGCTCGTGTCGATCTTCGGCCGCGAGACCCCGGTCGAGCTGGCGTTCACCCAGGTCGCGAAGATCTAGACCAGCTCTGTCGGCGGCCGGGTGAATCCGGCCCCGGGCGAGGATCGCAACACCAGACTTGCAAAGAGCAAGGGACACCAACACCTAGGAAAGAAAGATGCCCCCCAAGAAGAAGAAGCTCGCCGGGATCATCAAGCTTCAGATCCAGGCCGGCCAGGCGAACCCGGCCCCTCCGGTCGGCCCCGCGCTCGGTCAGCACGGCGTCAACATCATGGAGTTCTGCAAGGCGTACAACGCCGCGACCGAGTCGCAGCGTGGCAACGTCATCCCGGTCGAGATCTCGGTGTACGAGGACCGGTCGTTCGACTTCAAGCTGAAGACCCCGCCCGCCGCCAAGCTGCTGCTCAAGGCCGCCGGCGTGCAGAAGGGCTCGGCGGAGCCGCACCGCAACAAGGTCGCCAAGGTGACCATGGACCAGGTGCGCGAGATCGCCAAGACCAAGCAGGAAGATCTGAACGCCAACGACATCGAGCAGGCGGCCAAGATCATCGCGGGTACCGCGCGTTCGATGGGCATCACCGTCGAGGGCTGAGCGGAACCGCTCCCCGGTGGGAGGGCCGGCCAGGCCCGATAACCACGTCTGAACTACCAACAAGGACAGAGAATCATGGCAAAACGAAGCAAGGCGTACCTCGCCGCGGCCGAGAAGGTCGATCGCACCAAGCTCTACTCCCCGCTGGCCGCCGCGCGCCTGGCGAAGGAGACCGCCACCACCAAGACCGACGCGACCGTCGAGGTCGCCGTGCGTCTCGGTGTGGATCCCCGCAAGGCGGACCAGATGGTCCGCGGCACGGTCAACCTGCCGCACGGCACCGGTAAGACCGCCCGCGTCATCGTGTTCGCCGCGGGCGAGAAGGCCGCCGAGGCCGAGGCCGCGGGCGCCGATGCCGTCGGCGCCGAGGACCTGATCGAGCGGATCCAGGGCGGCTGGCTGGACTTCGACGCCGCGATCGCCACCCCGGACCAGATGGCCAAGGTCGGCCGGATCGCGCGTGTCCTCGGCCCGCGCGGCCTGATGCCGAACCCGAAGACGGGCACGGTCACCACCGATGTGACCAAGGCCGTCAACGACATCAAGGGCGGCAAGATCAACTTCCGTGTCGACAAGCAGGCCAACCTGCACTTCGTCATCGGCAAGGCGTCCTTCGACGACAGCAAGCTGGTGGAGAACTACGGCGCCGCGCTGGACGAGATCCTGCGGGCCAAGCCGTCGACCGCCAAGGGCCGCTATGTCAAGAAGGTGACGGTCTCGACGAACACCGGACCGGGCATCCCGGTGGACCCGAACCGCACCCGCAACCTCTTGGAAGAGGACGCGTAAGCAGCAGCGAGCCGCGGCAACGGCGGGAACGCATTGTGCGTTCCCGCCGTTGCGCGTTCGAGGACTAATCCGCCCGACGGCGTGGTTGGGGTGGATGTGACCGTCGTTCTGTTGATCTCCGGTAGTACTCGCGCCGCCTCCACCAATTCCGCCGCACTACGAACCGTCTCGGCGATCGCCCCGGACGGTGTCGAAACCGTCTGGTACGACGGGCTCGCGGATCTGCCCGCTTTCGCTCCGGACGACGACGGCACCGCTCATCCCGCGGTAGTCGCGCTCCGCGAACAACTTTCGCGCGCCGACGCCGTGCTGTTCTCCACGCCCGAATACGCGGGCACTTTGCCGGGCAGTTTGAAGAACCTGCTGGACTGGACGGTTGGCGCCGGTGATCTCTACGGCAAGCCGGTCGCTTGGATCACGGTCGCGCCGGAGGGTCGCGGTGACGGCGCGACCGCCACACTGCGCAGCGTGCTGGGTTATGTCGGAGCCGACATCGATCCGGATGCCTGCCGACGACTCCCTGTGCCGCGCGAGGGCGTCGGCCCCGACGGACTGGTCGCCGACCCTGAATTCCGGTCCGGCGCCACGGCCGTGTTGCGCGGTCTCGCGCGGCATGCCGCGACCGCGACTTCGTGAGAAACACCACTCGCCGACGCAGACCGCGGCATCGCATTCCGGGCGGCGCACGGGTGTGCACCGCGGAAAAGCGAGTCGCGGCACAACGATTCGACGGCCGAGTGGTTGCGAGCAGACGTCTGCCGGGGCCCGTTTTGGCAGATGGGAACCCATGCAGGTACATTGGAAGTCAGTTATCGACGAGTTCGATCGCTACCCAATCCGTTCTACCGAAGACCGTTGGTCGCCGATCCCGTATGGGTTCGGTCGAAGGTCCGGCGACATTGCCGGCGGCCCACGCAGGGAGAGCCGAGGCTGGGAATTGATCCGGATACGCACCGGATCGGTTTTCTGTTGCGCCCCGGAACGCTCTGCGTTCGGGGCGTTTGTTTTGTCGCCGGCCCCTGATCGGTAGTTCGCGTATACGAACCGACCAATCAGAGAGGAGGCGAAGTATGGCAAAACCCGAGAAGGTCACCGCGGTCGAGGAGATCGCGGAGCAGTTCAAGAGCTCGACGGCCACCGTCGTCACGGAATACCGTGGCCTGTCGGTCGGCAAGCTCACCGAGCTGCGGCGCGCGCTCGGCGCCGACGCCACGTACTCCGTCGCCAAGAACACCCTGGTCAAGCGTGCCGCCGCCGAGGCGGGCGTGGAAGGTCTCGACGAACTGTTCGTCGGGCCGACCGCGATCACCTTCATCACGGGTGAGCCGGTCAACGCGGCCAAGGCCCTGAAGACCTTCGCGAAGGACAACAAGGCGCTCATCATCAAGGGCGGCTACATGGACGGCGCTCCGCTGTCCGTGTCCGAGGTCGAGCGGATCGCCGACCTGGAAACCCGCGAGGTGCTGCTGGCCAAGCTGGCGGGCGCGCTCAAGGGCAACCTCACCAAGGCCGCCGGTTTGTTCAACGCTCCCGCCTCGCAGGTGGCCCGCCTGGCCGCCGCGCTGCAGGAGAAGAAGCAGGCCGAAGAAGGCGCACCGGCCGCCGAGTAAGACCCGTGCGGCACGACTCGCCCGCATATAGACATCAACTACCGAAAGGAACACAACAATGGCCAACGTTGACGAACTGCTCGAGACCTTCGGCAACATGACCCTGCTCGAGCTGTCGGACTTCGTGAAGAAGTTCGAGGAGAAGTTCGAGGTCACCGCGGCTGCTCCGGTCGCAGTCGCCGCCGTCGGCGGTGCCGCCGCTCCGGCCGAGGCCGCCGAGGAGCAGGACGAGTTCGACGTCGTCCTCGAGGGTGCGGGCGACAAGAAGATCCAGGTCATCAAGGTGGTCCGCGAGATCGTCTCCGGCCTGGGCCTGAAGGAAGCCAAGGACCTGGTCGAGAGCGCCCCGAAGCCGATCCTGGAGAAGGTCGCCAAGGATGCCGCCGAGGCCGCCAAGGCGAAGCTGGAAGAGGCCGGCGCCAAGGTCTCGGTCAAGTAATTCACGACCGAACACGCCGAACGGGCGGTCCCCTTTGGGGATCGCCCGTTCGCGTTTTTGGCAATCCCGCCGCTATCGCCGATACCGAAAGGATTGCGGAGTTACTACGCAGTCAGGTTGGGGTGTGCCCGATCTGTCCCATGAGTTACAGTGACCGAACCCACACGTGACGGACCGCGATGACCGAGCGCGCGGTTCGCCGGTGGGCAGCTCGCTGAGAATTTGTGGAGGTTGGCGTGGGCGTCGAGGTCAGGACCGAGAGTGTGACCAA
>NZ_JBIUCG010000054.1:0-7745 GCF_044548645.1 Nocardia sp. NPDC051929 | reverse complement strand
TTCGTCGAACCCCTCCCCGCCAAGCCCGGCACCCCGGCGGTGAAACCGGTTGGTCGGCGCGGGAAGTTCTACCAGTTCACCGCGATCGATGACTGCACGCGGTTGCGGATCTTGAAGATCTATCCGCGCAACAACCAGAAGACCGCGATCCAGTTCCTGGACTACGTGCTCTCGCAGCTGCCGTTCGCCGTCGAAACGATTCAGACCGATAACGGGGCGGAGTTCCAGTCCGGGTTCCACTGGCACGTGCTGGACAAGGGCATCAACCACGTCTACATCAAGCCGGGAACGCCGCGCTTGAACGGGAAGGTGGAGCGCTCGCACCGGATCGACGCCGAGGAATTCTACCGGCTTCTCGACGGCGTGGTCATCGACGACGTCAACATCTTCAACGCGAAACCCAAAGAGTGGCAAGACTATTACAACTATCACCGGCCCCATGGCGGACTCGACGGCCAGACCCCGTATGAGAGACTTCGTCAGAAGACGACAACCGGGGACCGGGTGTAGTCGATCTTCGTCAGCGGCACACCACACTGCAGTAGTAAGGCCCGCCAGATGTACAACGAGACCTACGAACACGGCAAACGCCGCTACACCGTCGCACAGATCTCCGAAACCTTCGGCGTTTCACGCAAAAGCATCTACCGACACCTCCACCGCAACCCCCCGTAACGTCGTCCTTCTGTCCGCGGGTGGGACCACGCGCGTATCCGAATCGAGCCATGCCCGAAACTGTCCCATAAAGGGCCGACAGCCCCGGTTTCGTCCCGTAGATTCCGCACACGGGTCCTGGCCCGGTTCGAGATTTCGACGAACTGCGGCTTCGCAGATCCGATTCGCCGCGCTCGATCTGGGAAAAAACGACTGTTTTTGCCCCGCTGAACCAGGCGCTGCGATGATGTTGACCCCGCGCCCGCGGATGACCCGCGCCTGTCATTCGGGGGCGAATTCGCCGGATAAGGATGGCGGCAGAAAGCCGAGCGCCTCCCTACTACGCCGGCGTGCTCCGGCAGTCAGTCGAGGGGGTAGGGCCGGTTCTCGGCGATGGTCTTCATGACCAGTGTGGAGGTGAGTTTCTCGACGCCGGGGAGGGTGGCGAGGGAGCGGTCGTAGACCTGCTGGAAGTCGGGGAGGTCGCGCGCGCTCACCCGCAGCAGATAGTCCGGTGTGCCGAACAGTCGGTGGGCTTCGAGGATATTGGCGACCTCGCCGACGGCGATCTCGAATGCTTCGACGGTGGCCCGGTCGGCCGAGGCCATCGTAACGAAGACCAGCGACTCGAAACCGAGTCCGAGGGCTTTCGCGTTCAGGTTGGCGCGGTAGCCGGCGATGGCGCCGAGTCGCTCCAGAGCGCGGACCCGACGGTGACACGGCGAAACGCTCAGGCGCACTCGTGCGGCGAGTTCGGTGACCGTGAGCCGCCCGTCTCGCTGGAGCTCGGCAAGTATCTTCCGGTCTACCGCATCCATGCGCAAGATTTTGCCATTCGCAGCGGCATTCCAAGGAAGACTTGGAAGCACATTCTCCCTGTTCACCCCTAGTCTTCCGATCATGGGATTTGGGGTTCTCGGCGCATTCTGGGCGGTGTCACTGCTGTTCGCCTGCACCCCTGGTGCGGAATGGGCCTACACGATCACCGCCGGGCTGCGCTATCGGAGTCCTGCGCCCGCCGTGGCGGGTATGTTGGGTGGACACCTGCTCGCCACGATCGCGGCGGCGGTCGGGATCGCCGCGACCCTGGCTGGGTCGCCGCCGCTGATGACCGCACTGACCGCTCTGGGCGCGGCCTACCTGATAGGACTGGGTATAGGCACCTTCCGCAACCCACCAACACCACACGCCGACATCGACATCGCTTCGGCGTCACGCTCGCGCCAGGTGATGAAGGGTTTCGGCGTGAGCGGGCTCAACCCCAAAGTGTTCGTCCTATTCCTGGCTCTGCTACCCCAGTTCTCCGACCCGACAGACGCTTGGCCGATCGCCGTCCAGATCCTCGCCCTCGGAACAGTCCACATCGTGAACTGCCTGGTGATCTATACCGGCGTCGGCCTGTGCGCCCGGTTCGTCCTCGGGACCCGACCGACCGCCACCAGGATGGTCGGGCAAGTCTCGGGTGTAACGATGGTCGGTCTCGGCGTTATCCTGCTGATCGAACAGCTCGCCCACTGAATCGGCGCCGTCCACGGGAGGGGCGATGTCGCGAAGCGCATCAGAACAGGGTGTCGCGCCCCCGCAACGGCCGGTATCCAGTCGGGCCCAGGGCGGCGAGTTCGGCGTCGATGTCGACCTCGATCGCGCCGAAGAAGTTGATGTTCTCGCTGCGCCGGGGAGATGTGGGTCAGCACCTCGTAGTCGATGCGGCGCCCGGTGCGGCGCATCTGCTCCACGGCCAGCCCGTAATACTCTGTCGTCCAAGCGATCACGGCGTTCGTCGCGAGGGTCGAGCACCAGGCTTGCCCGGTTTGGCCGTCCAGCTGCCGGGCCCGGATCATGCCCTCGTGGGGGTAGAGCAGGTCGCGGCGCAGCGCGTGCAGGGACTCTCCCTTGTTGAGCTGGCGGGAGATCTTGCGCCGGTAGTCGGGGTCGGCGAGGTATTTCGCGGCGTAGATCGTGCGCCGCAGCGCCCCGTACTCCTAAATTCGGCCGATGCTACGGCTTCCCCCAAAAGGCGGATCGCGGTCGTCGAAGGGCTGATCGCGCTCGGACATTCGGGACGGTCGGCCTGCCGAGCTGCCAGCGACAACAGATCTACCTTCTTCCGGCGACCACGGCAGCCGTTGTCCACCAGAACATTCGCAGGATCGTCGTCGCCGACGAGATATCCCGGATTAATGCCCGGTCACGCGGGACCTACGGCAAACGCCGGATCAAGGCTGCGTTGCTGGCCCAGTGCGAGGTGATCGTCAACCACAAGCTGGTGGCCTAGATCATGTCCGAGCGTAGGCTGTCCGGCCTGCCCGACGCAAACGTCGCGGTCACCTGAGGCTCCTCGGTTTTGTCGCTGCCGGAGATCGCCGCCCGCTACGGCAACATTCGACCTACCCACGCATCCGCTACATACGCGAATAACTCACCACCTTGACGATATACGTACGTGATAATTCGCTGCCGCACGCTGAATCACCTACGTGGATTTTACCGCCCTAGCGGCCCGCTCCACGCAGGCCGGGTCTTGCCAAAATCTCGCAACGCGTGTACTTTGACGTATCCATTCCCAATCTCTGAAGTGAGGTCTTACATGGACGTCCAAATCCTCCTGACGGAGGTCATTCCTTACATCGACACGCTGAAAGTTTTCAGCGCGTTGACGGACTCGATTATTCACCTCGCGGGGTACGCGGCCCCGATCGAAATCTGACGGCGAGGTGTGAACTGTAGCAGCAATTTGTAGTCATCCGGAGAACGAAACATGAGCACTCGGGCGCCTGTATTCGATGAGCTGGTCGGCGATGAACAGGTATTCTTTCGCGAATACTTCGATCGCATGCCATTGCTGCGGCGTGCGGCCATTCAAGGTGATGTACGCGAGGTTCTCCGCGCGGAGGATCTCGACGAGTTGCTGCATCGCGAGTCGCTCCGATTGCCTTATGTGTCGATTTTCGGCCGCGAATCATCTTATCAGGTGTCCCGGCTCATACACGGTAAGCCGGTAACCGACTGCGTGGCGCCGGAACGAGTCCACGAACATTTCTTGTCCGGCGCCACGATACAGTGGTATTCAATGAATCATTTCTTTCCGAACCTGCGTGAACTCACGTCGATGTTGGCTCGGAAATTCGCGTCCCGCAGTGAAGTCATCGCATTTCTCAGCGCGGCCGGCGCGAAAGAAAGCGCAGGCTGTCATCAAGATCCGGTGGACCTCTTCATCATTCAAGTCGAAGGTACGAAGAACTGGAAGGTGTGGGTGCCCCGAAAAGGGGAACCCACCTCGCATGAACCGGACGAGCTCGGCGAACCCCTGATCGACACCGATCTCGCGCCCGGCGATGTTTTGTACATGCCCTACGGCACGCCGCATTTGGTCTCGTCCAAGAATGCGATGTCGCTGCACCTTTCCGTCGCGGTGAAGCCTCGCAAATGGAGCGAGTTGTTGATCGACATCGTCGGCGACATCGTGAACGGCGACGCCGCCTTCCGAGGATTCCCCTATCTGGACGAGCAGTTGTCCGACGAGCAGGCGGACACGCTCGAACGGCTCGCCGGATTGCTCGCCGAGCGGATCGCGCTGATCGATCCGAAGGCTCGACTGCAGCAACTGGCTCGAGCCGGGCGCGACGCGGCGGTACCGTCCAACGGCCACGTCTTCGGCGACGCGGCCGGCATCGATCGCGCACAGAAGACGACCGGATTCAAGCGTGGGCCAGCAGAGGTCCTGTTCGGCGATACCGACGACGGTACGTGCACGCTCGAGATTCGGAAAACCACATCCGCGAGCATGGACGGCAAAGTCGAGCACTCCATCCGGAGAACCCGAATCAAGGTTCCGGAGAAAATAGCCGCCGGTCTGCGGCATATGACAGAAGGCGATATTCTGACCGCAGAGGATGTCTTTCCGGTGGGCGACGCTGAGCGATCGCTCGAAGTCGCCAAAAGTCTTGCCCGCATGGACATCCTGCAACCGGTTCGACTGCCAAGTCGATGAGCCTTCCCTCCAAGTCGAGAGGGGCCTGCTCGGAGTATTCGTGCCTGTTCACCGAGCTCTCGGTGTCATGCAGGCATGATACTCAAACCAAGTGCCGTTGCAATACTGATACTCCAGCTGCACTTCGTGGTGTTGTTGGGTAGCCTATTTCGTCGTGTCGGTGGATGAGGATCTGGCTGCGTGGGTGGCTGGGTTGGATGAACGGGCAGCCCCACCTGGTGTTCGGTAAGCCGTTCGGTTCACGGAACACCACACTCGCAGAACTGAGGCCTTGGCCAGGGTGTCTTGCAGAGGTATTCCGCGAACTGGTCCGATGAACCCCCGTCAGTAACGTCAAACGGTGATCGAGCCCTTCCGTGTCGGATATGTACGCTTTCCATTGACGAAACAAGACGTCAGATCCCAATCGAGCGACTGCTCGTCCTCACCGTGCTGCCCGATCGGATTCTCGTCGACAAGGGGTTTTCCGGCACCACCCGCCGCAACCGCACCGGCCTGAACAACGCGCGCACCGCAACCCCCTCCGCCGCAGCTGCGGTCACTGACCGGCAGGTGGTGCCGGCCACGACGAAAGTCGACCGGTTCGCCTGCGACATGGCCGAGGCCGGCGAAAGCACTGACGAGCTTGCGTGAGCGCGGCGTCCTGTCGGGCTCGGCAGCCAAATCACGACTGGTCCAACCCGTTAGGCAAACTGTTCCTTCAAACCTCACCATGGTCAACCGAATTCAAGCCGAACCTGAACCACCTGCGCGAATGCGCCACTATTCAACGGGCACGATCGGCGATCCCCCGCCTCGACCCGGCGCGGGCGGAACCAGGGCGCCGGCGGGCGCAACAGCGTTAGGTGCAGATCTTCCGGGTGCCTGGGCCGGCATTCGCGGTGGGGAGGGTAGTGGCGCAGCAGGTCCGCCTCGCTCTGCAGGGCCGGACTCACGGCTGCCGCAGGCGGGAGCAGCTGTCATGTTTTGTGTTTCGGCGCATGTTGGCGACGCAGCGACCGGTTCCGCGGATGCAGTGGAATCAGCAAGTAACAACGACGCCGACGTGGCGGCCAGCGCGAGCCAATGACACCATCCTCGTGAGCGAGTCACAACCATATCGGGTCACCGTAGACGGCGACCGAGTTGTCGGCCGTAGCTGTGGATATCGACACGATCGCAAATGAGCGTAGGCTAACGGCGCCCGCGCACGCGTCGATCTTGATCTGCACCTGGTCAACGGAGATAGAACCATGGGGTCCGGCAAGCGATTTGGTTTCAAAGACAATGTCGCTGATGGTACCCGGTTTGATGGTTGTCGATATGTTCGGCAAAGCCAATGCGCTGCCGCCCACTGCCAGACCGGGAGATGGAGCGACCGTCACCGCCACACTCGGACCGATCGCAGCGGACATCCCGAGGGTGAGACCGTTAGAAACGTCCGCTTGACAGCCGATCTGGTATCCCAACTGCAGTGCTCCTGAATTCACCGCCTCCCGGCCCTCGCCGCTGACATCGGCTGCGACCGACAAGGTGGCAAATCCTTCACGGGTGAACGGCGTAGCAGCCAGATTGGGTACGCGCTGAAGATCTTCCGCAGTCTTGCTAATCCGCAGCTCCCAACCGTCCTCGGTCGTGACGACGCGAGATTTGTCCTCCGTTTTATCGGCAGACGCGGTGGCGCTAGCAATCCCGACCACCGCAGTGGCGGCGAGTCCGAGGATCGTTATCATTGAGCCCCTCAAATGAAATCCTTCGTTCCGAAAGCAATTGGGACCCTCATATTACAGCGCCTCTTCGAAATCCTATGCATGTTGTTCCCAGAGCCGACAGGGGCCGCGCGGGGGCGCGTCATACAGATTTGACTATCTCCACGATACGGAGGTGGCCGGGCCGGACGCTGGGCCATCGGGCGTTCGCGCCTACACGACGATCCGTTCACCCTCATCGACCACATCCTCGACAACCGGCGGCAAACCCCGAAACGGCACCCGACAACGAGAGTCACCTCAACCATCGAGGCATCATGCCGTCACCTACCCTCGGCCACCACCGGAAGTGAGCTGGGCATGATCTTCAACGCCCAACAGGACGCGGTCTGGCGACGGACCAAGGCCGGCAACGAACTGCGGTCACTGCTGCGCGAGTACTATCCGGCCTTCCTGGACGTCTTCGCTGGGAAATCTGCCACCAACCTGGCCAATTCGAGGCCCGCGCCGTCCTGTCCATCGCCCCCACTCCAGCCCACCTCGCCAAACTCACCAAAGCCCGGGTCGCGGCTGCGTTGCGCCGAGCCGGACGCCACCGCGGCATCGACGCGCTCGCCACCGAGATCCACAAAGGCTTACGGCGCCCCAACGGCGCCAACCGGCTTGGTGGAGACAGCCTTCGGCCGCCAGGCCATGGCGTTGTTGGCAGCTCTCGACACCGCCTGCGACAGCACTGACGACCTCGAGCACGGCCGCTGCCGAGGAATTCCGCAAGCACGCCGACCACGCCATCATCACCATGCATGGCACCGCATCCACGACGCATTGTGGGACCGGGCACGGGTACGTGCCGGACTTGCCCCGCAGCCCACGGCCGCGGTGATCGACTCGCAGACCGTCCATGGCTGCGATACCGTGGCGGCAGCCACGGTCGGTTACGACGCGGGCAAGGAGATCAAGGGCCGTAAACGTCACATAGCCACTCACACCAGCGGACTGCTGCTGGCCGTGGTAGTGATTGCCGCGTCGATTCAGGACCGCGACGCTGCGCACCGGCTGCTGGCCGCCGTGCGGGCCCGCTTCGCCACCGTCTCGCCGGTGTTCGCCGACGGCGGCTATGCCGGACGGCTCGTTGTATGGGCGAAATTCGTGCTGGCACTGACAGTTCAGATCGTCAAACGCCGCGATACGGCCACCGGATCCGAGGTTTTACCCGCCGGTGAGTAGTGGAGCGTTCGTTCGGGTGGCTGGGTCAAACACCGCCGCGGTGTCCGCGACTACGAGACTCGCCTCGACCACCATGAGACGATGGTTTACCTAGTGCCTCGTCCAAGTAGGTTGCCTCGGTAACTGGGTGTCGGGTTGATCGTGGACCTGTTGCCGGTGATGCTGCCGGTGGAGGTGGTGTTGGT
>NZ_JBIUCG010000053.1:0-8097 GCF_044548645.1 Nocardia sp. NPDC051929 | reverse complement strand
CGGGCGCGGCCTTCACGTAGCCCGCGTCCTCCAGCAAACCCGACAAGCGTTCGGAATCGTGCACGTTCATCTGGCAACCGAAGGTGCGGACCTCGAACGTCCGTACATCGGGGACAGACGCACTCTCAGAATCAGTCACTTGTCGCTCGCTATCGACTTCCTCGAGTATTCAACTCGACCACGCCTACCTATCTACTGACCGACCATCGATCGAGTGGAGAGAAGAAACCGCGAACTCCACCTGAAACGAGGCTCCGCCTAACTCCTTTTCGGGTAGATCCAGAAACTCGGTAACCTACTGCGGAAATTTCTCGCATCGCTTTCAGGGTGATCGAGAGAAACTTTCGCATCTCATAATCTCCATTATTGAAAAGGAGATTCGAAACGTGTCGATGATATTGATTCTGGGATCCGCCGCCGTTGCCGAGGAGGTCAGCTGATGGCGAGAATATTAACCCCGCATCCTCCATTGCGCAAGTCCTCCGCCCCGGTTCTCGGGCCGGTAGATCTGTCCGTACACTCAATCACCTCGAAAATGATAGGCGTACGTGCTCGAGGGGCCTACGTACGTTATAGAGGCTGCTTTTAGTGCTCAATTGACCCTTCATCAATATACTGGACGGTCGACAGAAACGGGGCGAGGAGCATCTGATGGATCCGGCGCTCAGTGCTGGCACGGCAGTTGTGCCGATGGTTTGCTCAGGTGGTTATGAATGTTGTTGCGGCGCAGTCTATTTGTTGGCAAGCGAGGATCGGTGGCCGGTTCAAGTGGTCGGAGCCGCAGTGCCGGGCCCGGCAGTATCTTGAAGCAGGTCAGCGACGGCGAGTGTCCAAAGGCACAGAAGTAGGATTACCTGCAGCCAAGGGAATTCTCGCCCGATCCGAAGGACGTGCAGTTTCGAACCAGACTTGCCATGATCGACCGGACTCGGCGCGGTCGATCACCTCCCCTTGGCTCGCATCGACGCCGCGTCGATCACCGCCTGCGACCAGTCGATCAAGCCTTCCATACCCCGCTCATGGAGCACGGCGCGATGTAGACGCCGCTACAGACCGGCCTCGGTCCAGATAGTGAACCAGCGATGCGCCGTCGGCGCGGTGCGATCGAAAAAGGTGGCAGCATCGGCCACGCACAAATCGCTGAGCATGTGCACACCACCGCGGTGAAAAGCGCCGGCTGGTCGACCGGCGCGGTACCGCCACCCCTGCGTGCGCGGAACGAAATCCGGCAGCAACGGCTCCACCGGCTCCCACAACTCGTCGGGCACCAACCGCTTCGGCAACTCATCTGACACGATCAAATGTCCTGTGACACAGTCCGTCTCGACCCGCCAGCAACGGATTGCATCGACATGATACAACTTCTCAGCGGGGTGCCAGCGTGCAGGATCGGTCTCGATCAGATTCAGGAGTCTATTTTTGTGTCTCTGTTGGGCCGATGATTCGGGGGATTTCCCGGAAAGGGGGTGACGTAGAGGTGCGTGCTGCTTCGTAGGCATTGATTATCTCTATCGAAACAGGCCCTCGGCGGGATACTGGATGGCCCTCTTGGCGAGCCCATGCGCGAATCTGCGAAACCCTCTTGTCGCTCAGTTCGTCGGAGCCCTTCCTCCTCCGAGCGCGTCGTTTTCCCCCGATCTTGTGAGCGAAAGGAATCCACTCGTGAAAGATCCCGCGCAACCGATCTGCATTAACCTCCGACAAGTCCATCTCGTATGTAATTCCATCAAAACCGAATGTAACCTTTTCCGTGGCTTTCGACTTCTTGTCGAAGTCATCGATAAGGAGCACTTTGAGTGCCATGGGACCCGGCCTTCCACGCTCGCAGGATTGCAAAATTTAGGAACGGGCGACAGTTGCAGCTTTTGCTCCACGCTCACCAACAGCGGGATCGCAGCGGCGGCACAGGAGGTCGGTCACCCTCTCGACCTATGGCGCTGCTATTCCGAACGCTCAACTATATGCGCCGTGCGCACCGACAATGAGGGGTCGCTCCCGACCGCAATCGCTGACACTGCACCTGAGAGCGTAAACCTACTTTCAAACGATCGGACGATGAGGATCGTAGCCGCTTATCTGCCATTGCGCAAGTCCGATATCGATTTTTCAGAAGTGGTTCGAGCGGGGCGCCGCCCATATCTCAGGGAAGTGAAATACCTACGTGTGTCTATAAAATCTACGTACGACTTAATTCTCCTCAATGACTACGGTCGAAGACACAGGCGTACTTCCGCTTCGCCCGCCGGTCGCGTGCAATAGGCGAGCAAGAGGATGGCTCATATGATTAGCGGCGCGAACATCCATCGGGCGGCTTGACGGTGATCACGGTGCGGACCCCAATCCGGCGAAGCGGTCGCCAGATGCAAGACAACGCGCCGCTGCACTACCGTGCCGGTCGGGTGTCAGGTTGCGGTCTTCGAACAGCAGCTTCACCCGCGATCCGAGTCGGGCCGCATGCCCGACAGCGCCCACACACAGGCATTGTGAGAAACCACCAGCACGGGGGAGTCGAATCAACTGCTCCGACTTTTATCTAGTGGCAGCGGTTGGTGGCGGTGGATTCCTCACCTTATACGTGGCGAGATCTTCCTCAACATTGCTCGACCGCAAACGAACCACATGGCCGACGACGAAACCTACCGGTGACGAGGCAAGGTCCAGGCCAACCTCGTCGAAGGACGCCACGACCTCGCACAGCGGATCTACCAGGGGAAGGAAGCGGGAGGCGTCGAACGACTCACCCCCCGTCTGCAACGAATCCACGGCGCGGGACACCAGTCGAGCAGTTGATCGTCGAGGATGTCGGTATCGGTGCCGACCGATCCGAGGCGCAGTGCGATGGCGGTGACTGGAGGCTCCCCGGTTCGGTTGACTCCTGATCCGTGATGACTTCGGTCCTCGCAGTGGAAGGATCGTCATCATGCCCAAGCCGTTCCCCAAGGTGTTTCGTCGCGATGTAGTCGCGGTTGCCCGCAAGGGTGCAGCGCCGTTGGCTCAGGTCGCCAAGGATTTCGGCATCCGCAGAGTTGCCTGAAGAACTGGCTGAAACGAGCGGACATCGGAGATGGGGCCCGGTCGGGCGCCACCTCGGACGAGTCCACCGAGCTGGGCGAGGCCCGCAGACGGATCCGGCAACTCGAACAGGAAGCCGAGGTCATGGGTCACGCGGTCGCCTAATACTGCAGCGACACTCAGGTGAGTGGGTAGCCTCGTCGCCGGTAGTGGGATAGACGGGCTTGGTGTTGTCGTCGGCGGCGCCATCGTGACCAGGCCCAGACGTGGTGGGGGTCGTGGTGGCGGGGCAGGACCAGGGCGACGAGCAGGCGAGGGATCTCCGGTAGCGTGAGAGCGATCATGTCTTCACCGTCCACGGCGAATCCCCGTTTGCGGCAATCGCTTTCGGCGACGATAGCCAGGCAAAGGGCGAGCATGGACAAGGTGATGTGGGCATACCAGGCCCGATAGCTGCGGACTTGGTAGTGGTCGAGACCAGCTTCGCCTTTGGCCTGCTGGAACGCTTCTTCGACACGCCACCGTGACCCGGCTGTGAAAGCGAGATCGACCAGCCGGGACCGGCCCGTAGCACAGGTAGTAGGCGATGTGGCTGGGGTCGCTGATCGAGCGCCGCGTCAGCAGCCAGTGCCCGCGAGTCCAGGCGCCGTCGATCTGGCGGCGCGCCCAGTCGCAGGTGCGGGGCCCGTGCGCGCCAGCGCCCACCGACAAACGTTGCCAGGTGGCCGCCGCGAACTCGGCGACGAGTTCGTCAACCCGGGCCATCCGGTCGGCGCGGGTGGCTACCCGCTGGTCACAGCGGGTAGCCAGCACATAGGCCACGTCGCGCGATTCGAGCCACTCACGCAGGTAGCCAGCTTGGCCGTAGGCTTCATCAGCGGTGAACCACGCGAACGGCACCCCGGCGTCCGGTGCCCGCTCCAGCATGGCGATCACTTGCCGTGGTTTCGTGGGAACCCGACCTCGTCGTCGATCCCAGCGGCCCGGCAGCGCTCGCGGTCGATGGTCCAGGATTCGGGCAGATAGAGTTCACGGTCGATCAGCGCGTGCCCGTGCGACGACGCATACGCCAGAAACACTCCGATCTGGCAGTTCTCCGTCCGGCCTGCCGTTCCCCGGTTATTGCCGCTGCACCCCCGGCCGACCGCACTCTCTTCTTCAGGAATCCGGTCTCATCAGCCGCCAGCACCGCATCGAGATCACCGAGCCGGTCCACGACATAGACGCGCACGTCGTCACGGACACCGTCGACATCCCAGTCCGCTCGCCGAAGCAACCGCTGCATCCCTTGCGGTCCCGACTCACCGGCATGCTCGGCCAGAGTCCACCCGTTCTTACGTTCCAACCCCGCTACCAGCCCCGATACATACTCCCGGGCCCGAGCCCGTGGCTCGGACCGGGCGAACCGGGCACCGACCCGGCTCATCAACGAATCCAGCTCGGCCACAGCATGATCCAACAACACACCACAGATCTACCAGCACCGACTCATCCAAGTGTCGTTGCCGTACTAAGGCCGGACCGTCGGTTCATGACGACCTCGTCCAGCGCGAGTTCACGCGACCGCGCCGGACCAGCGATGGCTCATCGATATCACTAAGCACCCAAGCGGTGCGAGGGCGAGCTGTATCTGTGCGCGATCAAGGACTGCTATTCCGACAGAATTGCCGGCTAGAGATCGACTCGCGTATGAAGGCCTCGCCGGCGGTCAACGCTTCGAGCAATGCCATCGCGATGCGGGCGCCGGGCCGGCGCAATCATGCAGGGGGGCTACCAATTCCGGTCACGAATGTTCCTTAGCCTGCTGTCGCGCAATGGTTTACGCGGTTCCATGGGAAGGGGTGAAGCATGTGGTGACAACGCTGCCAAAGACGCGCCGCCGAACGGCTGCGCCGGCTGCGCGGATCCGAAGGGGCCGTGGCAGCGGGTATCGGAGATGCAGGACAAGCTGCACCGTTGGGCGGTGGCCGACCCCGGTCGCCCGTTCGATGATGTGTTCAATCTCGTGCACGACCCGGCGACGCTGCGAGTGGCGTTCCACCGGCTCGCGGGCAACCGGGGCCGTAACTCGCCTGGCATCGATGGTGTCACCACCGACGATGTCGAGCACGGCTTCGGTGTCGATGGGTTCCTGGAGCATATGCGGTTGTCGTTGAAGGGCGGGTCGTTTCGGTCGGTCCCGGTGCGGCAGCGGCAGATTCCGAAACCGGGTGGATCGGGAAAGCTGCGGAAAGCTGGGCATTCCGACTATCGCGCATTGATCGACTCGATCGCGTTGGTCGTTCGAATCACCCGCCGAATCTCCAAGTCGTAATTGAGGAATGGAACGTTCGTACTCGACCTGGCCCCTTCCGTGCACATGCCCAATCCAACCGGAAGATTGCGGCCTATCGACATCTCGAGACCGGTCAGGTCGATGGTCCCGTCACCGAACTGACCTACCATGAACGCGGCGAGCCAGCCGACCTGACCGCCGCCGGTCACGCCATGGGCGCGCTCTGCTGCTGTGTCCGGCCGGACTGGCTTCATCACCGGAGTTATCGGATGTCTCACCGCAGGTATCGCACCGGTCCCGATGCCGTGGCGGCGGTCGCACGAATTCGTCTTTGACCTGCGGCATTGCGGCAGGCTATGACCGACGCCAAGGTGTCGGTAGTACTCACCAGCACGACGATCCTTGGTGCGTTGGCCGCCGCGGCCGCCCCTGGATTGGCCAAGCTGCGGTGGATTGTCGCTGACACCCTGCCAGCCGACGAAACTAATTCGATTGTGGCACTATGCAGCCCTGTTGACCTATCCGCACTCCACACTCGCATCGTCACGATGGAAGGGGCTACGTACGTGGCTCGACCGCTTTCCTGGATGCGCGTGAATGTGGCACTCACAGACACTATTGGCCGGAAGGTGATGGCAAAGCTGCATAACACTCGCCCGATAATATTGGCCGGAGGCGACGACATTTTATGGCTATGCATTGCAAGGTCTGCAGGGAAGAGCTGCCGCCGATAACGGATCGTTGTCGAAGTCTGCATATTGAGTACGACGAGTCATTGGGACCAGTGGACGCTCGAATGACTGCAGCGGATTGGTGGGCTGTTGCGAGTTGGCTGAATCCGAAGATGAATCTGCCCGTAGGACAAATAGGAGCAGAGTAGGAAGGGGCTGATTCGTATTCCCCTGAATTGCGGGTATGCAATTCCATGCCCCGAATGGCGTCAGGGGTGCTGTTCTGCGGCTGAATAAGTTGCCGTACAGGAGTTGTGCTAGCTGAACGCAGATTGCACTGACTCGATGTGCCGGGCACTACATCATCCGGGGTCGGCGAAGGCTCACAAGGTTGCGGCGGGGATTTAGCCGGTAAATGAGATATTGGCGATGGCATGACGAGAAGTGGCCGAGCTCCTGGGGTGACGCCTTGTGAGCTCAAATGTGTCGGTTCGACAGTCGAGCGCGGAACTCGAAACAGTGGTCCGTCGAATTAAGGGCATGGATGCCGGGAAAGCCGGGATGGTTCATCCGATGGTATGATATAGAATGAGGATTGAAGTTGGATCGGCTGGATTTCGGCGGAAACAGCGTAGCTGGTGGCGAACGGCTAGACGCTGATTCTGGGGTAGAACCCAGCCTGTCCGGCGCCTTCCCGTTGTCACCTGCTCAACTGGGTATTTGGTTCGCGCAGCATATGGATCCGCAAGTTCCGATCAGTATCGCGCAGTACGTGGACGTAGACGGCGATATTGATCGGCCAGTGCTGCGGGAAGCCAGCATCATTGCCTCGCGCGAGTTCGGCTCGGGCTTCCTGCAAATCATCGAACGTGACGGTGAACCGCTCCAGTACGTCGACTACTCGATTCCGGATTCCGACGATATCGGCTACGTCGATCTGCGGGCCGAGGATGACCCGTCGGCCGCGGCTGCCGCCTGGATGCGTGCCGAGTACAGCCGTCCGCTGGACATGGTTAACGACCGCCTGATAATGAGTGTGGTCCTGCAACTCGCGGACCGACACTGGTATTGGTATACGCGGGTGCATCACATTGTGCTTGACGGCTTCGGCGCGATGACCTGGCTGAAGCGGTTTGCGGAGATCTACACCGCGCTGCTGCAGGGCGCTGATGTTACCCCGTCCAGGGCTACCGACCTGCATACCATCTACGGGCAGGAGATCGCCTACCGGGAAAGCTCCCGCTTCGTCGCCGACAAGGAATACTGGGTCGAGCGGGTGGCGGGGCTCGAGGAAGGCGCCAGCCTGGCGAGGGGTTCCGCGCCGCGCGCGGCGATCAACGGTATCGTGAGCGCCGCGCTGTCGGAGGAGCAGAACACCCTGCTGGACGCGGCGGTCGCGCGGCACGATTCCTCGCCCGCCGGTCTGCTGCTGGCCGGTTTCGCCGCGTATCTGGCGCAGTGGAACGGCGTCGAGGACGTCATTCTCAGCCTGCCGGTGACCGCGCGCACCACCGCGGCGATGCGCCGCTCGGGCGGCGTGTCGTCGAACATCGTGCCGCTGCGGCTGCACGTGGGCCACGACACGACGGTGTCGGGGCTCCTCAAGCAGGTCCAAGTTGAGGTCGTCGGCGCGCTGCGTCACCAGCGGTACCGACACGAGGACATCCGCCGCGACACGGCGGTCGGCGCTGTTCGAACCGAACTATTCGGTCCGTCGGTGAACATCATGCTGATCCACGACCGTCTGATTCTCGGACAGGCTGTGGGTAAGGTAAGGATACTTTCCACCGGTAACGTTCCGGATCTCGCTGTCAACTTGTATCAGTCCGAAGGTGGCGTCCGGTATCGCATCGACTTCGAGACCAACCCCAACCTCTACACCAAGGATGAGGCGCGAATGCAGCATTCGCGCTTTCTAAATTATTTCAAGGCGTTTCTTGCTGCGCGCGCAGATTTGCCGATTTGGGATCTGAAGATTCTTTCTAGCGATGAATCCCGTCGGGTGCTAGTAGATTGGAACGACACCAAGCATCCGTTGCCGGCGGCGACCCTGGTCTCGCTGTTCGAGGCGCAGGTCGCGCGCACTCCGGACAGTCCCGCGGTGACGTTCGAGGGGACGAGTCTGTCCTACGCCGAGTT
>NZ_JBIUCG010000052.1:0-8432 GCF_044548645.1 Nocardia sp. NPDC051929 | reverse complement strand
AGTGCCCGCCCTTCACCTCCGCTCGTCCCAGTGTTGGGAGTGACTGCCCAAGGCGAGCATTAAGGAGTGCGTAGCAGAGATGTCACCCCGGCGAGCAGGGCGACCTCTTCGCGGCGCAACCCGGCCACGTGACGGTTGCCGCCGTAGGCGGGCAGCCCGGCCTGCTGCGGGTCAGCCGCGCGCGGCGGGTTCGCAGGAACTCGCGGATTTCGCTGCGCAGTTCCCATGATCTGCGCACTATCCGGCGTTGTCGGATGTTCTTGGCCCTGAGGGCTCTTGCTCGTTCCTCGGATCGTGTTGTCCCGCATCGAGTGGAAGCCGTCCGGGACCGGGAGGGTAGATCGGCTGCGGGCGATGTCCGAACAAGTAGTCGCGGAAGGCCCGCAGATACTCGTCTTGTTTGCTTGCGCGACCGTGTCCGGATCGTGGCTCAGGTGCGCGGGCGCTTCGGCGTTGCCGCCGGGCAGGGCGGCGGACACGATCTCGAACCACTGCACACTCGACACGCCCGGTACCTCGATTACCTCGGCCAGATGCTGTTGTTCCTCCGATACCGGGCGGACAACCGAACCGACGGCGACGCCGCGGCGGCGCTCGATGCCGCCTCCCGCGGCACGGTCGCGCTGTTGTCCTACACGCCGCGGACCCTCGACCACGATCTCGAAGCGGTGGAGTCCATGCTGACCGGAAACTTCCTGGCGTACTCGCGCGTGTTCGGTGCCGACACGGACGGGATCAGCTGGTCGGGGGCGCGTCCGCCGCTCGGCGTGCCCGGGCGCGCCGTTTGCCCTCGTGCATGGCCTGAACCCGGGCCACTGGAATCGTGTGTCCCTCCTCGATCAGATCCGGAGGAAGATGCTGCGGGGCAGGCATCTCCGCCTGCCACGGATCGTTGTCACCGAGCAGGTCCGGCACGGTCCGCACAGTGAAATCGGATGGCGTCACCTCATCGAGGTCCGACCAGCGCAGCGGGAACGACACGGTGACACCCGGACGGATACGCGGACTGTAGGCGGCGGCCACGGTGGCGCCACCCGCACGGGTGGCGTCGAGAAAGACCTTGCCGTGGCGGTCTTCCCGGATGAACGCTGTCGTGCCGACCGAAGGATCGATCCGCTCGGCTCGCGCCGCCACGGCCCGCGTCGCCGCGGCCGCGTCCTCGACATCGGTCCCCGGGACCACCGGCACGAACACGTGCAATCCTCTGGAACCGCTCGTCTTCACTGCTCCGGACAGCCCGTCCGCAGTCAGCGCTTCCCGGATCAGCCGGGCGCCTGCCACGGCGTCGGCGAAAGTCTGTCCCGGTGCGGGATCGAGATCGAGCACAAGATGTGTGGGTTCCGGTGCGGATTCCGCGAGGAACAGGGTCGGGTGGTATTCGACCGCCCGCTGATTACCGAACCAGATCAGGGTCCGCAGGTGGTCACAAAGCGCGTAGGTGATCTCCCGCCGCGAACTCTCCGCCCAGACCTTCGTCCGCGCCACCCACTCCGGCGTGTACTTCGGGAGGTTTTTCTGCATGAACGGCTCCTGCCCCGGCCGCACCCGTACCACCGACAGCGGCCGTCCGCGCAACACTCCCAGTAACCGTTCCCCGGCGAACTCCAGATAGTCCACCAGATCCCTTTTGCTCGCCTCGGCCTCGTCGAACAACGGCTGATCGAGATTGGACAATTCGACCCCGTGACGCAGCTCGCCTCCCGCCATCGCTCCACTCTCCCTACCACCGTGCGCCGGTCGATTACCGGGGGTGGCGAACTGGTTTCCCGCTCGTTCTCGCACATTCACGAAAATCGCCGATGCCCGAACCGAATGAGCGACACACGCATCCATGGCCTGAGAGGAAACTGCTGTTCAGGCCTGCGCAAACTGCCGCTGTGCCGCTGATAGGCGACGATACACGTTCCCTGGTGGCCCCGTCACCAGGCATTTCGTGACACATCGTTCCCATCTGGTGGCAATGTCACCCATCGTTTCCGGCATGCGCGAGCCGATGTCGGCAAACGGAGGGCAAGACCCGCACGGTCAGGCTTCGGGGTTCCGGGGCCGAGTACCGAACCGTCTGGGCTACGGCTGAGCTGGTCGGACTTCGTCTGCCTTGCGGTACTTTCCGTGTCCGCCTTCGCCGATGACCCATGTCACCGGCATGCCCGGTGTGATGAGTTGTTCGTCGCCCTGGTATTGCCAGAGGGAGAACCATACGTCGCCGGAGTGGCTGGCGATGAGTCCGTCGTAGGTGTCGGGCAGCCACCATCGGACCACACCATCGAGGCTCGGATCAGGATCCTTCGCCGCGTCGACCTGCCCGTACGGTACCAAGCCGCTTGCCCCACGCCATCCGTCGAGAGTGGGGAGCAACGGTTGGTCCCCACCCGCGGGGTCGGCGGGCCAGATCTTTCCACTGCGGGACAGGATGTCGTCGTGGACTTCCCGGGCCAGTCTGCACGCCACACCGTCGGGAGTGCGCTCGACGGGGGTGGTGCCAATTACGACGCTCAAGGCCGGGACGGTGAATTCGATCCGCCATCCCGGTGGATCCGCCAGGCGGCGAAGCCGCTCGGGGATCGTTTCATCGATGTGCACCTCGAAACCGAGAGCCGACTCGATGTCGGCCGTCAGCAGGTCGGCGCCTCGCCGTGATGTCTCCTGGTCCATATAGCTACCCTGCCGATGTCGAGGAACGGCGCCCACTCCTCACGCTCGGTCAGCCGTGCCCGGAAAGCCTCGACCAACAGCTCGCCGCGTTGGTCGCGATCAGGACGAGACAGCGACAACGGACCGGTAGGTGTGCGGATCGTCGATGGCGTCGAGGAGATAGTCGGCGAGGTCGGCGCGCGAAGTGCGGGGACCGACCTTACCTTTCGCTCCCACCGAGACTCGCGGGCTGCCGTCGGCCTGCGCATCGGTCAATCCCGTGGGGCGGACGGAGGTCCAGCGCAGATCACTTTGCGCGAGTAGGTGTTCCATGCGCGCCATATCCGAGTAAGTGTGCCGCATAACCCTCCGCAGGACGGCGGCGAGGACTCTGGCGCCCGGCCCCGCGTCCGCCGGGACGTCCAGCGCCGCCGAGGAGATCACCAGGAGTCGCCCGCCCGGACGCATGGCGGCGATGATTTCGGCGGTGGCTGCGGAGTAGACGGTGGCGGGGCCGCGCCCGGTCGCGCCGAGCGCGGAGATCACCGCGTCGTACCCGTCGAGCAAGCCGGTCAACGCTCCCGCGGCACACGGGTCGGCCGTCACCACGGTCGACCCGAGCGTGGGCGCCGCGGTAGTGGCCGGGCGGACGATCGCGGTGACGCGATGTCCTCGTGCCAGCGCCCGGTCGACCACCATCCGCCCCGTTCGGCCGGTGGCGCCCAGGACCGCGATGGCCGCCATCAGCGCGCCGCGGGCCGGGTGGCGGGCTGGGTCAAGAAGGACACGGCCTCCATCAGCGGCTTGCGCTGGGTCTTCTGCACGGCCGCGATGCGCCACTGTCCGTCGGTGTCGCGGACGACGGTGTAGGTCGCGAGTTTGCCGAGCTTGCCCGGCTGCCGCTTCGAGGATTCGCCGCGGGTCACGACCACAGCGGCATCCGGTCCGTAGCAACGGATTTCGACGATGTCCACGGTCAGACGCGTGCCCTTCAGGAAGCTGTCGAACAGCGCTTGGTGGACCCGGCCGATCTCCGCACCGCCGTGGTAGACGGTGCCGACGTAGGTGATGTCCGTGGCGTCGTCGGTGAAGCAGGCGCCGTAGGCGGCGCCGTCGCCGCGATCCCACGCTTGCCTGCTGCGCTCGATGAGGGCGCGGATGGCGGCGGTGTCGGTGCTGGTGGTCATTTCGATCTCCTTCAGTCGGCCAGCAGGGCCAGGGCGGCCCGGCGGGGGAACAGCCGCGATACGGCGATGAGTGCCCGGTTGAACGGGCTGGTGAGTACGACGGAACCGGACCCGCCGGACAGAGCTTTTCGCGCACGGTCCACCACCTGCTCGGGTGTCTGGACCAGCCAGGGCGGTACGTCGGTGGCGGTTTGCGAGGCGGTGGCGGTGACGCCGGGGCACAGAGCCAGCACCCGTACGCCGCGTGCTCGCTGTTCGTGCCACAGCGTTTCGGACAAGGCCGTGACGAACGCCTTGGTAGCGCTGTAGACGGCGAGGCCCGGCTTCGGTATGTGCCCGAGCGTGGAGGACACGTTCACCAGGACGCCGCCGGGAGCGGCCGCACCGAGGAAGGCGTGGGCCAGCACGACCACCGCCCGGCAGTTCACCTCCAACGTGGCGATCGACGCTTCGAGCGCAACCTCGGTGAAATCGCCGTGCGCGGCGGTCCCGGCATTGTTGACCAGCAGCGTGTAACCACCGCCGCGAAGCCGTTCCGCGACCGCCCGCAGTCCCTCTTCGGTGCCGAGGTCGGCGGCGAGATAGTCGTGTCCGTCACCGAGTTCGGCGAGCAACATCTCCAGCGCTTCGATCCCGCGCGCCACGACGGTCACCGAATAGCCCTGCGCTGCCAGCGATTTCGCGAATGCGCGTCCGATCCCGGCACTGGCGCCGGTCACCAACGCTCTCACCGTTCGGCCTCCGGCTTCGTCGCCGGGTCGAACAGGAACGAGATGCGCTCCATGACCGGCTGCCGCTTGGTGTTGTGGAAACTGGCGATCCGCCACTGGCTGTCGGCTTCGCGCACCAACGTGTAAGTCTGCGTCTTGGACAACTCCGCCGGGCGATCGCCTTCGTAGCGGTCACCTCGGCTGGTGACGATCGCCACGTCGGCACCGTAGAAGCGCACTCCGAGAAAGGAGTCGGCGAGTTCGGTGCCCTTCAGGAATCCCGAGAACAGGGCCCGGTGCGCCTCGGTCAGATCGCGGCGGCCCACGTAGCGGGTGCCCAGAAAGGTGGTGTAGGTGGCATTTTCGGTGAAGGTCGCGCCGAACGCGTCGGCGTCGTTGCGGCCCCAGGCCGCCGTCATGGCGGCGATGGTCCCGCACACAGCCCGCAGGTCGTCGGCGTTGCCACCATCGGCGACGACCCGCGTGCACTCCATGACGCCGGCACTGCGGACATCCGAGGTCCGGTCCAGCCACAGGTACCCGCCTCCGCCGACGACGCCGAGCGTCAGCGCGGCGACCCCCACGGCTCGGACCACGGTGCGTCGTCGCGGACTGCGCGAGGTAGTCGGTTCGGTCCCTGCGATAGCCGACGTCATGGTGAAATCCTTCCCACAGCATTTACTGCTTACAAGATGTTTCATCTTTGGTGCAGTTTCTTCTTTAGAGAAGAGATTAGAGAAGATGCCTCAGCCTTGTCAATACGTCCGCATGAGGCCGATCCCGACCGCGCTGCCCTATCCACTCTGGGGCGGCAACGTGCGCAGGCCCGGTCTCGTCGAGGCCGAGTGCGCCTCGGCGGTTGCCTGTCCGTTCATCGCTTCTTCACCCCCGGAGCGGTCGCAGAGCGGCACGATGAAGTGATGCGGCGGATGTGCGCAGCCGGTGTGGTAGCGGGGCTCGTGGCGGGCGGTGCGCTGACGGCGGCGGGACCGGTGGCGGCCGATGGTCCGGCCGCGTTCGATCTGCAAGCCCATCGAGGTGGGGCGGGGCTGGTGGCGGAGAATACGCTGCCCGCGTTCGCGAACGCGTTGGAACTCGGGGTGAGCACGCTGGAGCTGGACGTGCAGATCACCGCGGACGGATACGCGGTGGTCACCCACGATCGCGATCCGAGTCCGGCGAAGTGCGTGGACACGGCGCCGGCCGTCGCGGGCGACCCGAAGTTCCCGTATGTGCCGGGGACCACCTACATCCGGGACCTGACACTGGCTCAAGTGCGGACGATCGATTGCGGTTCGGTGCCGTCCGCGGATCACCCGGAGCAGCGCAGGGCGCCGGGAGCGCGAATGCCGTTGCTGGCCGAGGTATTCGATCTGGTGCGCGCGTATGGCGCCGATCAGGTGATGCTGAACATCGAGACCAAGGTCGAGGCCGCCGCCCCGGAACAGACCGCGCCGCGCGAGCAGTTCGTGGACGTCGTCGTGGCGGAGATCCGCCGGGCGGGCATCGGGCGGCAGGTCACTGTCCAGAGTTTCGACTTCGGCGCCTTGACGCGCCTGCGGGAGGTGGCCCCCGAGCTGCCGACCGTCGCGTTGACCGACGGCCGGCCGAAATTGCAAGCCGGAGAGCCCGGTGGCTCACCGTGGCTGGGTGGTATGGATATCGACGACTTTCCGGGATCGTTGCAGGAGAAGTACGTCGCGGCCGCGGCGGCCATCGGCGCGGCCGCGATCTCGCCGGTGCACGGCACTCCGCAGGACGGCACCGTCACCGACCCCGGCTACCGGCCGTTCACCACGCCCGAACTCGTCCGCGCCGCACATCGCCGCGGCATGCGGGTGGTGCCATGGACGGTCGATGACCAGCCCACCATGACCGCTCTGCTCGACCTCGGGGTGGACGGTCTCATCACGAATCGCCCGGACGTACTCCGCACACTGCTGTCCGACCGCGGGTACCGCCTACCACCGGCATACCACCGATCCTGAGCGATCCCGCGCGGCCGACCTGGCATGCGGACTGCCCCGATCGGGACGGCGACGCGGCCACCGCTCACCTTTCCGCGATCGGGTAGACGGGTCCCGTGATCAACCGAGAGTTCTCAGCAGTTCGTCCGCCACTCCTGCGGAGGAAGCCGGATTCTGGCCGGTGATCAGCGTGCGGTCCACCACCACATTCGGCGCCCACGGATCGGCCTCCCGGAAGTCGGCGCCGATCTCGACGAGCCGGTCCTGCAACAACCATCGGGCCTTGTCCGCGAAGCCCGCTTGGGCCTCTTCGGCATTGGTGAACCCGGTCAAGGCATAGCCCGCGAACAGGTTCGCGCCATCTTCACCCTTGGCGGCGAGCAGAGCCGCGGGCGCATGGCACACGACCGCCAGCGGCTTGCCGGAGGTCAGGATGGTGGCGAGCAGCCGACCGGAGTCGGCGTCGACCGCGAGATCTTCCATCGGCCCGTGCCCGCCGGGGTAGAACACCGCCGCGTAGTCGGCGAGGTCCACCTTCGCCAGGTCGATGGGGTTGTTCAGCTCGGCGCTCGTGGCGATCACCCGCGCTCGATGGTCTGCGGTCTCCTGACCGTCGTTGGCCTCGGGCGCGAGGCTGCCTTTGTCCACGCTCGGTACGACGCCGCCGGGCGTGGCCACCACGATCTCGTGTCCCGCCCCTTTCAGCCTTTCGAAGGGCACCACGAATTCCTCGGCCCAGAAGCCGGTCGGGTGCTTCGTCCCGTCGGCCAGCGTCCAGTGGTCGACTCCGGTCATCACGAAAAGGATCTTCGACATGGTGTGTTGTCTCCGTCGTCCGGAACCCGCTCGGTCGGGGTTCGCGTCATCGAGTCCCGTCGCGCTGGTCCACGTGGCACCTGGAGGTATCGATCCCACGCGTCTGGATCGTCAGCGACGACACTGTCGACGCTAGCCTTCGGCAACCATGGAATACCAATAAGAAGACCGATTTCAGACATCGGTTTCTCAATGGATCTTCGCAGACGACTTCGATTCGCGGCCGTTCCCGTTTCACTTTTTCCTTGGGCCGGGCGATGCGCAGTCACGAGCCGGTCACCGGTCGGTCACGCAGCACCGCCCCTCCCGCCTGACCTGGACTTGTTTACGCGCCATACTGGACCGGTGACGGAGATAGGTCAGTGCGAGCAGGAGACTGCACGCAAGATGCTCGGTGGTTGCCCCGATATCGGCAGCTTTAGTTTCTGGTTCGCCGACCAGCGGTGGGAATGGTCGGACGACGCCGCCACGATTTACGGGTACGCACCGGGAGAAGCCGAGCCGTCCACCGAACTTCTGCAACGCCACCTGCACCCCGACGACCGCGAGCGCGTCGCCCAGACGCTCGCCGAGGCCATCGAGACCGCGTCGCCGTTCTGCACGCGTCACCGGATCATCGACACCGAGAACGAGACGCACGACGTGATCGTCATCGGCGACCAGCTGTTCGACGAGCAGGGCGCCGTGGTGGGTTCCTCCGGTTACCTCATCGATGTCACCGAGACGCTCGAAGACAACCGGCAGGAAGCCCTCGACGACCTGCTGCCGGACGTGATCGACGCGCGCGCGGTGATCGAACAGGCCAAGGGCGTCGTGATGTTCGTTTACGGCGTCAACGCCGATCAGGCGTTCCGGGTGCTGCGGTGGCGCTCGCAGGAGACCAACATCAAGATCCGCGCGCTGGCCGAGCAGCTCGTCGCCGACGTCGTCGCGATGGGTGGTGCGCTGGTTCAGCAGCGCACCCGCTTCGATCATCTCCTGCTGACCCTGCACCGACGGGTCACGCCAACGGAACCTGGCGCGGGCTAGCTGTGATGTCCAGGGAGGTTGTCCGGCCTACTCACTGTGGTGAGTCCGGCTGACAGGTGAAGGCCTCCGGCTGTGAAGTGGAGCTGTCT
>NZ_JBIUCG010000051.1:8868-12272 GCF_044548645.1 Nocardia sp. NPDC051929 | reverse complement strand
CCGATGGTACTGCACTCGACAGGGTGTGGGAGAGTAGGACACCGCCGGAACATCCTTTCACGAAAGGCCCTCGACACCGTCGAGGGCCTTTCGTCATTTATGCACAGAATTACTTTCCATGCCGACCGGCGGTGAGCGCGTTCGTCAATTCGGCTGCCGCGCTGCGGGTCGCATCGACGAATTCATCGCGTTCCACGCGCGTCGTCGCCACCTGCAATGGCCCCAGCTGAACTTCGTAGGCCGCAGTGCCGCTCGCATCGAAAACCGGGGCCGCGAGATAACTCAGCGGCAATATCTCATCCGAATCCAGCTCCGCCCGCGTGAAAGGCCGGGACGTGAGCGCGGCGAGCTGGCGCAGCGCGCGAGTACGCAGATGCGGTCGCAGCAATTCGGATCCGACCGCGCCGAGCAGATCGGCGAGCAGGTCGACCAGGCCCGCATCGTCGGCGCGCGGCCGGAACACCGCGACCCCGCGTTCACGCACCAGTGCCAGCAGCGCGCCGACGATGCGTTGATCCGCCTCGTCGGCGGTGTTCAGCCACGTATTCTGCTCCTTTGCCGGACGCCACGGCATCACACTCGCGCCGGCCGGGAATTGGAGCGGAATACGATGTCCCACCGGGATTCCCGGCACCGCCCGGTCGACGCCGTGCCGGACGTCGAGCACGGTGAGCCGGTCCGGCTCGATGCGGCTGAACGTGGCGCCATAGCCGGTCCGGGCAGCGAGACCGGCGAGGAGCTCGCCCACGTCCTGTGGAAGCGCGGCGCCGCGCAATCCCACCAGCGCCGGGCCGATGCCGTAACCACGAGCCGGATCGCGCACGACCCAACCGGCCGCGTCCAACTCGACCAGGATCGCGGTCGCGGTCGCGCGCGCGATGCCCAGCCGTTCGGCGATGCCCGCGACGCTGATCGGCTCCCCGGAGGTCGCCAGTAGCGACACGATGTCGACGACGCGCCGCGTGGGCGGCGACGCAGATCGGTCCGGCATGATGGCAACCCCTTGTCCCGGCTCGGTGAGCGACTTACGATGACGAATATTAGATCACGTGCTGTCGAATATTCGTCAGCTGGGCGCTGAGGAGCGTGAATGATTCTGGATCGGTTCCGGATCGATGATCAGGTCGCGATAGTCACCGGCGCAGGTCGTGGCCTGGGCGCGGCGATAGCGGTTGCGTTCGCGGAGGCGGGTGCGAATGTCGTCATCGCCGCACGAACCAAAAGCCAGCTCGATGAGGTAGCCGAGCGGGTTTCCGCCACCGGCCGACAGGCCCACGTGGTGCCCGCGGATCTGAGCGACGCCGAGGCCACAGCGGCACTCGCCGAAGCGGCGGTCGAACGCTTCGGGCGATTGGACATCGTGGTGAACAACGTGGGCGGCGCACTGCCGTGCCCGCTGCTGGACACGACGCCGCAGGCACTGCGGGACGCCTTCGACTTCAATGTCTCGAACGCGCACGCCTTGGTCCGCGCCGCGGTGCCGCGCATGCTCGAAACAGCGGGCGGCGGCTCGATTCTCAACATCACGTCCACGATGGGGCGGCTCCCCGGACGAGCGTTCGCGGCATACGGCACCGCCAAGGCGGCTCTGGCCCATTACACCAAGCTCGCCGCTCTCGACCTCAATCCGCGTATCCGGGTCAACGCCATCGCGCCGGGCTCGATCCTGACCTCCGCACTGGAGGTCGTCGCCGGAAACGACGCCATACGTACCGAATTGGAGTCGAAGACACCGCTGCATCGCATCGGCGAACCGGAGGACATCGCAGCGGCCGCGCTCTATCTGGTGTCCCCTGCGGGGAAGTACCTCACCGGCAAGATTCTCGAGCCCGACGGCGGTTTGATCGTTCCCAACCTCGACCTTCCGATCCCGGACCTGTGACATGACATATCGCGTAGTGCAATGGGGCACCGGCAATGTGGGCAAGCATGCATTGGCCGGCGTAATCGCCCATCCCGACCTGGAATTGACCGGCGTGTGGGTGTCCGGTGCCAAGAGCGGAGCGGACGCGGGGACGCTCGCGGGGCTCGATCAGCCCGTTGGCGTCGCCGCGACGACCGACGCGGAGGCATTGCTCGCGTCGCGTCCGGACTGCGTCGTCTACTGCTGCATGACCGACAACCGGCTGTTCGAAGCCGTACAGGATCTGCAACGCATCCTGGCCGCCGGGATCAATGTCGTCGCGTGCGCACCCGTGTTCTTCCAGTACCCCTACGGCGTGCTGCCCGACGAGTTGCTGAAGCCGGTGCAGGAGGCGGCCGCGCAGGGCAATTCGTCGCTGTGGGTGAACGGCATCGACCCCGGTTTCGCCAACGACCTCCTGCCGCTCGCGCTCGCGGGGACCTGTCTGCGCATCGATCAGCTGCGCTGTCTGGAGATCGTGGACTACGCCAGCTACGACAACCGCGCGGTCATGTTCGACATCATGGGCTTCGGCAAGCCACTCGACGAGATCCCCATGCTGTTGCAGCCCGGCGTGCTGTCGCTCGCCTGGGGCGGCACGGTTCGCCAGCTCGCGGCCGGGATCGGGGTCACCCTCGACGCCGTCACGCAATCTTACGAGCGGATCGCGGCGCCGGAGTCGTTCGACATCGCGACTGGGCACATCGCCGAAGGAACCGCGGCGGCACTGCGTTTCGAAGTGCGGGGCATGGTCGGAGACGTGCCCGTCACGGTCCTCGAGCACGTGACCAGGCTGCGCCCCGACCTGTGCCCGGACTGGCCCCAACCGGCGGACCCGGAGGGCTCCTACCGGGTCGAGATCACCGGCGAGCCCAATTACGCGTTGGACTTGGTGACCTCGAGCCGCAACGGGGATCACAACTACGCGACCGTGCTGGCGACCGGCCTGCGCATCGTCAACGCGATTCCAGCCGTGGTCGCGGCGCCCGCCGGAATTCTCACCGCGCTCGATCTCCCGCTGATCACCGCTCCCGCGCAGCGTCCCGGTCGCTGACCCACCACCCGGCCCACGCGGTACGCGGAGGTAGGAGGTAGAAGGCCTGCGGAGCTACTGGCCCATCGCACGGCGGCCCCGGCCGAGGCTATTCGGCGTACCGCGCGGACTGTGCGCGGTCGAGGTCATCGATGAGCTGCGGCTTGCCGACCGATCGGGCGACCGGCCGACCGACCGACCGGCTGCACGGCGTGCCGGTCGGCCGGCGACAGCGTGTCACGCTATTGGCCCCGCCCGGTCGTGTGACCGGCTCGGCAGCACGCGGAGCTACCCGGCCCGCAGGCGACAGTGCCCCGTCGTCGCCAACTCGGACGCAAACAGCCGACCGGAAGTGTTGGCGCTGTTGCTCGGCCACGCTTCGGGCTCGCCCGTTTCGACTGGCCGCGCAAGTAGGCGGCCCGCGGCGGGGACTACCGGGCTCGCGCCGCGGACAGTGCCCGCTCGATT
>NZ_JBIUCG010000051.1:0-8771 GCF_044548645.1 Nocardia sp. NPDC051929 | reverse complement strand
ATGTCGTCGGCGCGGTTGCTCGGCCAACACTTCGGGCTCGCCCGTTTCGACTGGCCGCGCAAGTAGGCGGCCCGCGGCGGGGACTACCGGGCTCGCGCCGCGGACAGTGCCCGCTCGATGTCGTCGGCGCGGTTGCTCGGCCAACACTTCGGGCTCGCCCGTTTCGATTGGCCGCGCAAGTAGGCGGCCCGCGGCGGGGACTACCGGGCTCGCAGCGCGGACAGTGCCCGCTCGATGTCGTCGGCGCTGTTGTAGAGGTGGAAGGCGAATCGCAAGCCGCCGCCTCGCGCTGAGGCGACCACCTCGGCCTGCTCGAGCCGGGCCGCGAGGTCGCCCGCGCCAGGGACGGAGACGATCGGCGAGGGCGCCTCGACGGGCTCGAAACCCAGTTCGCGCAGTCCGGCACGGAAATGCCCGGCGAGTTCGAGGTCGTGCGCGCCGATCTTGTCGACGGTGAGTTCCTCGATCAGCGACAGTCCCGCCTGCGCCGCCACGACGCCGAGCCAATCGGGCGTCGTGTCGAATCGCCGTGCCGTCGCGGGCAGCGCGGCCGGGCGGTACAGCTCCGCCCAGCGGTCCTCGGCGGCGTACCAACTGGAGCCGATCGGACGCAGCTGCGGGACGAACTCGGGCGGCGTGGCGAGGAACGCGACGCTGCGCGCGCCGATCAGCCATTTGAAGCTGGCGCAGACCCAGTAGTCCGCGTCGGCGAAGCGCAGCGGCAGCCAGCCCGCGGCCTGGGTGGCGTCCACGAGCAAACGCGCGTTGTTGGCCCGGGTGACCGCGCGCAGCTCGGGGAGATCGGCGACGCGGCCGTCCGCGGATTGGACCACGCTCACCGCCACCAACTCCGTCTCCGGGCGGACCTGCGCGGCCAGTTCCGCCAAAGGGACGAAGCGCACGACGAGATCGTCCCGGTACACGAAAGGCATCGAGACCGAGGCGAATTCGCCTTCCGGCAGGAGGACCTCCGCACCCGGTGGCAGTGCGGCGGCCACGGGTGCGATCAGGCCCGCGACACCGCTGCCGAGCGCTATGTCATCGGCGGTGGCACCGTCGAGCAGCCGGGCGAAGCCCGCGCGCAGGTCCGGTACCAGAAGGTCCACTTGGGATGTCGGGCCACTGCGGCCGGTGGCCCAGCTCGTGCTCGCCTCGCGGACCGCGGCCAGGGCGCGGGCGGACGGCAGACCGAAGGAGGCGGTGTTCAGGTAGGTGATCTCGGGAGTGAACTCGTCAGGCGCTAGCGAGGGCATGTTCGCAGCATCCGCCGGGCGGCGCGGGACCGTCCAGCGCCACCGGGCGGATAGTGGACCGTTTTCCCGCCCGTCACTTACCGGGCGCCCACATGTTGGACAGCAACTGGAAGCTGGGTGTGTCCGACAGCGACTGCATGGATTCGTAGATGCGCCGGTAGGCCGTGGAGGCGATGCGCCACTTGCCGTCGTCGTCGCGGCGGTAGGTGTCGGTGTAGTAGCCGGCTCCCCGGATCAGCACCCCGTACTCGGTGGCGAGCACGGTGTCCTCGAAGGCCCAGGATCCCGTGGCCGTCGCGCCGTCGACGCCGATCTCCGGGTGGTTGGCGATGTGGACGGTGACCACCGAGGGGCCGAGATTCTCCCGCATGAACGCGGTGATGGCGTCACGGCCGTCGAGGTTCAGCGGTTCGCCCATGGCGTGGGTGCCGTAGCGCCCTTTCGCGTCGACCGCGAGGGTGTCGGCGAACTCGTCCCACTCTTTGAGGTCGAGGGCACGGAAGTAGCGGTACTTCAACTGGCGGACGGCTTCGATGGCGTCGAGATCCATCTGTCGAGCCTGGCACGCGCAGCCCCCGCAGACAAGAACGTGTTCCATTTTGGTGCGAGTCGGCATCGCGAAGGGACGGATCGAGATCCGCGGGGATCAACTGTGTCGTCGTCCGGAGCGGAGGCCGGATCGGGGACCTCAGCCGCAGGCGAGGGTGTCGAACCGGGCGGGGGCGGGTACCCATATGACGGGCGTTATCGTGCGCCACGACAGCGTCCTGGGTACCGATCCGTCACGACCAGGGGAATCTTGCGATGACCGACCGCCATGCCACCCACGACTCGAACCAGCAGATCCCTCTCGACCAAGAACTTGCCCTCGAGGCGGCCGCGCGGCGCCTGGAGAACGAATTCGACGGCGTTGCCAGCGAAGCCGCGATCGAGGATCATCTCCAGGCCTCCTACGACCATGTCGCACACCACGCCACCATCGTCAACTTCCTGCCCCTGCTGGCCGAGCGGTACACCCGCGAGTGGCTTTTCGCCCTCGAGGATTCCGCGCACGGGTCCGCTTAGCGGCCTCTAAGCTCTACGCGAGCACGCGTGGAGGTTGGCAATGACGGTCGAGGTGATGACCGATTCCGAGACGGGGGATTTGCCGACCGGATCCGGACAGGCAGCACGACCCAGCCAGCCCCCGGCATCGATGATCGAGCGGATGACGCTGATATTGGAGGCGTTCGACGGCGCGACGCCGACGCTCACCCTCGTCGAACTGGCCGAGCGCACCGGACTGCCGCGCTCTACCGTGCATCGCATCCTCGACCAGCTGATCCGGCTGCGCTGGCTGGCGCACGCGCCCGGCGGCTATCGGCTCGGCTTGCGCACTCTGGAGTTGGGTGGCCTGGCCGCCGACCAAAACGAGATCCGCGATGTGGTGAGCCCACTGCTGCACGACGTCTGCCAGCAGACCGGAATGGTGGGCCATCTCGGCGTTCTGGACGGGCGCGATGTGTTGTACCTGGACAAGGTCGGCGGCCGGATCGCCGCCAGCGTGCCCACCCGGCTCGGCGGCCGAATGCCCGCGCACAGCACCGCACTCGGCAAGGCGCTGCTGGCGACGCTGGACCCGAGCATCGTGGAGGCGTCCTTCCGGGATCGCCTGCCGCAACTGACCGCTCGCACCCTCGCCGACCGCGCCGAACTGCATCGCGAACTCGGCCGCATCCGCAACCGTCAGGGTGTCGCCGTCGACAACGAGGAGTCCGTGCCCGGAATCACATGCGTGGCAGTGCCGATTCGCGGTCGCGGCGCGGCGGTGGCCGCGGTGTCGCTGTCGGGCCTGATCGGTGCCGACGCGGTGGCGCCGGACACCGCGCGGCTGGCCATGGCGCTGGCCGAGATCGCCCGTGAGGCGGGGCGAACCCTGTGTCCTCGGCACGCGCGTAGGCTCTAGCTGCATCGCGCGGCCCGGCATCGGTGCGCCCGGCTCCGCCGGATCATTTCCGATCGGCCGCGGCCGTCCCCGGGCGGAATGGCCGAAATTAGCGGTGCGCTTGCTGAATTGCCCGCCTTTCACTGTGAAGAATTTTCGTTCGCTGTGCGCGCGAGCGGCCGGGCTGCTTTCCTGGTGGAGTCAGGATGGACAGTCCGCGAGGAGCCGAGCCGGAGTCGGGGAAGCGATGCACCGGGTACCGATCCAAGAGCGGCCATTCCGTTCCGAATGGCTATGGTTTGCGGCGGGCGCGCTGGCCACCGTCGCGGTGGTCGTCTGGCTGGTGCGGCCGTCGGCGCCGACCTGCGCCGCGGCGCATCCGCTCGACGAGGTGTCCTCGCCGTCCCGATTTCCCGTGTCCGCCGTGACTTTCGCGCCGATCGGGCCGGACATGTCCGCCGAGGTGCGCTACTACGTCTTCGGCACGCGGACATCGTGTTCCTTCCGCGAGCTGCCGCCGGACGGCTACTATGCCGGGCTTTCGACCCGCGACTATGGGCGCGCCGACCTCTGCGGGGCACTGCTGGACATCGCGGGCCCACGGGGGTCGGTCCGCGCGCTGGTGGTCGACCACTGCCCGGCATGCGCTCCGGGACAATTGGATCTCAGCGCTGCGGCGTTCGAGCGGATCGCCGATCCCCGCGACGGAGTGGCGCGGGTCGGCTACCGTCTGGTCCGCGATCCGCAACCGGCGCAGGAGCTGACCTACGAGGTGAAGCCGGATTCGTCCGCGTCCTGGTTCGGCATCCTGTTCGGCGGCACCGGAAACCCATTGCGCGAGGCGGCTGTTCGTCCGGCGGAGGGTGGGCCGTGGAGACAGCTCAGCCGACGGGCCGACAACTACTGGACCCTTTCCGGCGCCGGGCTGGGCCCGTTCACCGCGCGCGTGACGGACGTCTTCGGCAACGAGGCCGAGATCACCGAGGTGCGGGTGGAACCGGGGCGATACTCGGCGGGCACCCGGCTCTATTCCGGCGCGCCGTCGTTCACGTCGTCGCCGTCGCTGGCGACCGCGACAGGGCCCGTCACGGTCGCGTCCGGCTGTCGACGGTAGCGCTCAGGTGAGCCTCGCGGCCAGCGCACGCCCAGCGGCCCGGCCGGAGAAGATGCACCCGCCGAGGAAGGTACCCTCGAGAGCGTTGTAGCCGTGCACACCGCCGCCGCCGAATCCGGCGACCTCACCCGCGGCGTACAGACCCGGGAACGCCGTGCCGTCCGGCCTGATCACCTGGGAACTCAGGTCGGTCTGCAGACCGCCCAAGGTCTTCCGGGTGAGGATGTTGAGCCGGACGGCGATCAGCGGGCCCGCGGCGGGATCGAGGATCCGGTGGGGTTTGGCGACCCGGCCCGCCTTGTCGCCGAAGTATCGGCGCGCGTTGGCGATCGCCATCAGCTGGCTGTCCTTGCCGTACTTGTTCGCCAGTTCCCGGTCGCGCGCGACGATCTGGCGTTCCAGGTCGTCGTAATCCAACTGGGGGCCGCGCGCGATCTTGTTCATGCCCTCGACCAGCTCGCGCAGCGTGTCCGCGACGACGAAATCGACGCCGTGCTGCTTGAACGCCTCGACCGGGCCCGGCGCGCCCTTGGCCACGCGGCTCTTCAAAGTGAGTTTGAGGTCCTTGCCGGTGATGTCCGGGTTCTGCTCGGAGCCCGACAGCGCGAACTCCTTCTCGATGATCGACTGGGTGAGCACGAACCAGGAGTAGTCGTAGCCGGTCTTCAGGATCTCCTTCATCGTCGTGTTCGTATCGAATCCGGGGAAACACGGTGCGGGCAGCCGCTTTCCGTTGGCGTCGAACCACAGCGAGGACGGCCCCGGAATGATCCGGATGGCGTGGTCGGGCCAGATCGGGTCCCAGTTGACGATGCCCTCGGTGTAATGCCACATGCGGTCGCGGTTGACGATGGCGCCGCCCGCGGTCTCGGTGATGGCCAGCATTCGGCCGTCGACGTGCGCGGGCACGCCGGAGATCATGGTCTCCGGGCACGGGCCCAGTCGTTCGGTGGGCCAGTTGCGCCGGATCAGCTCGTGGTTGTGGCCGATCCCGCCGGAAGCCACGATCACGGCCTTGGCGCGCAGTTCGAACCCGCCGACTTCGGTGCGGGACGAGGCGCGACCGCGCTCCAGATCGGTGTCCTCGAGCACGGCGCCACGCACACCGACCACCGCGCCGTCCTCCACGATCAATTCGTCCACCCGGTGACGGAAGCCGAAGCGGACCAGCCCGCGCCGCTCGCCTTCGAGCACGGGCTCGGCGAAGACCCGGACCACCTCGGGGCCGGTGCCCCAGGTGAGGTGGAAGCGCGGCACCGAGTTGCCGTGCCCGTCAGCGGTGGCGCCGCCGCGTTCGGCCCAGCCGACCAGCGGCGTCACGCGCAGGCCGAGGTCGCGCAGGTAGTCCCGCTTCTCGGTGGCCGCGAACCGCACGTACGCCTGCGCCCACTGCCGGGCCCATTTGTCCTCGTCGTCGCGGTCGAACCCAGCCGAGCCGAGCCAGTCCTGCAGAGCAAGTTCGTAGGAGTCCTCGATGCCGAGACGCCGCTGCTCCGGGCTGTCGACGAAGAAGAGCCCGCCCAGCGACCAGAACGCCTGGCCGCCGAGGTTGTTGCGGTTCTCCTGATCGAGCACGTGCACCGTGCGACCGGCCTTGACCAGTTCGTGCGTGGCGACCAGGCCGGCCAGCCCGGCGCCGACGACGAGGACGTCCGCCTCGGGGCTGCTGTGGGACATGTTCATCCTTCGGTTGCGGTGCTGTAGGCCAGCACGACGTGGTGGAAGAGTTCGGTGCGGCGCTCGCGCACGGCGCGGCTGTCCGGCTCCATCAGTACCTGCACGCTGGTGCCGTCGTGGACGGCGATGAGCGCTTGCCCGAATGCCTCCGGATCGGGCACGGTGCGGCCGCCGCGGGCGAGCGCCGCGACGATCGTGGGCATGAGCGCCGCGACGATGGCCTCCTCACGAGCGGCCATCACCCGGCGCAGCGCGGGGGTGCGCAGGGCGTGCGCGGTGAATTCGGCGGTGATCCGGTACCAGCCCTCGTCGACCGGGACCGCCCGTTCGAGTCGCTGGACGGCGGCGCGTACGTCATCGGTGCCCTCGGCCGCGATCTCGTCCAGGATGGCGCTCGCCTCGGTGAGCATCGCCGTGGAGCGCTGCTCCCACATGGCCAGGAAGAGCTCGTCCAGCGAGCTGAAGTTCGAGTAGAACGCCCCGCGGGTGAATCCGGCGCGCTCGCAGACCCGCTCCACGGTGGCGCGGCCGAAACCCTCCTCGGCGAACGCCTCGTAGGCGGCGGTCAGCAGCCGGTTCCTGGTTTCGGCGCGGCGGCGGGTGACCCGGGCGGGCGCGGCCTGCGCGGCATCGGACGTCATCGGGCACCTCCTCGGTCGAGGCGTTGGATACAGGAATGTACTCGATACAGAAACGTATCAGAATTCGCCGGGCCGCGTGGCCGTATTCGCCGAGTAGGGTGATTCCGGCCCGGCCGACGCGGTCGGGGTGCCCATCCGTGTCGATCCGATCGGTGCGAGGTGATCCGATGAGCGAGGTTCGCAGCGGTACGTCCGCGATGCGTTGCTGGCGGGTGCGCAGGCCGGGTCCTATCGAAAGCGGACCGTTGGACGCGGAGCGAACACCCGTCCCCGAACCCGGTCCCGGCGAACTGCTGGTGCGTGTGCTGGCCTGCGGCGTGTGCCGGACCGACTTGCACGTGGCCGAAGGCGACCTTCCGGTGCACCGCGCGGGGGTGGTGCCGGGGCACGAGGTCGTCGGCGAGGTCGTCGCGGTCGGCAGGGCCGCGGAGGGTTTCGCGGTGGGGGACCGGGTGGGCATCGCCTGGCTGCGGCACACGTGCGGCGAGTGCAAGTTCTGCCTGCGCGGGGCGGAGAACCTCTGTCCGCATTCGGCCTACACCGGCTGGGACGCCGACGGCGGCTACGCCGAATTCGCCTGTGTGCCCGCGACTTACGCGCTGCGCCTGCCCCCGGGCTACTCCGATGCCGATACCGCCCCGCTGTTGTGCGCCGGCATCATCGGGTACCGGGCGCTGCTGCGGGCCGCCGTGCCGCAGGGCGGGCGGCTGGGGATCTATGGTTTCGGCGGCAGCGCCCACATCGCCGCTCAGGTAGCCGCCGCGCGCGGAGCGGAGGTGCACGTGATGACGCGGGATCCGGCGGCGCGGGAGCTCGCCGCCGCGCTGGGCGCCGCCTCGGTGCGGGGCGCGGCGGATCCGCCTCCGGTGCTGCTGGATTCGGCGATCCTGTTCGCCCCCGTCGGTGAGCTGGTGCCGCCCGCGCTGGCGGCGCTCGATCGCGGCGGGATCCTCGCCGTCGCCGGTATTCATCTCAGCGACATTCCCGCCTTGAACTACCAGCGGCATCTGTTCCAGGAACGAGAGATTCGCTCGGTGACCGCGAACACCCGCGCGGATGCTCGCGAATTCCTGGCTTTCGCCGGCGAACACCGGATACATCTGACCACGCACGGGTATTCCCTGGACAGGGCCGATCGGGCGCTGGCCGATCTCGCGCACGGACGATTTGCCGGTGCGGCGGTTCTCCTGCCGTAGAACACGATTCGGCGCTGACTCCGTATCGGTCGGATGGAGTTCCTTGACCGCCTCCTCAGCCGTTCTTACCTTCGCGGATATAGCCGAGTAATTGTCACTGACAAGTGTCGCTCGGCTGTCTCACAACGGCGTGAGTAGGTGAGTACGATGGCCAACCGGAAGGTAATCCAGTTCGAGAAGTGGCGTGTAGTAAGGGCATTCGCCGTGCTACTGCTCGTCGCGGGTTTCGGGGCTGCGACGGGAATGCACGCATGGGCCGCGTCCTGTGCGGCGGTCGACGTCGTCGTCGCCAGAGGCACTCATGAACCCGGGTATCTGGGTTCGGTGGTGGGCGATCCGCTGTACGACGCACTGTGGCAAGCGCTTCCGGTCGATTCGCAGGAATATCGAGTGGACTACCCCGCCGACCTGCTCGATCCGTCCTCGATCAGCCGCGGCACGCAGGACATGACCGCGCACCTGATGTGGCAAGCGGAGAACTGCCCGGACCAGCGGTTCATCCTGGTCGGCTTCTCGCAAGGAGCCGTCGTCACCCACGGGGTGCTCGGCACCGGCATCGTCACCGTGCTCGGTGGCATCTACTCGCTGCCCGGAGATCTGGAATCCCGGGTGGCGGCGGTGCTGCTGTTCGGCGACCCGATCCGGCTGATCGGCTGGAACGTGCCGGACCGATACGCCGGGCGGACCGGAAACTACTGCGCGAGCGGTGATCCGGTGTGTGAAGGCGGCATCCGTCCGGCCGCGCACACGGACTACCGGTGGGCCATGTGGCCCGCCGTGGAGTTCGCGGTAGACCGGATGTGACATCCCGAGACGGGAAATCCGCGGGGTGGGGGGGGCCCCCCGGGGGGGGCCCCCCCCCCCCCCCCCCCCCCACCACCACCACCACCCCCCCCCCCCCCCCCCCCCCGCGGCGCGCGCCCACGCACGCCGGCCCGCCAGCCCGCGCGCGGCCGAGCGGGGCCG
>NZ_JBIUCG010000050.1:0-12663 GCF_044548645.1 Nocardia sp. NPDC051929 | reverse complement strand
ACCAACACCACCTCCACCGGCAGCATCACCGGCAACAGGTCCACGATCAACCCGACACCCAGTTACCGAGGCAACCTACTTGGACGAGGCACTAGCATGCTCATTGGTGAACAGTCGCGAGCTTCACTCCGATACCGAGGTAGCTGAGCGAGAAGGCACGCTGAAGCCGTCGAACGAATCGGGGTTTCGTGATCACGTGATGGCGCATGGCGCTGGCGAACATCCCATACCCCACGAACACAACGAACGTCAACGCCATGAAGACCCCACTGAGAAGCACCATCTGCGGTAACACCGCTTGTTGCGGCGAGATGAACTGTGGGAGAAACGCGAAGAAGAACAACGACAGCTTCGGGTTCAACAGATTTGCGAGGACAGCATTACCGACGGTACGCCACGCACGCGTCGGCGCGTTCTCGCCTATAGCGACAACACCAGCGTCACGCCAGGTCGTCCATGCCACGAACAACAGGTAGATCACACCCGCAACCTTCAGTACGTCGAAAGCGACAGCGCCCGCCCTTAACAGCGCGGCTGTCCCGGTTACCGCGGCCACCAGATGAGGCACGATCCCTATGGTGCACCCGAACGCCGTGATCACCGCCATCCGCCGCCCACCGCGTAGACCAGCGGTGATGGTGAGAATGGCACCTGTGCCGGGAGTCGCAACGATCGCCAGCGAAGTAAGGAAAAACGCAACACTCATACCCAACGATTGTGCCACCTCACTCCTGGCCATACCGCCCGGAGCCAGACCAAGCCGCCGGGCCGGGGCCGATTCAGGTTGACACAGCTGGGTATGAAGCCTTGACGGGGCAAAGCGCCGCCGGTCTCAGCGGCCGAGTGGCTCGGTATCAATAGTGACGGTCAACGCGCCCGCGCCCGCGCGGCGTGCGCGGGCGGCGAATTCGCTCACCAAGACGGAGCCGACATGCTGCCAGCCTTCGAGCACTCCTAGCAGAGCGATATGTCCAGTGGACCCGGCCAACCAGCCGACGAGCTCGCTGGAGGTTGCCGACTTATATCTCCGGTAGCGGTTCGTGGTCGGGGTAGCTACCCGTAGCGTGCTGCAGCAGGCCGGGTGGATTGACTCCTGAGGTTCCTGTCGCCGAAAGGCTTTTGGCTGACTCAACGGGGGTATGTCGCGCCACCCGGCCTGCGTTCAGAGGTCTCCGCTACTCCACGATCCAACTGCAGCAGCTTCATCTGCCGAGCCTCCACGTCAGTACAAACGTTTTTATACTCCTCACTCGCCTCACCCTCCCCAGCGTTCCGACCACCGTGGGTGTCAGTAGATCATCGACTTTCGGGCGGCGGCTCCGGCAATTCCTCGGCTGAGCAGATCGGCAGCCGTTTGAATAGCGATTTCAGCCTTTACGATAAAGGAGTGGCCTCGAGTATCGACTCAGGATCCCATCCGTTTTCAAATCCGCAGACCACTCCCCCGGCTACAGCAGCACCGATGGGGCCACCGAATGCGAATCCAGCCGTGCTCGCAACCCCTGTAATAGGTCGCCCCAGAGCGACAAGGCGCTCTCTCCAATAATAATTGAGTACCCAACCTACGTGACACGTGCACCGACCAGTCGGACCGAGCCAGTGGCTGGACACAGTGTTTTACAGCCGGGCAGCTGCTGACATCCGCAACTAATGCCAAATCACGTACGTATTCTTGTCGGCCTTCCTGTCGATTCGATCTCCGAAGCGAAGGAGTTTCTTGCGTCCCAGGCGGCTACGGGTACGCCTGCCGACCTGCTTTACCGCTGGCAAGAGATCTCCCCAGCGGGACACGAGATCACAGACCTTTTCGTAGTCGGCTGGGCCACCAGCGCGATGGCGGCACAATTGACGACGCGCATCTGTGAAGATGGGAGAGATACGTACGCAGTCACATACATTCCCAACATCGGGAATACATTTGATCGAAGAGGCGCCCCCGCCCGTGCATGCTCTTCGCTATGAGTACGTTCGTTTTGGTTCACGGCGGGTCTCACGGTGCCTGGTGTTGGTTTCGCGTAATTCCCCTGCTAGAGGCCGCAGGGCATCGAGTAGTTACCCCGGATTTACCTGGACACGGTGTCGACCGAACCCCACTAAAAGGGTTGACATTGCACGACTACGCGGCCTCCATCGAGTCGGTTCTGCTGTCCTTGGATGAGCCGGCCGTGCTGGTGGGGCACTCGATGGGCGGTATGACCGTCACCCTCGTGGCGGAACGCTGTCCCGACCGTATCCAAACCCTTGTCTATCTGTCAGCTATCGTTTTGAGTGGAGGGCAGTCGATGATGACACATCCGGCGATTGGGCCGAATATTGCCGAAATCAGCCCAGACTTCACTGCGGGCAGTGCCGCAGACGCAATCACCATCCCGTTAGCGGTAGCACCTCAATTGTTCTATGGTGGATGCGCCCCCGAAGATGTAGCCTTGGCGCTGCGCCTGCTGACCCCTGAGCCACTCGGTTCGTTCATCACGCCAGTCCAAGTCACCCCCACCCATTTCGGACGGGTCCGACGGACAGCTATCCTCACGATGCATGATGTGATTAATCCGCCAGAGATTCAGCGCGCGATGTACAAGGAGCATGGTATTACCGAAATTGCGGAACTGCCTACCGCCCATTCGCCGTTCTTTTCCGCGCCGGAATTACTGGCACAGGAACTCGATAGGATTTCGCATTTGGACTGAGGTGGCGGATGAGCCGCCCCGCTGAGGCGGGGGTGCTCGCCGCGCGGCAGTAGGCGCGTGCCGAGGAGGCGCTGATGCCGGATGTGCCCGACCTCGACACGGCGAACCGTGCGCGATGGCGACCCGCAAGGGCGGGACGGGGGAGGTCATCACGTGGCAGATCTGGACCGCGCGGTTGTTGCCGCGGATGCGGAGCGGCCGCAAGTCACGCACAACACCGCGTCCACCACATCAAATACCGCGTGTGCCCGCCGGGGCAGGCACCGATACAACTCCTCCCGGAACGCCGACAGCTCCCCGACCGCACCGACGCAACCGGTGTCGTGCACACTGCTCACCGAAGCCCTTGGTCATCGAAAGTCTCACTGTCGCAGCGAGAAGGCGGTACCCGCCGAATTGGCCGTTTATCCGGTCTGCGGCAATCTGGCGACCCACAAGACCCCGATCGTCAACGAATGGCTCGCGCGTCACACCCGGTTCCACGTGCACTTCACCCCGACCGGATCGTCCTGGCTCCACCGGGCCGAACGCTGGTTCGGCCACCCCACCGATCTACTCACCCGACGTGGCGTTCACAAAAGTGTTGCGGCACTGGAGAAAGACGTCATGGACTGGATCACGCACTGGAACGCCCCCGTCGGTTCGCCTGGAAGAAGACAGCCGAAGAGATCGGCTACTCCCTCGCCAGACATATCGAACGAATTTCGGGGCGCAGAACACTAGCCGAGGTAAGCCGGAAAGGAGTAGACGGCTATGGCGGCTTTTGTGTCCACCTTGGCTACACCCTGCAGTGCCACTGATGCACTGTCGACTGACAAGGATGCACGCGATGCCGATGATCGACACGTCGGCGCTGGTGGAGGGGTTCTACGATCCCCCCTACCCGCCCGTCAATCCCGCCGTAGAGCAGGCCGAGGAGGAAACTATCGCTTGGCTGTGGCGGATCGGGTTCCTCACGACGCCAGTCCAGGAGGCTCACCTGCGATCGTTCAAGTTCGGTTTATACCACGGGATTTGTACCCCATCCGTGGATCTGGCGCACCTGCTGATCGGCGTGAAATGGTTCTGTTGGGGATCACTCGCCGACGACCAGTACGACAACTTCGACTGGGGCGAACGTGATCGCCGCATGGCAGCGGTATTACGCGACATGCGCACGGTCTTGTCCGGCGGCACCCCCGCTGGCACTCCCAATGCTGTGATCAAAGGGTTCGCCGACTACTGGCCGGAGCTTACCGCCGGGCTGAGCCCGCGCAGGCGGCGTCGCATCACCGATCACTTCCTGGATTACGTGCAAGCCATCGCCTTCCAGAACCGCTACCATGCCGCCGCGCGCATCCCGGACGCGGCGACCTTCATGATGATGCGGCGCAACACCATCGCGATGATCTTCCAGGCCGACGTCTTGGAGATAGTGTCCCAGCTTCACATCCCCGACCCATTGCGCGACAGTCTGCTGTTTCGGGAGATGGTCTGGTGCTTCGCCGACGTCACCGCCTGGCACAATGACGTGTACGGATTGGAAAAAGACATCGCTGACGGCCAAACCTGCAATGTCGTACGCGTCACCGCCGCCAGCGAGGATTGCACCCTGCAACAGGCGGTTGACCGCGTACTACACCGGGCCGAACGACGGCAACTGCTGTTCCTGGAGCTCCAGCGGCAACTGCCCGATCTCGCCGCACATCTAGACCTGTCACCCGACGCCGCCACCCAAGCGGCCCGCCTCGCCCAGGACCTGCGCGCCTACACCTACGCCAACCTCGTCTGGATCCAGCACACCCGCCGATACGACCTCGACCGTCCACGCATCAGAGGCACCTTCGATGACGTCCTCTCCAGCCGACAGAGAGACCGGACACCCGCATCAGGACCACCACGATCGCCCGCACCCAGCGATCCGGGTCATCCCCTTCACCTGCCTCGAATGGAGTGATTCCCGTGGCCATCGAAAAGGCCGTTCTGTCAACATCGAACGACTTGCAGTCGATACCGCCCGCTCCGGGACGGTTACCCATCGTGGGCCACGTTGGTGACCTGTTGCGCGACCCTCTGACTTTCGCAGTGCCGCTGCGGGGGGCGGGCGAATCGTCCGCCTCGACGTGGGCCGGCACCCTGTATACGTCATCACCGCGCCACGCCTGGTACGGCAGGTGCTGAGCACCCAGGCCGACAGCTTCGCCCACGGCCGCATCTACGACCGGGCCCGCGTATTGTTCGGCAATGGGCTCGCCACCTCCGAAGGCCCACACCACCACAAGCAACGTCGGCTCATCCAATCCGCCTACGCCGCGGCCGCCGACGCCGATCTGCAGGCGCATGTGGCCGCGCTAGAGGCGCCGGTCCGTGATCTAACCGGCCGGTTGCAAATCGCCGAGCAGGACGCTGCGGCGGCGGTGCTGGCCGGTGGCACCGACCGGGACGTGACCGCGATCTGTTCGGAGATCCGCGACTTCCGCCAAGCCGCCCTGGCTGAATTCACCGCCGTCCATGAAGATCGGACCGATCTGCGCGATCTGATGAACACCCAGTTCAGCGAGGTGCACAACGGGTTCGCCGAAATACAGGGCGAGCTGGCCGCCGCAGCGTCCGGACAATCTCGGATCTCACCATGTTGACCATGCTCATCGAACGTGGCGACGGCCAGCAGCCACGGCTATAGCAGCTGATCTCCGGAACTCCCACAGACGCGTAAGCTGCTCGGCCGCGAATACCCGGGTCGCCACCAACTCCTCCTCCACGTTAGTGACGCACCATCCGCGCGAATTTCGGCAGTCATCGAAAGGGGACTGGAGCCTTTCGCGCCGACGCCTTTGACCTCGGTCACCTAATGACACGCCGACAAGCCGTCAAGCACCGCCGGACGAATGACTGCAGGTTGGGCGCTGCCTTGTCATAGCGCAACACGGCCGCAGCCGACTGCAAGATCACCAGCAGACTGGTCGGCGTGGCGAGGATGACCTTCTTGTTCGCGGTGTAGTCCCAAAGACCGCGATCCTGTTCCCACGCGGCGTACAGGAACGAGTCCGAGGGCACGAACATCACCACGAGCTCCGGCGACTTGTCCGGCAGCAGCCAGTACCTCTTTGCGGCGACCTGTCGATGTGGGTGCGAACGTTTCTGGCAAGCAACGCGAGCCGTTGCTGCTGTTCGGCCTCGTCGCGCGCGTCGGCAGCGTCGATGAGCGCGTTGAACGACGCCTTGGCGTCGACGACCACCGCCATATCCCCGCTGATCTCGACGATCAGGTCCGGCCCCTGGGCACCGTCGCCGGTGTTGAAGGTCGGCTGATCGTCGAAGTTGATCAGGTTCGCCATGCCGGAGGCCTCGACCAACGCCTGCAGGGTCTGCTCGCCCCACGGGCCTCGGGCCTGCGGAACACGTTCTTCAACTGCCCGATCTCCTTGAGCACCTCATCGCTGGACATACGCACCATCTCCTAGTCCGTGCTCATCTGCTTCAACTGGTCACCCAGCGCGGCCCTGGCGCTGGCATTTTACTTACTGACCTCGACGCCTACAGTCGGCAGAGTACGAACCGGCGCTGGAGCTGCATTCCCGCGGCGGCGCCATCAAGCTCGGTGGCACCTTCGCCTTCGGGACGCAGTGAGTACGAGCGCTTTAGCATCAAACAATACGTCCGCGATGCTCAGCAGATTCCCATCGTCGCCATCGCCGACATCTCGAATTCCCAACCTCGAGAAGCGGCTGCGCCTAATGCTGCTTCGTGGCGGTCTACAGTTGACCGATGGTAGCTAGCCCGATTCCTACGGCTCCAGGGGCGCTGCCGCTAGTCGGTCATGTTGTGCCGTTGTTGCGCGATCCCCTGCGGTTGCTGAAGTCGCTGCCCGAGCATGGTGATCTGGTCCGTATCGGCTTGGGCCCGGCTACGGTGGTGGTGGTATGCGACCCTGATCTGACCAGACAGGTCTTGCGCCGCGATTGTGTCTTCGACAAGGGGGGACCGCTCTACGAACGGGCCAGAGAAGCTATGGGTTATGGCCTGACCACGTGTCCGCATTCGGCGCATCGCCGCCAGCGACGGTTGCTGCAGCCCGCGTTCGGGCGCGACCGCTTGCCTGGATACGCGGACGTCATGACAGCACACATCACCGCGATCACCCATTCTTGGCGTGATGGGCAAATCTTGGATGTCAACGCCGAAACGAAGCGACTCACGTCGGCCGTAACCACCGCGACGCTATTCTCCGACACGATGCCCGATCCTCTGCTGTCTCACGCGCTCGAGGATGTCAGCACTCTGGTCGACGGCATCATGCGGCGGGCATTGATGCCGCCCCTGCTGGACAGGTTACCCACTCCTGGCAACCGAGCCTTTGCCCGTGCCCGTGCCCGTCTGCACGCCCTTCTCGACAAGATCACCGCCGACCGCCGCGGCGACACCGCCGACCATGGCGACCTGCTCTCCGCGCTACTGGCCGCCCGCGACGGCGACGGCTGCGGTCTGACCGACGCCGACATAGCCGACCAGATCATCACCTTCTTCATGGCCGGCACTGAAACCACCGCAACCACCCTGGCATGGGTGTTGTACCTGCTTGACCGGCACCCCGGCATCGCCGACCGGCTGCACAGCGAGGTCGACACCGTCCTGTCCGGTCGCCCTGCCCGGCACGGCGACCTGCCCGATCTGCAGGTGACGGGCCGGATCATCACCGAGACACTGAGACTGTATCCGCCGGGCTGGTTCGTCACTCGCGTGGTGACCGAGGACACCGACCTCGGCGAGCACCGTGTCCGCGCGGGCACCACCATCGCCTACAGTCCCTATCTGATCCACCACCGGCCAGATCTGTATTCCGACCCCGAACGGTTCGATCCCGATCGATGGGGCTCCGCCGACGCCGAGTCGTCGGGTTCCGCGCTCATCCCGTTCGGAGGAGGCCCCCGCAAATGTATCGGTGACGTTTTCGCCGTCACCCTGGCCACCCTGACTCTGGCCACCCTCAGCACCCGATGGCGCCTGCACACTCTTCCCGGTCACAACGTCCGCATCGCCCGATCAGCAGCCCTGCACCCCCGCAGCCTGCATATGCGCCTCGCCGCCCGCACATGAGAGATGCGAGAGGCGGCGGTCTCCCGGTCGCAGCCGAATCTCTGCCAGGGCCAGTAGCCCGAGAACCACAAGAAATCGCGGACGATTCCCTCTTGTGCATTGCGGCCATATGGCCGCAATGCCCGACCGACAACTCACGCCAAGGACTCGTTATGAATCTGCCCTCCCCATCGAACTCCGAGACAGCCCGACTCGTCGCTGAGGACAGCAACTTCCGCGATGCCCTGTTGACCGTCGGCGTCGATCCTGACTGCCGGTTCGCTTGGACCCCGATCCAACGCACCGTTCAATCGAAGTCGGTCGAATTTCTGGCGCGTTATCGATTTCCGGCCAAGAAGTTGGGTGACCATCTCGGCGTCGGCAATCCGGTGGTCTTTCACGCCGGCGTTGGAACGCAATATGCCTTCAGCATCTACGACAGCGACGATGTCGATGTCATGTACCGGATCGCGACTACTTTCGCCGTGTGGAATCTCCTCGACGATGAACTACCCCATGAACCACTCGATGTCAAGATTTCCGATCTGTTCTCCGGAAATGGCTATCATCCACGATTCACTCGCATGCTGTCCGATACCTTCGGCAACCTCCAAGAGATCATGGAACCGCCTGCCTTTCGTGCACTGGAAAATCTCTCGATGCAGGGATTCACCTGTTACGATATCACCAGAGTTCTCAGCCGAAATATTCACACATGGGATATCGACACATATCTAGGGTACCGATTCCACGATATCTTCCTGAAGCCTGAGATTCCTCTGCTCGATCTAGTCTATAGCGAGGATTACACGGCATCGCGGGCCGACCCCGACGTCCATAGACTCATGATTGCCATAATCCTATTCATCATCCACGCGAACGACAGAATATCGTTGAACAAGGAGCTTCTCGCTCCAGCTGACGGCATCTCCGACGATCGCATGAATATGTTCCTCATCGGAACACCACCGTCGATGCAGGAGTTCAATACGAACATCGCCGGATATGCCAAAGAAATCGTTAGCGTTGTCGACGAACTCGAGAACACCCCGCACGCTACCTATGCCCGAAAGCTACTCCGCTTCGCACGGGGCGTAGTCCATTTCCATCTGATTTCCGAGCGGTATGTCCAATCCAGGATTTTTCGGTAAATCCGACTCAACTCACGCGACGCCGATGCGTGAAGGGCCCGTCGCTGCGGGTCGACCGAGATTCAATAGCGGCGGTGGGTGATCAGGTAGGACAGTTCGAGGAGTTCGGCCGAGGCGACCTAATCCGCGTAGGCGTCATTCAGGCAGCGGGCGGCCTGCTCGATCGATTCGGCAGCAGGCGTCTCGGCCCCAGCCACGACCGCCCGCCGTCTCCGCTAACTCGGCGATAGTCAGTCGAGCCAACGAAAGCTCACCGCGAAGCCGGTCAGCCAGATCGCAGTGACCACGATGACCATGAATACCGCGAAAAGCAGGTCTAGCATCCCATCTTGGTGAGCACTGCTTCCGACTCTCCCCAGGCTGGCTGGCCGGACACCTCCGAGATCTCACCGACGAGCCGTCCCATCGAGCGTCGGTGCCCCGGACGGCCTCAGCGGCTCTCGATGGTTGTTCCCAGCCGCCGCAATGGAAGTACGCCTGCGCCTGCGATAGTAACCACCAAGGCGCGCCGACATACGTACCTTTTTTCGGCCCACGTACGCACACCGACCCGAGCAATTCCCTCACGAGCCCGTGTCCTTCAAGCAATACGATGGGGCTTGCGAAACGGCAGGCAGGCGCCTACGATCTGGCCATCAGTTCGCTCTCGCGATAACTTGAGGAGTCCAGATACAGGTCCGTCGACACGCTACCAATTCCTTTCTTCTAAATAAGATCGAATAAATAAGATCGAAGCCGAAAGTCGTTACGCATCCCGAGGAAAGGAAGACAAGACAGGAGACACAGTTTTCTCTCTAAAAGGTTTTGAAGTTTCTCGACACTCTCGAGAAGAGTTTCGAGGAACCTTGGTTTTCTGCACGGTACGGGAAGGGCTGGAAATCGAGTTGTGTTGGGCACTCGGTCACCTGATAGCGATCAAGGCAAAATGATTCGGACGGTTCGCGGACAAGTCAAAGCTTTCGGGACAACTGCCACAGCTGCAGTCAGGGTGCCCCCAGCTGTGGACCTGCACAGAGCATAGCGGTGCCGGCCTTCGAAGCAGCAGCTTCGCTGATAAGCGAATGCCTGATCGGCGCTCTATACCCTATGGAGTGTCCACTGTCTGGTGAGTGTAGATCGACAGGCGCAGAGGTTCCTCATCCCTGAGGGTGTTCGCGACCGTAGACATAGAAGGTTGGATCCCATGGCATTCAAGGTGGCCACGCCGAGGCCGGAGGATCACACTGTGGGGTAAGGCGATCTCTGAGTTGGTTCAAAGACTCCGCGGGGTAACAAGGGGCGTAGCCGAACTTCATGAGCGCCCACTGAGGGAGTTCAGTCACGGACTTCGTCGGGTCGCCGGGGTCGGACAAACCGACGAAGAGATTGCGCGGTGGATCCGGGGGATCGATTCGCGGGAAACGGACCGTAGTCTGCTCAGCAAAATCGATTATCGTCAGCTCAATCACGCGATTGAGGGGCCTCTGCGCTATGAGCGTGGCGATCGCGCGTTGGCGCAGATACTGCGGCGCCAAGGGTTCGACGGCTTGCCCCGCCTCGTGGATGCCAAGGGTATGCGCGAGGCTGTCGATGCGGGTTGGATGGAAATGTCCCGGGGCGTGAAAAGACTGCAGGATGTAGAGGAATTCAAAACCGGCAGCCTTTTTCCTGGGCAGGGTGCCTTCGGCAGCGGTACTTACGTTTTCGGCCGCGAACCTGGTTCGAGCGAACCTGATTCGGCTCGGCTCCGGGAGATGGCCGAGCATTGGGCAGGGGAACCGGGCGGCGCCGACCCGGGCGGAGTGATTCGTATGGCGATGCACCCCGACGCGTTGAAGACTGATTTACGCTCCCTGACCGCAAAACGAGATGAGGAACTGGAATCGATCCGCGCAGAGTTGGAGAGGGAGCCCGAAAAGTCTGCGAGGAGAACAGAACTGGAAGAGCGTAAGAATGTGTTGTCGGACGTGGGACGATACGGCGCCAGCCTGGGTTACGATGCGTACCGGATCAACGACTCGTATGCCTGGGTGGTTCTTAATCGCACCGCATTGATAGTCGAACGATGAAGAAGATCATCATCACGCTTGCGCAGCGATTGTAAACTCCACATCATCGACTCGATGCCGCCACCGGCAGCTTAGTACTCCAGCATCACTTCGTGATGTAATCGGTGTCGCCGCTGATAGTGGGCCTGTTTGGCCTGGTATTGGTGTCTTCTGCGCCAGGTCGACCAGTGCAACGCAGTGGTGAGGTTCGGTGACGGTGTTGTCAGGTCTGCCAGGAGACGTCTGATCTCGCCGAGTGTGAGTGGAACGAGGCCGCTGCCAATGCTTTTGGGGAGATGGCGGCTGTCACAGCAAGGTATGTGTGTGCCAGCAGTGCGAGTGTGATGTGGCGGTACCAGGCGTCGAAGCGGCGGACCTGGTATTGGTCCAGCCCGACTTCAGTCTTCGCGGTCTGGAAGCAGTCCTCGACTGCCCAGCGTGCGCTGGCGACCTGGATGAGCTCGTCGTCGCTGGTGCCGATCGGGGCACCACACAGGTAGTAGGCCGTTTCGAGTTCGCCTTTGGCGTTGGGAGCCAGTGACCGGCGAGCCAGCAGCCAGCGTCCCCAGCCGGGTCCGGCCTCGCTCACGGTCGGCACTGTGGCCACGGCCCAGTCGAACATCCGAAGGCCTTTCGCGCCGTCTCCGCAGCTACGACGCTTCCATGCTCGCGGGGGCGCGGCGGCCACGATCTGGCCGACGCGGCTGCTACCGGCAAGCGACATGACGACCGGCGCACTGCTGGACACCGCGACCACACACCCGATCCTCCGCCGCTCGAGCCACCTGCGGAACTTCGAATCACCACCGTATGCCTCGTCAGCGCTCACCCACCGTGCAGGCACGCCGGCATCCAGCGTGCGAGCCAGCATCCGCTACGCCAGAACCTGTTTCGTGGCGAACTCGACATCCTCGGGCACCCCGGCATCGCGGCACCGGTCTCGATCGGCGATCCACGACTTGGGCAGATATAACTCCCGGTCGATCAGCGTGCGTCCCTTCACGCTCGTGTACGCGTAGAACACACCGAGCTGACAATTCTCGACCCGACCCGCGGCTCCCGAGTACTGCCGTTGCACCCCAGCAGATTTCACACCCTTCTTCAGAAACCCGGTCTCATCGACGACCAGCACACCGTCCGGATCACCCAGATGCTCGACCGCGTACGCCCGCGCGTCATCACGCACCCCATCGACATCCCAATCAACCACCACGAAACGACATGCTACTCAACAACATCACGAAGTGATGCTGGAGTACTAGACGAGGCAGCGAGCGGATTTCTGAACGGCGGCTGTGCTGCTTCGAGGTCTCCCATGCTATCTGCCGCGACTTGGCGAATCGCTATCCGAGCCTTGGTTTTCACCGCACCCAGGTCCGGTTTCCCGCGCGGCGGTTGCGGACCGACTCCTCGTCACCACTGCCGATGGTGAAGTGGTGACGAGGGACGGTCACCAGGCAGCAGGATTCAACCGAGGGTGGTGACTTCCAGGTCGCCGTCGGCGTACTGGGCGCGTAGCCGCTTCTTGTCGAACTTGCCCACGCTGGTCTTGGGGACCTCGGCGATGAACGTCCACCGTTCGGGCAGCTGCCATTTGGCGAACTTGTCGGCCAAGAATTCCCGCAGTTCTTCGGGTTTGACTTCGGCACCCTCGGCCAGCACGATCGCCACCAACGGACGCTCGTCCCACTTCTGGTCCGGCACACCGATCACCGCGGCCTCGGCGACCGCCGGATGCGCGAT
>NZ_JBIUCG010000049.1:0-12790 GCF_044548645.1 Nocardia sp. NPDC051929 | reverse complement strand
GCGAGATCATGCATACGCTGCCGCATGCCGCGCAGGTCGCGATCCGTGAATCACTTGACGACAACGACGATACGCAGGTGATGGCATACAACAGCGGCGACCTGGCTAATTATCAAGGTGGTGCTTTCGACACCACCGTGCGACACAACACAACTAACGGGTAACATCTGCGATCGTGAATTCGACCCTGGCGCGATTGCGAACTCCCCTGGAGTCGGGGTTTGCCCAGGCCGGCAACATCTTTGCGCTGCTCCTGGACGTTTTGCGAAAGACTTTCCGCCGCCCCTTCGAGTGGCGGGAGTTCATCGAGCAGTCGTGGTTCATCGCGAGTGTCTCGATCCTGCCCAGCGCGCTGGTCGCGATTCCGTTCGGCGCGGTCGTGGCATTGCAGACCGGCTCGTTGATCAAGCAGCTCGGCGCGGAATCCTTCACCGGCGCGACCAGTGTGCTGGCAACCGTCCAGCAGGCGGCTCCCGTCGTGACGGCCCTGATCATCGCGGGCGCGGCCGGGTCGGCGGTGGCCGCCGATCTCGGCTCGCGGACCATCCGCGAGGAGATCGACGCGATGGAGGTGCTCGGCATCGATCCGGTGCGAAAGCTGGTGGTGCCGCGCGTACTCGGCATGATGCTGGTCGCGCTGCTGCTCAACGGACTGGTGTCGGTTGTCGGCATCGCCGGCGGGTACTTCTTCAACGTCCTGCTGCAGGGCGGCACTCCCGGCGCCTACCTGGCGTCGTTCTCCGCCCTCGCTCAGCTGCCGGACCTGTGGATCGGTGAGATCAAGGCGGCGGTATTCGGTCTGCTCGCCGGCGTCATCGCCGCGTACAAAGGGCTGCATCCCAAGGGGGGCCCGAAAGGAGTCGGTGACGCGGTGAACCAATCCGTGGTGATCACGTTCATGGTGCTGTTCTTCGTGAACCTCATCCTGACCATGGTGTACCTACAGGTCGTCCCCGCCAAGGGTGCCTGACAGATGGCCACGTCATACCGAACCCCGGTCGCCAAGTCCATGCGCCGGGTGGGTGAAGTCGCTCGTATGCCGCTCAACGTCATCGATCGCGCGGGCGAGCAGATGTCGTTCTACTCGCGGGCCATCGCGTGGATCCCGCGGACCGCGGTGCACTACCGCAAGGAAGTCATGCGGCTGCTCGCCGAGGTCACCTTCGGCACCGGCGCGCTGGCGGTGATCGGCGGCACCATCGGCGTCATCGTGTTCATGTCCGGCTCCGTCGGCGTCGTCGTCGGCCTGCAGGGCTTCAAGGCCCTCGACGCGCTCGGTAGCTCGGTGCTCACCGGCTTCCTCACCGCCTACATCAACACCCGTGAGATCGCGCCACTGGTCGCCGCGCTCGCGCTCTCGGCGACGGTCGGTTGCGGTTTCACCGCGCAGCTCGGCGCCATGCGGATCTCCGAGGAGATCGACGCGCTCGAGGTGATGGCGGTGCCCAGCGTGCCGTTCCTGGTCACCAGCCGCGTGATCGCCGGGTTCCTCGCGGTGATCCCGCTCTACATCGTCGGGTTGCTCGGCACGTTCATCGCGTCGCGGACGATCAGCATCTGGTTCAACGGGCAGTCCAGCGGGTCCTACGACCATTACTTCAGTTTGTTCCTGCCACCGGAGGACGTGCTCTATTCGTTCCTCAAGGTGCTGGTCTTCGCGTTCGTGATCATCATGGTGCACTGCTACTACGGGTTCCACGCCACCGGCGGCCCCGCGGGCGTCGGCGTCGCGGTCGGCCGCGCGGTCCGCGCCGCGATCGTCCTGGTGAACGTGCTCGACTTCTTCCTCAGCCTCGCGATCTGGGGCACCACCACCACGGTGCGGGTGGCCGGATGAGCCGCACTCAAACCTGGCGCTCCACCGCGAAGCTGCGTACTCGGGCGCTGGGGATCGCGTTCTTCGTCGTGGTCGCGTTGTTCCTGTGGACCACCATCGCGATCTACAACAAGCAATTCGTGAAGACGGTGGACGTCGATCTGATCACCGACAGCGTGGGCAACGCGCTGACTCGCAACGCGGACGTGAAGGTACGTGGCATCACGGTCGGCGAGGTGCGCTCGAGCAGTTCCGAAGGCGGCGAGGTGACCTTGAACCTGGCCATCAATCCGGACAAGGCGCAGCAGATTCCCGTCAACGCGACCGCGCGCCTGCTGCCCAAGACGCTGTTCGGCGAGCGCTACGTGGACCTGGTGATCCCGGAGCAGCCGAGCCCCCAGCATCTGACCGACGGCGTCACGCTGCACCAGGACGTCAGCGGCAACGCCATCGAGTTGAGCAAATTGCTCGACGATGTGCTGCCCTTGCTCCAGGCCATCCCGCCGCAGGATCTCGCGGCCACGTTGGGCGCGCTGTCCCAGGCGCTGTCCGGGCAGGGCACCGCGCTCGGCCAGACCTTGGACAAGCTCGACGACATCTTCCGGCAGGTCAACGTGGTGCTTCCGGACCTGCGGGCCGACCTGCGCAGTTTCGCCGAGGTGGCGGCCACCTACTCCGACGCGGCGCCGCAGCTGATCCAGGCCCTGGACAACCTGCGCACCACCAACGCCACGATCGTGCAGCGGCGCACCGACATCGACGCCCTGTACGCGACGCTGACGCCGACCTCGGCCACCACCACCGAGTTCCTGCTCGCCAACCGCGACAACATCGTCGACGTGGCGGCCGACTCCCGTCCCGCGCTGGAGCAGCTGGCCTACTACTCGCCGAACTACGCCTGCGCGCTGGCGAACTTCGCGCAGCTGAAGCCGCGCATCGACCGGATCTTCGGCAAGGGCACCGACAACCCGGGTTCCCGAGTGACCATCGAGCTGACCAACACCCGCGGCAAATACCTGCCCAACCAGGACGAACCGCGCTGGCTGGACACCAGGGGGCCGTGGTGCATCCCCGAGATGCCGGTGGGCGTCGATCCCGGCCAGTACACCGGCGGCCCGAACAACGACGGCTCCTACGCCGTCCCGAGTCGTAACCCGGGTGACCAGCAGACCGGTCATCTGGAGCCGCCGCAGTTCGGCGTCCACCCGGCGAGCAAGATGCCGACGATCGCCGGTTCCCCCATGGAGCAGCAGTCGCTCGGCGCGATCTACGGCGCGGCCAACGGTGTCGCCCCGGATCAGGTGCCTGGCTGGGTGACCAGGGTCGGCGCGCCCGCGTTCCGTGGAAGCGAGGTGAGCGTGCGATGAAGCAGCAACTGCGCGGCCTGGGCGGGCCGTTGACCAAGCTGGTCATCTTCGTCGTGGTGACCTTGTTCGTGACCACCGTGCTCGCGTTGTCGATCGCCAACTACAGCGGCGGTGGCACGCATTTCAAGGCCAGGTTCACCGACGTCACCTCGCTCAATCCCGGTGACGAGGTCCGCATCGCGGGCGTGCGGGTCGGCAAGGTCACCGCTGTCTCGATCGTCGACAAACGCCTGGCCGAGGTGAAATTCGACCTCACCGACCGGGACTGGCTGCCCGCGTCGACCACCGCGACGATCAAGTACCGCAACCTGGTCGGCCAGCGCTACATCGCGCTGGAGCAGGGGACCGGGGAGCAGGGACGGAAGCTGAACAAGGGCAGCACCATCCCGCTGGAGCACACCAGGCCCGCGCTGAACCTGACCACGCTGTTCAACGGCTTCCGGCCGCTGTTCCGTACGCTGACCGCCGACGACGTGAACAAGCTCTCCTTCGAGATCATCCAGGTCTTCCAGGGTGAGCAGGGCACGATCCACGATCTCGTCGCGACCACGGCGAACCTGACCAACAAGATCGCCGACAAGGACGCCGTGATCGGTGAGCTGACCCGCAATTTGACCGCCGTGCTGGACACCGTCAATCAGCGTGACGACCAGTTCGATCAGTTGATCGTGAACACCGAAGCGTTGATCAGCGGCCTCAACGCCAATCGCGACACGATCGGCCGTTCGGTGACCTCGCTGGCCAACCTGACCTCGGCGACCTCCGACCTGCTCGTCCCGGTGCGTCCGACCCTGCAAGGGTCGATCGCGGGTCTGAGCCAGTTGACCGGCACGCTCGACGAGCGCCAGGACGAGGTGAACGAAGCGCTGACCAACCTGCCGCTCAAGATGGAAAAGCTCGGGCGCGCCGCGAGTTACGGCTCCTGGTTCCAGTTCTATCTGTGCGGCATCGACATCGTCGTCGGGCCGGGCGCCGTCGACGCGCCGCAGCTCAACCTGCCAGCAGGACTGCCGACGATCAACCAGCCGCTGTACACCAACGCCGCGCCGCGCTGCCACGGGAAGGCTCGCTGATGGATGATCGCATTCTGCTCGGCAAGCGCAGCCCGGCGTTCCTGGGCGCGCTCGGCCTCGCCGTGGTGCTGTTGGTGACGGTGTCGGCGTTCTTCCTGGATCAGCTGCCGATCATCGGCGCGGGGACCAAGTACACCGCGGAATTCCGTGAGGCGGCGGGCCTGAAGAAGGGCAACGAGGTCCGGGTGGCCGGCGTCAAGGTCGGGTCGGTGTCCGACGTCCGGCTCGACGGTGACCGGGTGCTCGTGGACTTCCGCACCAAGGACACCTGGATCGGCAACGACACCACCGCGTCCATTCAGATCAAGACGCTGCTCGGCCAGAAGTACCTCGCACTCGATCCGCGAGGCTCGAAGCCGGCCGATCCCAGTTCACGGATCCCGCTCTCGCGCACGGTCTCCCCGTACGACGTGGTGGACGCGTTCACCGACGCCGCGCGCACCATCGATCAGATCGACACCACCCAGCTGGCCAAGAGCATGCAGGTGCTGTCGGACGCCTTCGAGACGACGCCGCCGGAGATCCGCGGCTCCATCGACGGCGTCGCCCGGCTGTCGGAGACGCTGGCCAAGCGCGATCAGGAGTTGAAGAAGCTGTTCGCCGCGACCAGGCAGACCACGCAGATACTCGCCGACCGCAACGCCCAGTTCGAGCGGCTGCTCGCCAACGGCGGCCAGTTGCTCGCCGAACTGAACGTCCGCCAGCAGTCCATCAGGCAGTTGCTGTCGGGCGCCAAGACGGTCTCCGCGGAGCTGAGCGCGCTCGTGCACGACAACGAGGAGCAGATCGGGCCCGCGCTGAAGAATCTGCGCGCCGCCATCGACCTGCTCAACGACAACCAGCAGAACGTCTCGAAGACGTTGGAACTCGCGGCGCCGTTCTACAGCCTCTACGCCAGTGTGCTCGGCACCGGGCGCTGGTTCGACGCGGTGATCGTCAACGTGGTGCCGCCCGCACTGCCCGAAATCCCCGGCTACCGTCAGCCGATCCGCACCTTGGGAGGTAACTGACGTGGCGGACAACTGGCGTAGCGATCCGGTCGGCGCGGTGCGCGGCTCCAGCCGTGGCGCAAAGGTCGGCATCGCGCTGGTCGTCGTGCTGGCCGTGCTGGTGGCGGTGGTGCTGTGGTGGCTGTTCGACCGGCTGACCACGACCAAGATCACCGCCTACTTCGATCGCTCGGTCGGCATCTACGAGGGCTCGGACGTGCGCATTCTCGGCGTGCCGGTCGGCTCGGTCGCTTCGGTGGAGCCGCAGGGCGATCAGGTCAAGATCGTGATGAGCGTGGATCGCAAGTACGACGTGCCCGCGGACGCGCGAGCCGCGCAGATCACGCCGTCCATCGTGTCGGATCGCTACATCCAGCTCACCCCGGCCTACACCGGCGGCCCGAAGATGGCGCGGAACGCGACCATTCCGCGCGAGCGCACGGCCACGCCGGTGGAAGTCGACCAGCTGTACAAGAGCATCACCGAACTCTCCGACGCGCTGGGGCCCAACGGCGCCAACGCCGAGGGAGCGGTGAACGAGCTGGTGCGCACCGGCGCGGCGAACCTGTCGGGCAATGGCGAGGCGCTGGCCAACAGCCTCACCCAGCTGTCCAGGGCGGCGCGATACCTGTCGGACGCCCGCGGCGACATCTTCGACACGGTCAAGAACCTGCAGGCCTTCATCACCATGCTGGCCCAGAACGACCAGCAGGTCCGGCAGTTCAACACCCAGCTGGCCGACCTGTCGTCCTTTCTCGCCGATGAGCGGCAGAATCTCGGCGCGGCACTGAATCTGCTGTCGATCGCGCTGGGTGACGTCGCCCGCTTCATCGACGACAACCGGGACCTGATCGCGAGCAACGCCGACAAACTGACCCAGCTCACCAAGACGCTGTCGGATCAGCGCAACGACGTGGCCGCCCTGCTGCCGGTCCTGCCGCTGGCGTTGAGCAACCTGATCAACGTGCACAACGCCGAATCGGGCACCCTCGACATGCGCGCGAACTTCCCCGAACTGCAGGACCCGTTCGGCGTGGTGTGCAAGATGCTCGACCTGTCCAAGCTGATGCCAGGCGATCCCAAGTTCGAGGCGCTCGGCAGGCAGATGCGGCCGATCCTCGACCACTGCAAGGAGATCACCGACCAGATCACCTCCGGGGTGCAGACCCCGACGCTGAACCTGCCGTTCGGCATCCTCAGCGGCGAGAACCAGCAGCGCGATCCGGTGCCGGGCACCGTGCCCGGCACGCCGTCGGACCGGCTTCCGCCGTCGCAGGGAGGGGCGCGATGAGCACTCGAATCCGTTCGCTCGTACGCGGTTTCGGCGCGGCGCTGGCGCTCGGCCTGACCGGCGCGCTGATCACATCGTGCGCCTCCGACGGCATCTACAGCGTGCCCCTGCCCGGCGGCGCCGACGTGGGCGAGCATCCGATGCACATCGACATCCAGTTCGACGATGTCCTCGACCTCGTGCCGCAGTCGGCGGTCAAGGTCGAGGGCGTGCCGGTGGGCCGGGTCGAGAAGATCAGCATCGGCAAGGACCAGTGGACCGCCACGGTGCGCACGGTGGTCAACTCGTCGGTGAACCTGCCCGCGAACGCGCGGGCCGAGGTCCGGCAATCGAACCTGCTCGGCGAGAAGTTCATCGAGCTCTCCAAACCCGCCGCCGAGCCGGAGTCCACCCGGCTGGCCGACGGCTCGGTCATCCCGGTCGACCGCACCCGGCACGCCACCGAGGTGGAGCAAGTGCTCGGCGCGCTGTCGCTGCTGCTCAACGGCGGTGGCGTGGCGCAGTTGCAGCCGATCGTCACCGAGTTGAACAAGACCCTCGGCGGCCGCGAGGACCGGGTGCGCTCGTTGATCGAGCAGGCGAACACGCTGATCTACGGCCTGAACCAGCAGGTGGACGACATCACCCGGGCGCTGGACGGTCTCGACGTGCTCAGCAGCCGGGTGAGCAAGCAGACCGATCAGATCGGCAAGATCCTCGACGAGCTGCCCAAGGGCATCAAGATCCTGGAAGAGCAGCGCCCGCAACTGGTCGCCCTGCTCGCGCAGCTGGACCGGCTCGGCGAGGCAGGCTTCGACGTGCTGAACACCGCGAAGGACGACCTGATCCGCGACCTGACCTCGCTGCGGCCCACGCTGCAGGAACTGGGCCGGTCGGCGCCGGATCTGGTCACCGCGGTTCCCTTGATCCCGACCTACCCGTTCCCCGATTCGGCGCTGGAGAGCACCTTCGGCGGCAGTGTGAACACGTGGTTGTCGGTCGACCAGCAGATCGGCGTCACGCTCAGCAACCTGGGTGTGGGCAAACCCGATCCGGTGTACATCCCGCCGGTCGGTCCGCCGGTGCCGGTGAACCCGACCAACCCGTACTACAACGGCAACGGTCCGCGTCCGGGCTGGCCTACGGTGTCGATCCTGCCGCTGCCGCCGCTGATGGCGCAGCCGCCTGCGCCCGGCGTGCCCGGTCCGGTCGGGGCGATTCTCGAGCAACTCGGCGTAGGGAGTGGTCCGCGATGACACGTCTGGTGCGGTGGCAGCTCATCGCGTTCGTGGTCATCGCGGTGCTCGGCGTCGTGTACGTCGGCGGCAAGTACATCCGGCTCGACCACATGTTCGGGCTCAACCAGTACACGGTGAAGCTGCGCGCGGCGCAGACCGGCGGCATCTACAAAGGCGCCGAGGTGACCTACCGCGGCGTCCCGGTCGGCCGGGTCGGTGAGCTGGAACTCACCGGTGAGGGCGTGGTGATGAACCTCGTCATCGACTCGAGCGCACCGAAGATCCCGGCGTCGGCGAAAGCCGTGGTGGCCAACCGGTCCGCGATCGGTGAGCAGTACGTGGATCTGCAGCCCGATTCGGACGCCGGCCCGTTCCTGCGGGACAACTCGGTGATCACCTCGGCGACCCTGCCGGTATCGGTCGAGCAACTGGTGTCCAGCGTGGACACCTTCGCCAGCTCGGTGGACCTGACAGCGCTCAACACGACGGTGCGCGAACTGGGCAAGGCGTTCGACGGCAAGGGCGACGATCTGCAGGTGCTGATCGACTCGCTGAACAAATTCACCGAGACCTTCCATCAGACGCTGCCGCAGACCATCCAGCTGGTCCGCGACGGCAGGGTCGCCCTCGGCACGCAGGCCGAGCAGTCCGCGCAAATCCGCGAATTCAGCGACGGCCTGGACAAGCTCACCGCCCAGTTGCGCTCCAGCGACCCCGACGTGCGCAGGCTCATCGGCACCGGAACCGACGCGGGCGAGCAGATCGGCGCGCTGCTCGAGCAGAGCGGCGGCTCGCTCACCCAGGATTTGTCCAATCTGCGGCTGTTGTTGCAGGCGATCTCCCCGAAGTTCTACGCGATCAAGCCGTTGCTGCAGATGCTCCCGCAGCTGTCGATCGGCGGTTCCTCGACCGCGCCCGGCGACGGGACCAGTCACTTCGGCCTGGTGCTCGAGACCAACAATCCGCCCGCCTGTACGGTGGGCTACGAGGGCACGCATCGGATTCTCGAACAGATGAAGGCGCAGAACCCGAACTTCGACGACACGCGCGACGAGTTCCCGTTCAACAAGGACGCCAAATGTCTTGTGCCGTTCGGTAATCCGACCGCCGTCCGGGGTGGCGAACGAGCCGATCTCGCCGATCCGGCCATCGTCCAGCCCTGGGACTCCAACCCCAAAACCGATCCGGAAAAGCTGAACCTGACTCCGGTGGCCGTGCAGTTGTCGACCCTGCTGGGGGTCACGCCAAAGCGGTGACCAGGAGCAATGACGTTAGGGTGTCTCGCGTGAGTGACTGGAGCGAGCGAACCACGGGCATGCCGTGGAGCGCGACCGAGCCGACCGACGGCGAGGCGCTGTCGTGACCGCCGATCTGACCAAGCGGTCCGATGCGGCGGCGCCGGACGCGCCGGACACCGTGACGACAGCGGCGGAAACGCCCACCGCGCAATCCGACGCCGGTGATCGGAAAGTCACCGATCGGGCAGGCGTCGAGTCCGCTCGCCCCGGTGGTGCGTCCGTGCTCAGCCGGGTGGTCCTCGTCTGCTCGGCCGTGCTGCTGGTCATCGCTTTGGCCGGCACCGCATGGTTCGGCGCGGGCTGGGTACGGGCCGCGTTCACCGACGGCCCGCGCGCCGAGGCCAGGGACACCGCCCTGGACGCCGCGCGCCAAGCCGCGCTCAACATGACCTCGATGAACCTGGACGACGTGCCCGGCTCGCTGGCGCTGGCCCGGTCCTCGATGACCGGAGCGTTGCTGGACTCGGCCACGAAGAACAAGGACCAGGCGGAGCAGATGGCGCAGCAGAGTGGGGTCGGGATGACCTCGAAGGTGCTCGGCTCCGCGCTCACCTCGCTCAACAGCGAGGAGGACAAGGCGTCGGCGCTGGTCGTGCTGCAGGTCACGGAGAAGGGCAAGGACAAGCCGCCCGCCGACTACCGCTACACCTGGACCGTGGACCTGGCCAAGGACGGCGAGGTCTGGAAGGCTGAGCAGATCTCCTCGCTCAGCCAGCCGGTGTTGCTGAGCGGCGGGCCCGCCGCGCGGCCGACCGCGCCCGCGGCCGACCAGCCGCCCGCCGCGCCGAAGCCGGGATCGTAGGAGGACACCCATGACGTCTCGCCGACCGGTCAACCGGGTCACCTCCAAGCGCAGGCCCGGCGCGGAACCGCCCCGTACCGCGTCCTCGCGCACCGAACGGCCCGCACAAGCCCGCAAACCGCGTGTGGCGGGCGTTTCCCGGCCCGCCGCGGAATCGGACAACCCCCGCGCCGAACAAAGCTCTGCGGGTGCCTCTCGATGGCGCGAGATCATCTCGCGCGGCAAGGACCGTCCGCGGCGCACGACCGGACGGCCGCGCTGGGGTGTCAGCGCGGCCCTGCTGATCGCCGCGCTCCTACTCGGGGGTTTCGCGTGGCTCGCCGCGCAACAGCCCGGCGTGGACACGTCGAATCAGGCCTACGTGGACAACGAGGCCACCCAAGAGGTGCGCGCGGCCGCCGACAACGCGCTGCGGACCGTCTACGCCTATGACGTGAAGAAGATCGACGGCTATCGGGACACCGCGAAGCAGGTGCTCACCGGGAAGATGCTCGCCGATCTGGACAAGTACGCCGACACCACTATTTCGGCGGTCAAGCAGGCGCAGACCAGTGCCGATGCAAAAGCCGATCCGATTGCTGTGACATTGCTCACCGACGATCGCGCCGAGTTGATCGTCAATCTGGTGGTGAGCGCCACCAAGGACGGCGTGGCGCAGCAGAGCGTGTCGGGCCCGGTTGTCCTGCACATGCAGAAGGTGGGCGGTCGCTGGCTGGCCAGCGACATCGTGGACCAGTAACGGCTACCACATCGGCCGGGATGACGCAGCGCGGCAGGCGATCTCGCCGGCGCCCCGGCCGGGCCTGCCACTTGACGAGTTTCGCCCGAACCGTCACGCTATTCACAACAGCGGCAGCTGTCACAGTGGCTTCCAGTGCACCGTGGGTCAGGACGCAGCCAGCGGATTCGGCCCGGCGCGGCAGCCATGCGGACGATCACACGGGTGGTACTTTGACACCCCCGTGTACTTGGGTGTAGGTTTGGACGTTGCGCTGGCTGCCTCCTGTCCATACCTCGATTTGCACACGTAAGTTCACCCTTCCGGTGTTACTTCCGTTGTTGCCTGTTCGAGTTTCGTTCGGGTAGTAACCAGCGGAATTCGTAGCAGACAAGCGACGGTCGCGGACCACCACGCGACGCGCATGAGGTGCTGGAAGGACGCATCTTGGCAGTCTCCACCCAGACCAAGGCAGTTGCCGGAATCCCCGGAGCCCCGTTGCGGGTGTCTTTCGCGAAGATCCGTGAACCCTTGGAGGTGCCCGGGCTTCTCGATCTACAAACGGAATCGTTCGCTTGGCTGATCGGTTCGCCGGATTGGCGTGAGCGCGCGGCGGCTCGCGGCGACGTCGGCCTAGTCGGTGGCCTCGAGGAGGTACTCGAGGAGCTTTCTCCGATCGAGGACTTCTCCGGCTCCATGTCCCTGTCCTTCTCCGATCCGCGCTTCGAAGAGGTCAAGGCCTCGATCGATGAGTGCAAGGACAAGGACATGACGTATGCGGCTCCGTTGTTCGTGACGGCGGAGTTCATCAACAACAACACCGGTGAGATCAAGAGCCAGACGGTCTTCATGGGTGATTTCCCGATGATGACCGATAAGGGCACGTTCATCATCAACGGCACCGAGCGGGTCGTGGTGTCGCAGTTGGTGCGTTCGCCGGGTGTCTATTTCGACCACAGTGTCGACAAGGGCACGGAGAAGGACTTGCACAGTGTGCGGGTCATCCCGAGCCGTGGCGCGTGGCTGGAGTTCGATGTGGACAAGCGCGACACCGTGGGTGTGCGCATCGACCGCAAACGCCGCCAGCCGGTCACCGTGCTGCTCAAGGCGCTGGGGTGGACCACCGAGGAGATCGTCGAGCGCTTCGGCTTCTCCGAGATCATGATGTCGACCCTGGAGAAGGACAACACCGCCGGTCAGGACGAGGCGCTGCTGGACATCTACCGCAAGCTGCGTCCGGGCGAGCCGCCGACGAAGGAGTCCGCGCAGACCCTGTTAGAGAACCTGTTCTTCAAGGAGAAGCGCTACGACTTGGCGCGCGTTGGCCGGTACAAGGTCAACAAGAAGCTCGGCATCCACCTGGGCGAGCAGGTCGTCGGTTCGGTCTTGACGAAGGAAGACATCGTCAACACCATCGAGTACCTGGTGCGCCTGCACGCGGGTGACAAGCTCATGACCGCCCCCGGCGGCGTCGAGGTCCCGGTGGAAGTGGACGACATCGACCACTTCGGCAACCGCCGCCTGCGCACCGTCGGCGAGCTGATCCAGAATCAGATCCGGGTCGGCCTCTCCCGTATGGAGCGCGTGGTCCGCGAGCGGATGACCACTCAGGACGTCGAGGCGATCACGCCGCAGACCCTGATCAACATCCGCCCGGTCGTCGCCGCGATCAAGGAGTTCTTCGGAACGTCCCAGCTGTCGCAGTTCATGGACCAGAACAACCCGCTGTCGGGCCTGACCCACAAGCGTCGTCTCTCGGCGCTCGGCCCGGGTGGTCTGTCCCGTGAGCGCGCCGGTCTGGAAGTCCGTGACGTCCACCCGTCGCACTACGGCCGCATGTGCCCGATCGAGACCCCGGAAGGCCCGAACATCGGCCTGATCGGTTCGCTGTCGGTGTACGCGCGGGTCAACCCGTTCGGCTTCATCGAGACCCCGTACCGCAAGGTCGTCGACGGCCGGGTCACCGACGAGGTGGTCTACCTGACCGCCGACGAAGAGGACCGCCACGTGCGCGCCCAGGCGAACTCGCCGGTCGGCGCGGACGGCCGCTTCCTCGAGGATCGGGTCCTGTGCCGCCGTGGCAACGAGGAGAACGAGCTCGTCGCCGCTAGCGAGGTCGACTTCATGGACGTCTCGCCGCGCCAGATGGTGTCGGTCGCGACGGCGATGATCCCGTTCCTCGAGCACGACGACGCCAACCGCGCCCTGATGGGTGCGAA
>NZ_JBIUCG010000048.1:0-13718 GCF_044548645.1 Nocardia sp. NPDC051929 | reverse complement strand
CCCCAAAACCCGCAGCGGCAAAATCATGCGCCGACTCCTGCGCGACGTCGCCGAAGGACGCGAACTCGGCGACACCTCCACCCTCGTCGACCCGAAGGTGTTCGAATCGATCGCCCGCGGGTAACCACAAAGAACGGCGGACCCGGCCACAAACAGATGAGGGGGTCCGGGTCCGCCGCTCTGTCATACGAATCGAATCGGATCGTCGATTGAACCGCCTGATCACTATCTCCGTGAACAAGGCGAAGCGGAAACCGGCGCAAGGCCGGCCGCGCCTTCGAGGGAGATCCGACCGACATGACATTCCACGAACAACTCCGCACCCGCCGCAGTGTGGTCGTCGCCGGTGCGGGCGTCGCCGCCGCGGCGGCGGTCACCGCCTGCACCGCCCATGGCAAGGGCGACGACGCTCCCGCGCCGCATGACGCCACCGCAGCGCAGGCAGACCGGCCCGTCGATGCGAACAGTCCCGCGAACGCGCTCGCCAAGACGGCCGACATTCCCGTCGGCGGCGGCGTGATCGTGGGCGACACCGTGGTGACCCAGCCCAGCGCGGGCACCTTCGTCGGGCTCTCCTCGGTGTGCACGCACGCGGGATGCAAGGTCGCGACGGTGTCCGGCGGCACCATCAACTGTGCCTGCCACGGCAGCAAGTTCGCGCTGGACGGTTCGGTGGCCCACGGCCCGGCGAGCAAACCACTCGCCCCGAAAGGCATCCGGGTCAACGGGGATTCGGTCGTCGCCGAATGAGCAGATCCGCCGGGATCAGGAACCGCCGAACCGCTCGGCCATCCGGCGGTCCATCTCGTCGGGCGGCACATCCTCCACGTGGGTGGCCACCGTCCATCGGTGTCCCCACGGATCCTCGAAGGCGCCACTGCGATCGCCGTAGAACTGATCGGTCATGGGCGTGAGTTCCCTGGCTCCCGCGGACAACGCGGCGGCGAAAGCGGCGTCGGCGTCCTCGACGTACACATACAGGTTGACGGGGGTGCCGCCGACCGTCTTCGGGTCGAGGAAGTCCATATCGGGCGCCGAATCGCCGAGCATGACGACGGAATTGCCGAACATCAGCTCACAATGCGCGATTCTGCCGTCCGGACCGGGCATCCGCATACGCTCGGTCGCACCGAAAATGTTCTTGTAGAAATCGATCGCCGCCGCGGCGCCGTCGACCGCGAGCCCGGGCGACACCACCGGATATCCATCGGGAACGGGTTTGACATCAGACATGGGGAACCTCCGGTCGAGGCGTTGTGTCGGATCATGCCGAGCCTATTCCGGCGACAGGCGCGATTCGGCCGGATCGCAGGAAATCACGGTCCGGCGACGCCCTGCAGCCTGCGCACCTGGGCCGCGGTCAGCGCGCTGAGCACACCCGGGTCCACCGCCTCCGGCGCGGTCACCGCGACCTGCACCAACGTGCTCCCCACCTGAACGATCGCGACGGACGAGCGGAGGGTCAGGTCGTCACTGGTAGTGCGCACTTGGAAGGGCGCGGAGGCATCGCCCGCGGGCGGCTGGACGAGCCCGCCGACGCGGTAGTCCATCGAAATGTCGGAGCCGTCGGCCCCGGCATAGTGCGCGCAGCGACGCAGGATTTCCTGCACTTCCGAGAAAGCGGCCGCGACCGCGTCCGGTGGATAACTGGCCGCGTCTATATCGATGCTGGAGAAATTCGGCCCGGTGTACTGCGTGGACGCCCGCGCTAGCGCGCCGGAGCGTTGCGCACCGAGCGGCGCGAGCACTTTCACGCATTCGGCCGGATTCGTCGGCGAGGCGCCGGTAGCGCCTCCGCCGGTGTCGGCGGGCGGCGCGAGCGCGGTGAAACCGGCGGGCAGATCGCTGTCGGCGAGCAACAGCCCGCGCAGCCGAGTGGAATCGGTCTCGGGGGCGGTGGTCACCGGGGCCGCGGCCACGACGGGTCCGAGCGTGGGAAGCTCGGGCTGTCCTGGTGCGGCGTGGTCCCCCGAGCCGCATCCGGTGGCGACGACGAGGGGCGCGACCGCGGCCAGCAGTCCGCACGCACGGATCATTCGGTCCACGACACCTGCGTCTCGATCGCCTGCTGCAGCGTGCTGTCGCTGTGCGGATCGCGGTAGGCCTGGTGCCCGCCGACGGTGATCGACCCGGCCACCGGCAGCGGCAAGCCGAGATCCACCGTGATGGTGCCCGCTCCCTGCATGACGTAGTCGTCGATGTCCAGCGTGCCCGCGTTGTTCGGCAGGTTCCACACCGGCGACTTCGGCTTCTGGGTGACGTGCAGCTCGATGGTGAGCCGGTCACCGTCGCGTTTGCTCAGCGTCGCGGTGGTCACCTGGTCGAGCAGGACGCCGCCGCTGACCTCCTGGCGCACCGTCCAGACCGCGCCCTCGCCGACGGGCTGGTCGGGAAACGCGATCGAACGGTAGACGGCCTGGTAGAACGCCTGCTCCAGCGCGGCGCGCGCGGTGTTGGACGCGTCGGGCGCCGGCTCGAGCCGCAGTGCGGTGATCGCGCCCAGATCGCTGAGGTCGAAGCCCGCGTGCGAGCCGCCGATCTTGGTGAGCGCTTTGGCCAGCGTGGGATCGGGCGAGGTGACCGAGCCAAGGGTGAGATCGATGCCCTCCACGGTGGTCTCCGCGGTCATGGGAATGGTCAGCGCCGGGGTGGAGAAGTCGGGCTTGGGCTGCCCATCGATCTGCTGCTGGATGTGATGGGCGGTGTACAGCGTGACCCGCTGCACGGTGCCCGCCGGATACTCCGGCCGCAGCATCGATCGGGGCTCCGCACCGGCCGATTCGACCGTGGTCACCGCGGCCGGAATCGGCACGGTCACTTCCTTGCCGATGCCGAGCGGCTCCGTTCCGTCGGCCTCACCGCTCGACTCGGCGCCGTCGCCGCAACCGACCCCGAATGCCGAGAGCCCGAGCGCGAGCACCATGAGCAGCACACCCGAGCGCGCGCTCCGGGCTAGGCTCGCGCTTCGGGCCAGGCGGGGGGAAGACAACACCGTCACGAGCAACAGGGTACGACCGATTCCTGAGTGTCAGCTGGGACATTCGACCGCGAACCGATCGGCGTGGCACGCGAACGCCGCGGGCGCGGGCCGGGGCAATCGGACGCGCGCACCGGACTCGATTCCGCTCGAGAGATGATGGTCGGTGTGAGTGACGACCGGCCGCCCGAGGAAAACCCAGCGAACACCGCCGACCCGACGACCGAGCCGGCTCCGCCGCAGCGGCTGCGTACGCTACTCGTCCTCGCCGCGGTCGTGCTCGGCCTGGATCTGCTCACCAAGACCCTCGCGGTGGCGAAGCTGACGCCGGGCGATCCGGTACCGATCATCGGCGACTTCGCGCGCCTGAGCCTGGTGCGCAATCCCGGCGCGGCGTTCTCCATGGCCACCGGCATGACCTGGCTGCTGACCCTGGTCGCCGCCGCCGTCGTCATCGGCGTGGTGCGCATCGGCCGCACCATGCGTTCGCTGTGGTGGGCGATCGGACTGGGCATGGTGCTCGGCGGCGCGGTCGGCAATCTGGGCGACCGGCTGTTCCGCGCGCCCGGCCCGCTGCAGGGGCACGTGGTGGATTTCGTCGCGATCGGCTGGTGGCCGGTGTTCAACGTCGCGGACTCGGCCATCGTGTGCGGCGCGATCCTGCTGGTCGTGCTCACCGTGTTCGGCTTCGAACCGAACGGCACCCGGGTGGGCCACGGCAAGACGGGCGCGAGCGAGGGCAGCGCGGCATGAGGGAGACCAGGACCATGCCCGTCCCCGACGGGCTCGACGGCATGCGCGTCGACGCGGGCCTGTCCCGTCTGCTCGGCCTGTCCCGCACCGCGGTGGCCACGCTGGCCGAGGAGGGTTCGGTGCAGCTCGACGGCGTCGCCGCGGGCAAATCCGACCGGCTCACCGCGGGAGCCTGGCTGGAGGTGATCTTCCCGGAGCCGAAGCGGGAGCTGACCATCGAGGCCGAACCGGTGGAAGGCATGAAGATCCTCTACGCCGACGACGACATCGTCGCGGTCGACAAGCCGGTCGGCGTGGCCGCGCACACCGGCGTCGGCTGGAGCGGCCCGACCGTCGTCGGCGGACTCGCCGCCGCCGGATACCGCATCTCCACCTCCGGCGCCCACGAGCGGCAGGGCATCGTGCACCGCCTGGACGTCGGCACCTCCGGCGTGATGGTGGTCGCACAGTCCGAGCACGCGTACACGGTGCTCAAGCGCGCGTTCAAGCAGCGCACCGTCGACAAGCGGTATCACGCCTTGGTGCAGGGGCATCCGGACCCCAGCAGCGGCACCATCGACGCCCCGATCGGGCGGGCCCGCGGCAACGACTGGAAGTTCGCCGTCACCGCAGACGGCCGTCCCAGCGTCACGCACTACGACACGGTCGAGGCGTTCCATTCGGCCAGCCTCCTCGACATCCACCTGGAGACCGGCCGCACCCATCAGATCCGCGTGCATTTCTCCGCGATCCGCCACCCGTGCTGCGGTGATCTCACCTACGGCGCCGACCCGCGGCTGGCCGAGCGGCTCGGGCTGCAACGGCAGTGGCTGCACGCTCGGTCGCTGGGGTTCCAGCACCCCGCCGACGGCCGCTACCTGGAGATCACCAGCGAATACCCGGACGACCTGAAGCACGCGCTGGACGTCCTGCGCGATGCCTGACCGCCGGGTGCCGCCCTGGCGCGGGATCTTGCTCGGCGCGGCGGCCGTCGCGCTGATCGCACTCGTCTTCGCGCTCGGCGCGCTGCAACCGCCGTACCGCGCCCCGGTGTCCACCGACCGGCTCGGGCCCGACCAGGGTGAGCAGGTCGCGGACTACCTCGCCCGGTCTCGTGACTCGCTGGACACGGGCGGCGACGAACCGCGCTGGGCGCTGGTGTCGTTCGCCGAACCCTTGGTGCCCGGCGAGATTCCGCAGCACAGCGGCGGATTGCGGATCGCGCAGGTGCTCTACCGGGTGCCCGCGCCCGGCGTGCAGACGCCGCTGGTGGCCGTGCCGGTACCGGAAGGCGTTCAGGCGGCGGCGGATTCGGCGTCGTACGCGGCCTGGCTGCTTCCCCGCCCCGTCGATGACCGCTCCGCCCGCGTGGTCGCGTTCTCGGCCGCACGACTGCGGAGCGGCTGCGGCTGTGTCGTCGGGCTCGTCGTGCGTGACACCCCGGCGCGACTGCGAAACCTGTCCGGGCACAACGATGTCCGCGCGGTCCAGGCTTTGCCCGCCGACGCGGTGGCGGGAAGCTTCGCGGTGGCCCCGCTGCTGCCCGACTACCGCGACGTCGTCGCGCCCGGCCCCGACGACGGACCGGTTCCGGAGCCGTGAGCGGCCGGAGCTAGTCCGGCAGGGTGACGACGCCGTCGAGGTAGCGGCGGCACCGTCCGAACAACAGCACGCGGTCGCCGGTCAGTTCGCAGCGCAAGCTTCCGCCGCGGCGGGACAGCTGCCTGGCGTGCAGTTCGGTGCGGCCGAGCCGCTCGCTCCACAGCGGAACCAGCTGCGCGTGCGCGGACCCGGTCACCGGGTCCTCCGGGACGCCCACGGCCGGGGCGAAGACCCGGGAGACGAAGTCGACCGAATCGCCGGGCGCGGTGACGATCGCGGCGCGCGGCAGCGCGGGGAACGCCGCCAGCACGGGCGCGGCATCGCGCACCTCCTGTTCGGTCGCCACGACGATCACCTCGTCGGTGCCGGAATACGCGCCCACCGGACGCACACCGAGCGCCGCGACGAGCGCCGGATCGGGCTGCACCGGAATGCTCGGCACGGCAGGCAGATCGAGGACGAACTCGTCGTCGTCGGTGCGGTCGACGTGCAGCCAGCCGCTGCGCGTGTAGAAGCTCACCCGGTCCTCACCGGGGTGCATGTCGGCCAGGATCTGCGCGGCGCTGGCGAGAGTGGCGTGCCCGCAGAGCGCGACCTCCACCCTCGGGGTGAACCACCGGAGGTGGAAGGCGGGCCACTCACCCGGCGGCACGCCCGCCTCTGGAGGTAACCGTGAGGTATAGAACGCGGTCTCGGCGAGGTTGTTCTCCTCGGCCAGCTGTTGCAGCAACGCATCCGGCAGCCACGACGGGAGCGGCATCACCGCGGCCGGGTTGCCCGAGAACGGTGCGTCGGCGAACGCGTCGATCTGGTGCAGCAGTACCTCCATAATCTCCAGAAGGTACTCCAAGTCTGAATGGCCGCTTCGCACAAGGCTTCTCGTGGCGCGGCGAGTCAGGCGTCCAGTCTGTCAGTCGGCTCCGCCGGGCGAGCTGGGCAGCAGTTGCGGCTTCTCGCCGCGCAGCGCCGCGCTCACCCACCAGGCCGCCTCGACGAGCACGATCCCGACCACGCCGCAGACCACCGCCGCACCGGTGAGCGCGAGGTTGGAGGGGTCGAGTTTGAAGAACTCGCGGGTGAACGGAACGGTGAACAGGAACACGTACGCCGCCACCGACACCGCGATCAGCATCACCTTCCACCACACGTACGGCCGCGCGACGATGGCGAGCACCCACACCGCGATCATGATCAATGTGATGAGCGCCGTGGTGCCCGCCTGCACCTTCTGCTCCTCGGTGGCGTGCGGCCCGGCGTAGGCGATCAGGTACGAGACGAAGGTGGCCGCGCCGATCACCACGCCCGAGGGGATGGCCAACCGCATGACGCGCCCCACGAAACCCGTGCGGGCACGCTCGTTGTTGGGCGCGAGCGAAAGGATGAACGCCGGAATGCCGATGGTGAACCAGGCCGCGATCGTGACGTGGCGCGGCAGGAACGGGTAGCCGATGGGCTCGTAGTCGAAGATCTGCGAGCCGATGCCGGCCATGCCGACCAGGAAGGCGAGCAGCACGGAATACACGGTCTTGGTGAGGAACAGATTCGAGACCCGCTCGATGTTGCCGATCACCCGGCGTCCCTCGCCGACCACGTACGGCAGCGTGGCGAACTTGTTGTCCAGCAGCACGATCTGCGCCACCGCCCTGGTCGCCGGACTGCCCGAGCCCATCGCCACGCCGATGTCCGAATCCTTCAAGGCGAGCACGTCGTTCACACCGTCGCCGGTCATGGCCACCGTGTGCCCGCGCGACTGCAACGCCGACACCATGGCGCGCTTCTGATCCGGACGTACCCGGCCGAAGGTGGTGTTGCCGTCCAGCATGGCGGCCAATTCGTCGCCGTCCTCCGGCAACTCCCGCGCGTCGATCGGGTGGTCACCGCCCGGCAGATCGAGCGAGGAGGCCACCGCGCCGACCGACACCGCGTTGTCGCCGGAGATGACCTTGATCGAGACGCTCTGGCTGGCGAAGTAATCGAGTGTGTCGCGCGCATCGGGCCGGACCTTCTGCTCCAGCACGACCAAGGCGGCGGGCCGCACGCCCCCCGGGGCGTCCGCGGCGTCCACCGGACGGTCGCCGCGCGCCAGCAACAGCACGCGTAGGCCGGATGCGCCGAGTTCCTCCGCGACCCGCGCGTCCGCGGATCCCGGGTCGAGCAGCACGTCCGGCGCGCCGAGCAGCCAGTCGCCGTGCTCGCCGTAGGAGCAACCGCTCCACTTCTTGGCGGAGGAGAACGGCGCGACGGCGGTGCGCTGCCAGCCGGGACCGTCCGGCAGAGCCTCGGCGATCGCCTGCACGCTCGCGTTCGGGCGCGGGTCGTCGGCCGCGAGCGCGGCCAGCGCGGTGCGTACCTCGGTGTCGTCGAAGGTGTCCAGCGTCTTCAGGTCCGACAGCCGCATGCCGTTCTCGGTCAGCGTGCCGGTCTTGTCCGCGCAGACCACGTCGACGCGGGCCAGCCCCTCGATCGCGGGCAACTCCTGCACCAGGCACTGGCGCCTGCCCAGCCGCACCACGCCGACCGCGAACGCGATCGACGTCATCAGCACCAGCCCCTCGGGCACCATCGGCACCAGCGCGGCCACCATGCCGGTGAGCGCGGGCCGCCACGACTCCTTGCTGGAGACCAGCTGGTTGTAGATGCTCAGCAGTCCGGCGGGAATCAGCAGGTAGGTGATGAACTTCAGGATCTTGTCGATACCGCTGCGCAGTTCGGAGTGCACCAGCGTGAACTTGCTCGCCTCCTCGGCCAGCCGCGCCGCGTAGGCGTCCCGGCCGACCTTGGTGGCGTGGTAGGCGCCGGACCCGGACACCACATAACTACCCGACATCACCGTGGCGCCGACCGCCTTCTCGATCGAGTCCGCCTCGCCGGTGAGCAACGACTCGTCCACCTCGAGCTGCGCGGACTCCTCTACCGTGCCGTCCACCACGATCTGGTCGCCGGGACCGAGCTCGATCACGTCGTCGAGCACCACCTCGCGCGGCGCGATCTCGACGGCCCTGCCGTCCCGGCGGACGGTCGGCTTGGCCTGGCTGACGATGGCCAGCTGGTCCAGGGTGCGCTTGGCGCGGATCTCCTGGATGATGCCGACCGCGCTGTTGGCGACGATCAGCAGGCCGAACATGCCGTCGATGATCGATCCGGTGGCCAGCACCAGCACGAACAGGACGCCGAGGATGGCGTTGATCCTGGTGAAGACGTTCGCGCGCACGATGTCGCGAACCGATCGGCTCGCGCGATCCGGGACGTCGTTGGTCAGTCCGTCGTGACGACGTTGCTCGACCTCGGTCGCGGTGAGCCCGGTCGCGCCCGATGCCTGCACGGTAATCGACATGACCGCAAGGCTACGGGACAACTACGTTCGTCATCGTGCGGCGAAGCAGGTCCATCCCCGGTGTAGCGTTCGGAGCGAGCGCGTACTTCTTGTGGGGACTTTTCCCCGCGTTCTTCGGGCTGCTGGCGTTCGCCAGTCCGGGTGAAGTGGTGGCGCAGCGGATCGTCTGGACGCTGGTGGTCGTGCTCGCGGTGCTCGCCGTCAGCGGCCGGATCCGCGAACTGCGCGGCATCGACGGCCGAGTCTGGCGGCTGGCGGCCGTGGCCTCCGCCGCGATCGCGCTCAACTGGGGCGTGTACGTCTATGGGGTCACCTCGGGCCACGTCGTGGAGTGCGCGCTCGGGTATTTCATCAACCCTCTGGTCACCGTCGCGTTCGGTGTGGTGCTCTTTCGTGAGCGGCTGACCGGCGCCCAATGGGCCGCCCTCGGGCTCGGCGCGGCCGCGGTGGCCGTGCTCACGGTCGACTACGGCAGACCACCGATCATCGCCTTGGCCCTGGCCTGCTCTTTCGCCACCTACGGCTTGGTGAAGAAGGTGATCCCGCTGGACGCGCTGCGCGGCATCGCCGCCGAGGGCGTCGTCGCCGCACCCTTCGCGCTGGCGTTCGCGATCGCGCTCGCGCTCGCCGGGCACAGCGAATTCGCCTCCGCCCCCGCGCATACCGCCCTGATGGTGGCCACCGGACCGGTCACCCTGGTTCCGCTACTGCTGTTCGCCGTCGCGGCCCAGCGCGTCGCGTTGTCCACCATGGGCCTGCTGCAATACCTCACCCCCGCACTCCAGATGGCCTGGGGCGTCGCGGTCGCGCACGAGCCGATGCCCGCCTCCCGTTGGGCCGGGTTCGCCCTCATCTGGGCGGCGCTGGTGATATTCACCACCGACGCCCTGCTACGAACCCGTCGCGCGCGGCGCACATCGCGCCCTGTCACCAGCGAATCCGGCTCCCAAGCGAGCGAAACACGGTCCACACCGTGAGCTTCCCGCTTTCCGGCGACTCGAGTTCGTCGGAATTGGTCGCGAAGGTGTCGGATCCGACACTTCTGCGGGCTTCGCCTTCTCCGTAGCGTCGATGTATGACCGCGCCCAGACCCCTTCGCGCCCGCACCGACGCGGGGCGGCCGCCGGCTGAGAAGACACCCGACCCGCTCGGTATGACCGGACGGGAGATCTTGCAGGGAACGCTCGACGGACGATTCCCGGGCGCACCGATTCTGAGCGCGCTGGGTTTCCGGCTGGCCCAGGTCGGCGATGGGACCGTAGTTTTCGAGGGCGAGCCGGGTGACCAACTGCTCGACCCGGCGGGCGGGGTGTACGGCGGCTTCGTGGCGACGGTGCTCGAAGCGGCCCTCGGCTCGGCGGTACTGACGCAGTTGGCCGGCGGCACGCGCTCCACCTCGGTCAAGATCGGCATAGACATCCATCGTGCCGTGCGCAGCGACACGCGCACGCTGCGCTGCGAGGGCACCGCGATCCACGTCGGCACCACCACGGCCAGCGCCGAGGCCCGCCTGGTCGGCGCCGAAGACGGCGAACTGTACGCGCACGCCACCTCGATGTACGCGATTCTGCGCATGCTCTGACCTGCGCGTACTACAAAATGCGGCAGAGCATTTCACGCGACGACGGGCCGGGCGCCGCGAAGCGCGACGACCGGCCCGTCGGGTGAACTCAGCTGCAGGCCGCCGACTGCTGACCGAGGTTGGTCAGCATGGTGCAGGCCCAGGTCTTCTGGATCTTCCACTTGCCGTTGTCGGCGACGAACGGCACGTCGACGATGTTCTCCTGGCCGTTGAGGATGAACTTGGCCTTCGCGTTCACGCTGTCGCCGAAGGAGGTGACGTCGGTGACCACGATCTTCACGTCGGCGCCGGCCGCGGCCTGCGACAGGCGGTCCGGCAGCGTCGGATCGGCCTCGGCGCCCTGGACGTTGTCCAGCTTCTCGGAGGCGGGCACCGACGGGTCGAGCGCACGGGCCAGGGCGGTGTTCAGCTCCGCGGGGGTCGGGACCGGCGGCAGGTTCGCGCTCGCGGTCGCCGACGCCTTGGCGCTGGTCGACGTCTTGGCGGCGGGCTTGCTGTCCTTGTCGTCGCCACCACAGGCGGTCAGGCCAAGCGCGGCGACGATGGCCAGTCCGGCGATCGCGATGCGTCCAGTCTTACGAAGCTTCAACTGCTCGTCCTTTGCGTTCGAGAGGTCCGTGTCGTGTTCCACCATGGCAGCCGCCCCCGAACCGGCGGCGCTGCACGAGGTCCCAGGCTACCGGCCCCGGGTGGCGGCACCCGGATCCACATCGGACCGGCGATGGTCGTCGGCAGCGAACGTACGCGTCCGGCCCGGCGATGTCGAGCCTCGGGCCCCGGCCGTCAGAGCAGACTGCCCAGCGGATCGGCACGGGTGAGGGCGGCATCGTCGGCGGCGAAGGTGCGCGCGGGACCCGGACCGGTGGAACGGGTTTCGAAGCGGACGGTCACCACGCCGAGCCCGGCGCCCTGCACCCAGCCGTGACCGTGCTCGGGATGCGATACGTCCATGCCGGGACGCCAGAGGGCGACCGGTAGGACCGGCGCGGTGTGCGCGGCATCGCCGAGTTCGGGGGCGTGCGCCGGTTCGGATTCCGTTTCGACCGCGGCGATCTCGGGGACCGGGCCGCGATCCAGTTCGGGGAACAGCGATTCCTGACGGACGGTCGACAGGCCGCCGTAGCCGACGCCGACGAGGCGGATCGGGCCCAGCTCCCGCGGATCGAGCGCCGAACGCTGCGCGGCGGCGGCGAGAGTGGCCAAATCCTCGGTGGCGTAGGGCAGGGTGTAGGAGCGGGTGACGATGCTCATATCCGACTTCTTCAATTTGAGCACCACCGTGCGCGCGGCGCGCCCGTCACCGGTCAGGCGCCGGTGCGCCGCGACGGCCATGTCCTCGATGGCCGGACGCAGTTGCTCCAGGCTGACGATGTCGGTTTCGTAGGTTGTCTCGGCGCTGATCTGCTTCGCCTCGGTGCGTTCGGCGACCGGACGGTCATCGATGCCGCGCGCCAGTCGGTGCAGCGCGGCGCCGACGCTGCCGCCGAGAATCGACATCGCCTCCGACTCCGGCAGCGCGGCGAAGGCGCCCACGGTCTCGATGCCCAACGAGCGCAACCGGCTCTCCGCGACCGGGCCGATCCCCCACAGCTTGCGCACCGGCAGACCTGCCAGCAGTCGCGGCTGCTCGACCGGCGAGATCACCCGGATCCCATCGGGTTTGGCCAAGCCGGAGGCGATCTTGGCCAGCTGCTTTCCGGTGCCCGCGCCCACCGAGGCGGTCAACCCGGTCCGTTCCCGCACCACCGCGCGCAAGTCCGCGCAGAACGCGTGCACCTGGGCGACCGTCGCGCCGGCCAGCTCGGCCGGTTCGCCGAACGCCTCGTCGAACGACAGCGTCTCCAGCACCGGGATCCGGCTGCGCAACGCGTCGAAGACCTGCCCGCTGACCACGCCGTAGACGGCGCCGCGCGGCGGCACCACCACCGCCGTGACGCCGACCAACCGGCGCGCCTGATGCATCGGCATCGCCGACCGGGCGCCGAACACGCGCGCCTCGTAACTGGCTCCGGCGACGACGCCGCGCCCGCCGGTCCCGCCGACCAGCACCGGCCTGCCCCGCAGCGTCGGCCGGGTCAGCTGCTCGACCGAGGCGAAGAACGCGTCCATGTCGATGTGCAGAACCCAGCGACGAGCGGCGCTGTCCGCGTCGGCGAGCACCGGTGCCCGCCGACCCACCGAGCTTTCGGCGCGGGTGGTCCCGACCCCGGTCGAGGGCGCGACCGGGCACTCGACGCTCGGCTTCTCGGTACGCACGGCTGCAATGTACGCCCGTCCACCGACAGTGCGGAGCAGGCGGTGACGCTGTCAGGTGGCTGTGCGCTAGCTGCCGGTTACCTGCCGGTATCGGGGCCGCCTCCGTCTCGCGCCCCGGGGACCGTCCGGCCCGGTCGCGACGGCTTTGATCTGCGCTTTTCCGTGCCGGAACAAGTACCGGGCGGTCTCGAAATAACCGCCGACGTGCCGTGGGGACGGGGCCTGACCCACGGTCCGATATGTGATGATCGGACCCATGAATATCCGCAAGGCCGTCATCCCGGCCGCCGGTATCGGCTCCCGGCTGCTTCCGCTGACCAAGGCCATCCCCAAGGAGATGCTGCCGGTCGGCGACAAGCCGGTGATCGAGCACACGGTCCGCGAGCTGGTCGCTTCGGGCATCACCGACATCACCATCGTGGTCAGCAGCGGAAAATCACTGATCCAGGACCATTTCCGACCCAATCCCGCGCTGGTCGCCCAGCTGCGCGCGGACGGCAAGACCGCGTTCGCCGATGCCGTCGAGGAGGTCGGCGAGCTGTCCCGGCTCGGCCACATCACCTACCTCGACCAGCACGGGCCGTACGGCAACGGCACCCCGGTGCTCAACGCCGCCCGCAACCTCGGCGACGAGCCCATGCTGGTGCTGTGGCCGGACGACGTGTTCGTCGCCGAGGTGCCCCGAGCTCAGCAGCTCATCGACGCCTACGAGGCCACCGGAGCCCCCGTCCTCGCGCTGATGCCGATGGATCCCGCCGAGTCGCAGCGCTACGGCGTGCCGGTGGTCGCCGACGACCACGGCAACGGCCTGCTGCGCATCACCGGCCTGCGCGAGAAGCCGAAGCCGAAGGACGCGCCGTCGTCCTTCGCCGCGATCGGCGGCTATGTCGTCACCCCCGGCATCATCGACGAGCTGCGCAGGCAGACCGAAGAGTGGTACGAACACCGCACCGGCGAGGTGTACCTCACCGACGCGATCAACGTGCACGCGGCGAACAGTCCGGTCTTCGGCCAGGTGATCCGCGGCCGGTGGTACGACACCGGCAACCCGGCCGACTATTTGGTGGCGCAATTCGCCTCGGCGCTGGCCCATCAGCAGTACGGACCGCTGCTGCGCACCCTCGCCGACGGGCTCGGCGACTAGGGAGTGTTTCGAAGTGGGGAGGGCGGGCTGTTGGGCCCCGTCCTCACCCGTGTCGCAGCCACTGATTGATCGCAGCGATATGGATCGTCGC
>NZ_JBIUCG010000047.1:0-15782 GCF_044548645.1 Nocardia sp. NPDC051929 | reverse complement strand
GGGGCCCGCCCCCCCCCCCCCGCCCCCCCCCACCCCACCCCCCCCCCCCCCCCACCCCCCCCCCCCCCCCACCCCGCCCCCCGCGCCCCCCCCCCCCCCCGGGGGGGGGGGGGGGGGGGGGGGCCCCCCCCCCCCCCCCCGGGGCGTGGGGGTTGCACCCCCACAAGACATTACGAAGCGAGCCCTGTACGCGCTTTCTGCGTACAGGGCTCGCCTAGTGAGCGGAGTGGCAGGTGTAGGATTCGAACCTACGTAGGCTTTCACCGACAGATTTACAGTCTGCTCCCATTGGCCGCTCGGGCAACCTGCCTTTCGCGCATTGTTTCGCGCGCTGAGCAGAATACATCGAACCCGCACCCTGAATGCAAACCGGCTGGCTATCGGCCGCGCGACGCGACTACCCTCGGGTCTCCGGGTAGAACTGACGGGGGCTGGAAGCGTCCGGTTCAACTCACCCGTCGGACCATCAGAACAGGAGCGCAGCGTGGCTGATTCGTCTTTCGATGTTGTGAGCAAGGTCGACCGGCAGGAGGTCGACAACGCCCTGCATCAGGCGGAGAAGGAGCTCAACACCCGCTACGACTTCCGCGGCACCGGCGCGTCGATCGAATGGTCCGGCGAGGACAAGATCGTCCTCACCGCGGAGGCGGAGGAGCGCGTCAAGGCCGCGCTGGAGGTGTTCAAGGAGAAGCTGATCCGCCGCGACATCTCGCTGAAGGCGTTCGACGCGGGTGAGCCGGTCTCCTCCGGCAAGGTCTACAAGATCACCGGTTCGCTGGTGCAGGGCATCGACTCCGAGCACGCGAAGAAGATCTCCAAGAAGATCAGGGACGAGGGCCCCAAGGGCGTGAAGGCGCAGATCCAGGGCGACGAGCTGCGCGTGAGCAGCAAGAAGCGCGACGATCTGCAGGCCGTCATCGCCCTGCTGAAGGGCGAGGATTTCGGGATCGCGCTGCAGTTCGTCAACTACCGCTGAGCGCCGGGTCCGCAGCGCGGCCGGGTCGGTCGCGTTCAGCGTGTCCACGAGGGTGCTGGAGGGGACTGCATGTCGACCGAGGAGCGGGCCGGACTCGGCGTGGACGAGGGCATCCGCACGTTGTTGCTGCTCATGCCGCGCGTGGTCGGACGGGCCAAGAAGTTGGGCGTTCCCCCGGAGCTGGAATCCTTCTCGCTGGCGCCGCGGCACCTGTCGTTGCTGGCCAACCTGGTGTTCGACGGCCCGACCACGGTGACGGATCTGGCCGCCCGGCTGGAGGTGGCGCCGACGACGGTGAGTCTCATGGTCGGCGAACTCAGCAAGCAGGGTGTGCTCGAACGCGGCACCGACCCGGACGACCGCAGACGCACCATCGTCGCCATCGCATCGGCGCACGAGCGATCCGTGCACAAATGGCTGGGACGCAGCGCTCGCGCCTGGCGTACGGTGCTCGAGCCGCTCACGGCGGACCAGCGGAAGTTGTTCGTCGATACGTTCCGCGCTTACGAAGACCAACTGGCCTCGGACGACTGAGGCCGCCGGGCTCAGTACCGGCGGGGACCGCCCGCCATCTCCTCCAGCCGGGCGATGCGCTCGTTCATCGGCGGGTGCGTGGTGAACCAGCGGGCGACCCGCTCACCCGGACGGAACGGGTTGGCGATCATCAGATGCGACTGCGACGCCAGCCTCGGTTCGGGCGGTAGTGGGGCGGTGTGGACGCCGCGTTCGATCTTCCGCAGTGCGGAGGCGAGGGCCAGCGGGTCGCCGGTCAGTTCGGCGCCGGATTGGTCGGCCTGGAATTCGCGCGAGCGGGAGACGGCCAGCTTGATCAGCGTAGCCGCGATCGGGCCGAGCAACGACACCAGCAGCACGGCCAGCACGTTCGGCCCCTCGCCGTTGCGGTTGCCGCCGAACATGGACGCGTAGACGGCCAGGTTGGCCAGGCCGGAGATGACGGCGGCGAGCGCACCCGCGATCGAGGAGATGAGGATGTCGCGGTTGTAGACGTGCGACAGTTCGTGGCCGAGCACGGCCCGCAATTCCCGCTCGTCGAGAAGTTGCAGGATGCCGCTGGTGCAGCACACCGCGGCATGGCGCGGATTGCGTCCGGTGGCGAAGGCGTTGGGCGCGTTCGTGGGGCTGATGTACAGCCGCGGCATCGGCTGGCGCGCGATGGTGGCCAGTTCGCGCACGATCCGGTACATGACCGGCGCCTCCAGCTCGCTGACCGGCTGCGCGTGCATGGCCCGCAACGCGATCTTGTCGCTGTTGAAGTACGCGTAGGCGTTCATGCCCACCGCGAGCAGGATCGCGACGACGAGGATCGTCGGGTTGCGGAACAGCGCGCCGATGAACACGATCAGGGCCGACAGGCCCACCATCAGCCCGAAGGTCTTCAGCCCGTTCGCAAACCCGTGCCCGTGCATACGTCTCCCTTGCCGCTCCCCCGTTCACCGAGTCGCCTTACAGCAGATAAACGATAGAAGCTCCAGGCAAAGTTCCGATGAATCCGCGCCCAGCCGAAATCAGTCGGCGGAAATCAATCCTCGCCGACATGCGCCCCGGCTCATGAGCGGCGGACCACTCAACCCACGCGTTCGATGGTGTAGCGGACCAGCCGCTCGAGCGCGTCGTTCGCGGGGCCGCCGGGCAGGGCGGACAGCTCGGCGTAGGCGAGGTCGGCGTAGCCCTGGAGCTTCTCCTTGGCCAGCGCCATGCCGCGGGAGTCGGCGAGCAGGTCGAGCGCCTCTTTCACCTCGTCGTCGGTCTCCAGCGGACGCGCGAGCAGCTTGCGCAGCCGGTCGCCGTCGACGCCCTCCTCGCGCAGCGCGTACAGCACCGGCAGCGTGTGCACACCTTCACGCAGGTCGGTGCCAGGGGTCTTGCCGGACTGCTCGGAGGCGGAGGAGATGTCGATGATGTCGTCGGAGATCTGGAAGGCGGTGCCGACCGCGTCGCCGAGGCGGGCCAGTCGCTCGACGTGCTCGGCATCCGCACCCGAGAAGGTGCCGCCGAAGCGGCCTGCGGCGGCGATGAGCGAACCGGTCTTCTCCCACACCACGCGCAGATAGTGCTCGACGGGGTCCTGGGATTCGCGGGCGCCCATGGTCTCGCGCATCTGACCGGTGACGAGTTCGGCGAAGGTCTCGGCGATGATGCGCACCGCGTCGGGACCGAGGGTGGAGGTGAGCCGGGACGCGTGCGCGAACAAGTAGTCGCCCGCGAGGATCGCGATGTTGTTCCCCCACCGCGAGTTGACGCTCGGCGCGCCGCGGCGCATCGGGGCCTCGTCCATCACGTCGTCGTGGTACAGCGTCGCCAGGTGCACGAGTTCGACGACGGTGCCCGCGGTGACCAGAGCGGGATCGGCGGGGCGCGGGCCGAGCTGTCCGGTGAGGATGGTGAAGAGCGGACGGAATCGCTTGCCGCCGGCCTTGGCCAGGTGCAGCGCCGCCTCCTGGAGGAATTCCGCGCCGTCGGACAGCTCGTCGACGAGGAGTCTCTCCACGTCCGCCAAGCCGTTGCGCACGGTGTCGGCCAGCCCGACGTCACCGAGATCGACCCCGGCCACGACCGTGCCCGCGTCGCTCCCGGCTTCGCTGTGCCCGCCGTGCGCCGTGTCCATGATTCGCTCGCTGCGCTCGCTCATGGCCGATGTGCTCATTCCTTCTCCCAGCGATGCGTCCGACCCCACGGTAGAGAACCTAGCGTGTCCCCGCCGGATGGCCCATGAACACCGTCACTCTGTGGCGGATCGTCCACTGCCGCACCGCCTCGATGGTGACCGTCCACGACGCGAGCGCGACCGCCGTCGACATCGGCGAGACGGCCCTGCGAGTATGGACCGCATGGGTTCACCGGAAGCGAGTCCCGCGCCCGACGAGGACGCGTTGCCCAGCCGGGCCGAGGTGCTGGTCGTCGGCGCGGGCCCGGCCGGATCGGCGTCGGCGGCCTGGGCGGCGCGGGCCGGACGCGACGTAGTGCTCGTCGATTCCGCCGTTTTTCCCAGGGACAAGACCTGCGGTGACGGGCTCACCCCGCGTGCGACCGCCGAATTGGAGCAGCTGGGGCTCGGCGAGTGGGTGCGCGCGCACGTCGTCAACCACGGCCTCCGGATGACCGGCTTCGGCCGCGAAGCGCTGCTGAACTGGCCGGGCGGTTCCTTCCCCACGTACGGAAGCGCGGTTCCCCGAACCGAACTCGACGACAAGTTGCGCGAGACGGCGGTGAAGTCGGGCGCGCGCATGGTGGACGGGACGAAGGTAATGGATGTCACCCGGGAGGGTGACCGGGTCACGGGTGTGACGGTGCGTACGGCGGGCGGCACGCGCACCATCGCCTGCCGGACGCTGGTGGTCGCCGACGGGGTGCGTTCGCCGATCGGGCGGCTGCTCGGCCGCGTCTGGCATCGGCAGTACGCCTACGGCACCGCCGCGCGGGCCTACATCAAGTCCGGCCGCAGCGACGACCAGTGGATCACCTCGCATCTGGAGTTGCGCGACGCCTCCGGCGAACTGGTTCCCGGCTACGGCTGGGTGTTCCCGCTCGGCAATGGCGAGGTGAACATCGGTGTGGGGTCGCTGGCCACGGAGCGTCGTCCCTCGCACATCGCGTTGAAGCCGCTCTTGGCGCACTACACCGCGCTGCGCACCGAGGAATGGCAATTCGAGGGCTCGCTGCGCGCGGTCGCCTCGGCCCTGCTGCCGATGGGCGGGGCGGTCTCGAACGTCGCGGGGCGCAACTGGGTGCTGATCGGCGACGCGGCGGGGTGTGTGAACCCGCTGAACGGCGAAGGCATCGATTACGGCTTGGAGGGCGGCCACATGCTGGCCGGCCTGCTGGACGAGCCCGACTTCACCGCGATCTGGCCGCAGACCCTGCGCGCCCGCTACGGACGCACGTTCTCGGTCGCCCGGCGGATCGCGGGCCTGGCCACGCACCCGCGCATGGTGCCGCTGGGCGGTCCTCCGGTGATGCGGTCGAAGTACTTGCAGCGCACCGCGGTCCGGGTGATGGGCAATCTGGTGACCGACGAGGACGTCGACCTGACCGCGCGGGCGTGGCGGATGGCGGGCCGGGCATCGCTGCGCTTCGACGAGCGTCCGCCGTTCGCTTAGGGACGAGGGCGGCCCGATGGGCGGACAACGAGCGCGCGGCTTGCCCGCGCTGTATCTGCTCCCGCATCTGCGCCGGGCCAGGGACCTCGCGGACCGCCATTACGCCGACCCGCTGCATCTGGAGGAACTGGCGGCGGCCGCCGGGGTGTCGAAATACCACTTCCTGCGCGCGTTCGCCGCGGTCTACGGCCGCACCCCCGCCGTGTACCTGGCCGAGCGGCGCATCGAACGCGCCCAGGACCTGCTGCGCTCGACCAATCTGACGGTCACCGAGGTGTGCATGCTGGTCGGCTACAGCAGCCTCGGCTCGTTCAGCAGCAAGTTCCGGCAGTTGGTCGGGGTCACGCCGTCGGAATACCAGGCGAAGTTCGCCGACGGCGCTCCGCGTATCCCCGGCTGTTTCGTTTTCATGCACGGGCTCTCCGACCGCGAGCCGCCATGCTGACCGAACGGCGCAATTTCGGAGAAGCCGGTGGCCCCGCGCCCGCCATAGCGTGGACCGCATGACGACGATTACGAACGTTTCCCTGGTGACGGTGTACGTGACGGACCAAACCGCCGCGAAAGAGTGGTACGTCGACAAGCTCGGCTTCGTCGAGACCAGCGATGTCACGATGGGCGACAACGGTTTCCGCTGGGTCACCGTCGCGCATCCCGCGCACCCCGAGCTGGAGATCACGCTGATGCTTCCCGGCCCGCCGCTGGACGAGAACTACGCCGACGCCGTCCGGCGGGCGCTGGCCAACGGCACGCACGGCTCGCTCGGCCTGCGGACCGAGAACTGCCAGAAGACCTTCGAGGAACTCACCGCCAAAGGGGTGGAGTTCGTGCAGCCGCCCGCCGAACGGCCCTACGGAACCGAGGCGATCATCCGGGACAATTCGGGAAACTGGCTGGTCCTGGTGGAGCCGAAGGAGTTCTCGCCGCAGGACTTCGCCTAGGCCGCGACGGCGTTGCCCCGGCGCGCTGGGGCAACGCGCGCGCTCACGCGGTCGACTCGGCGGACAGCCAGTCCTCGATGCTTTTGCGCTCGCCCTTCAGCACTCGGTGGAGCAACTGCTCGGCGAGTGGCTCGATCGCGCCGCCGACCACGAGAACCTTCACCCGCACGGTGCCGACGACCTCGATCTCGGAACCTTCCGCGGTAGAACGGATCTCGTAGGACCCCGACATCGCGGTGTTGATGCCGCCGGTGGAGACCTCGAAGGTGCCTTTGGCGACCTCGCCGACCAGCGGCTGCCAGTTGTCGGTGCGGGAGAAGGTGAGTTCGCTCCTGAGCACCTTGCGGACCAGCGCTGGCACCTTGTCCTCGGGAGCCTTCTCGGTCATATGGATGCGAATGGTGCCCGCGCCGTCGGGATGCGACAGGTCGACTGTCGCCGTCTCCGCCTCGGCGAAGCGGGACCGCCAGACGTCGTCGGTGATGAGTGCCCGGTGGAGATCTTCGACCGGGACTGTGTACGGCACGGTGAAGCTGAATTTTCGGGACATGGCCGCCACCGTAGCCGAGCCGATCGGTAGCCTGTGGCGGTGTCGGAAACCAGCCAGTTCACCAGGCGGCCGATCCGCCTGCGACGGGCCAGGATCGGCGTGTTGATCGCCGCGACGGCGGTGAGCGTGCTCGTCGGGCTGCTGGTGCTGGCCGCGTGGCGCAACGATTATCTGATCAGCTCGGACAAGGGCAGCACCACGGCCGAGGTGCTCTCGGCGGGACGGCTGCGCTCGGCGGTCATGTACGTCACACCGGACGGCGAGACACACAATCCGAAGGTCGGCGTGCTCTATCCGACCAACTTGACCGCGGGCGAGCGGATTCGTGTGGAGTACCGCCGCAGCGACCCGGACCTGGTGCGGGTGGAGGGCCGTGACGTGCGCGTCGCCGTTCCGCCCGCGTTGTCGGTCATCGTCGTGGTGTGGCTGCTCGCGCTGCCCGCGCTGTGGTTGCTTTTCCGCGCGGGTAGGCGCGGTCCCGCGCCGGTGGTCAGGCCCGCCCCGCAGGCCTGAGATCCGCGTCACCGGGAAAGCGGTCGGGGTTCCGATAGTTCGCCGGATCTTTCCGTGCGCTTCACTTCGGCGTGGCGGCGTGGCGCGGTGTAGCGGTCACGCTGGGAGCGTGCGTGTAGCGATCGTCGCGGAGTCGTTCCTGCCGAGCATGAACGGTGTCGTCAACTCGGTGCTGCGGGTGCTCGACCACCTGGACCGGAACGGGCACGAAGCGCTGATCATCGCGCCGGACACCCCCCGCGGACAGCCCGCCGCACCGCGCCACTACGAGCGTTTCCCGGTCCACCGGGTACCCGCGGTCATGGTCCCGAAGGTCAGTTCGCTGCCGGTCGGGCTGCCCCAGCCGGGCATCGTCTCGGCCATCGAGGACTTCGACGCCGAGGTGGTTCACCTGGCCTCTCCGTTCCTGCTCGGCGCCGGCGGCCTCGGCGCGGCATTGCGGCTGGATCTGCCCACTGTCGCGGTGTATCAGACCGACGTGGCCGGCTTCGCCAAGAGTTACGGGCTCGGGCTGGCGAGCCGTGCCGCCTGGGGCTGGACCCGGCGCATCCACGAGGGCGCCACCCGCACGCTCGCCCCGTCCCGGGCCGCCGCCGAGGACCTGGCCAGGCACGGCATCCCGCGCGTGCACCGGTGGGGGCGCGGCGTCGACATCGCGCGGTTCACGCCGAGCGCCCGCTCCGCCGAACTACGGGACGCCTGGCTCGCGGGCCGGGACCGCCTGCTGGTGGGCTTCGTGGGGCGACTCGCGCCGGAGAAGCACGTCGAGCGGCTCGCGGTGCTGGCCGCCGACCCGGACATCCAGCTGGTGATCGTCGGCGACGGGCCGGAGCGTCAGCGGCTGGCCCGGCTGATGCCGACCGCGGTGTTCACCGGCGAACTCGGCGGCGGCGAGCTGGCGCGGGCGTACGCCAGTCTGGACGTCATGGTGCACGCGGGCGAACACGAGACGTTCTGCCAGGGCGTGCAGGAGGCGCTGGCCTCCGGTGTCCCGGTGATCGGTCCCGACGCGGGCGGTCCCCGCGACCTGATCGCCCACTGCCGCAACGGCTATCTGCTTCCGGTGGACCGGTTCGGCGAGTTGCTGCCCAGCGCTGTCGGGGCGCTGCACGATCCGGAGCTGCGGACCCGGTTCGCCGGGGCGGCGCGGAAGTCGGTGCTGTCGCGGACTTGGCCCGCCATCTGCACCGAGTTGATGGGCCACTACACGGAAGTGACCGGCGCGCGGATTCGGTTGCCGCATACGGCATGAACCCGGCCGAAGCGTGACGGAGGTATCCACGCGCCGCGCTCGGTTCGTAACAGACCGCGAGTTAGGGTCTTCCCGTGCCGAAAACGCAATCGAACCGGGCCTCGTTGGACAAGCAGCCGCGCGAAGTCGCGGCGATGTTCGATGGCGTCGCCCGGCGCTACGACCTGACCAACACGGTGATCTCCGCCGGACAGGATCGCTATTGGCGCTGGGCGACCCGCAAGGCGCTGGCGGCACGGCCGGGCGAGCGGCTGCTCGACCTCGCGGCGGGCACCGGTGTATCCACCCTGGAATTGCAGAAATCCGGCGCGTGGTGCCTCGCAGCCGACTTCTCCAAGGGCATGCTCAGCGCGGGCCGGTTCCGCGACGTGCCGATGGTTGCGGCCGACGCGATGGCGCTGCCGTTCGCCGACGACTCCTTCGACGCGGTGACCATCTCCTTCGGGCTGCGCAACGTGGCCGACACCGACCTCGCCCTGCGCGAGATGCTGCGGGTCACCAAGCCCGGCGGCAGGCTGGTGGTGTGCGAGTTCTCCGCGCCGGTGCTGCCGGTGTTCCGCACGGTGTACCTGGAGTACCTGATGAAAGCGCTGCCCAAGGTGGCGCGCGTGGTCAGCAGTAATCCCGAAGCCTACGTCTACCTGGCCGAATCGATCACGGAGTGGCCCAATCAGCGCAGGCTGGCGATGCGGATCGCGGCGAACGGGTGGTCGTCGGTGAAGTGGCGCAACCTCACCGGGGGCGTGGTTGCCCTGCACCGCGCCTACAAGCTGGACTGAGCCGGAGATCTGGATCACACCTCACCGATCGATCCGAGAGCGGTGAGGAGGAATGTCACCTGGCGATAACGCGAGGTAAATCCGGCGCAATCGGCGGTCCGCATGATCGGAGACATGACCGATCCAGTGACCGGCCGCGGCGACGGCACCGCCCGAACGGCGTGCTCGTACTGCGGCGTCGGCTGCGGGATAACGGTGTCGACCGCCGCCGACGGCGCGGGCAAGCCGGTGATCGCCAAGGTCAGCGGTGACAAACTGCATCCGGCGAACGCCGGCAGGCTGTGCACCAAAGGGGCGACCCACGCGGAGTTGATGCGCACTCCCGGACGGATGGAGACCGCCTACCGGCGCTTCGAGCGCGGCCAGGTTCCGGTGCCGTTCCCCGTCGACGAGGCCGTCCACGAGGCGGCCACTCGGTTGCGCGCGATTCTCGACGAACACGGTCCGGACGCGATCGCGCTGTATGTCTCCGGGCAGATGTCGCTGGAGGCGCAGTACCTCGCGACCAAACTCGCCAAGGGTTATCTGCGCACGGTGCACATCGAGGCGAACTCGCGGCTGTGCATGGCCAGCGCGGGCACCGGGTACAAGCAGTCGCTCGGCGCGGACGGGCCGCCCGGCTCCTACGACGACTTCGAGCACGCGGACCTGTTCTTCGTCATCGGCGCGAACATGGCCGACTGCCACCCCATCCTTTTTCTGCGGATGGCCGATCGCCTGAAGACGGGCGCGAAGCTCATCGTGGTCGACCCGCGCCGCACCGAGACCGCCGCGCGCGCCGACCTGTTCCTGCAGATCGCGCCCGGCACGGATCTCGCGCTGCTCAACGGGTTGCTGCACCTGCTGGTCGCAGGCGGCCACATCGACGCGGAGTTCATCGCCGAGCACACCGAGGGCTGGGACGCGATGCCGGAGTTCCTGGCCGACTATCCGCCGGAGCGCGTGGCGGAGATCACCGGACTGGCCGAGGCCGACATCCGGACCGCGGCCGAATGGATCGGCGCGGCGGGCGAGTGGATGTCGCTGTGGACGATGGGACTCAACCAGTCCACACACGGCACCTGGAACACCAACGCGCTGTGCAACCTGCACCTGGCCACCGGCGCGATCTGCCGTCCCGGCAGCGGGCCGTTCTCGCTCACCGGGCAGCCGAACGCGATGGGCGGGCGCGAGATGGGGTACATGGGCCCCGGCCTGCCCGGCCAGCGCAGCCTGCTCTCCGCCGAGGACCGCACGTTCGTGGAGACCGCGTGGGAACTGGCGCCCGGCACCCTGCGCACCGAAGCCGGGCCCGGCACGGTGGAGATGTTCCGTGAACTGGCCGAAGGAACGATCAAAGCGGCCTGGATCATCTGCACCAACCCCGTCGCCACGGTGTCGAACCGGAAGACCGTGATCGCGGGGTTGGAGGCGGCCGAACTGGTGATCGCCCAGGACGCCTACACCGAGACCGCGACCAACGCCTACGCCGACCTGCTGCTCCCCGCCACGCTGTGGGCGGAAGCCGACGCGGTGATGGTGAATTCCGAACGCAACCTCACCCTGCTGCAGCAGTCGGTCCCGCCCATCGGCGACGCGCGGCCGGACTGGCGGATCATCGCCGACGTCGCCACCGCCATGGGATTCCCCGGCTTCGACTTCGCCTCCAGCGCCGAGGTGTTCGACGAGATCAAGCGGTTCGCGAATCCCGCCACCGGCTACGACCTGCGCGGCGTGACCTATGCGGCGCTGCGCGAAGGGCCGATGCAGTGGCCGTGCCCGGAGCCGGACCGCGGGCGCAACCCGATCCGTTACGTCAACGACGGCGTCAGCCAGACGCTGTTCATCGACGAGAACGGCCATCGGCCCCGGCTGGCCTTCGCCACGCCGAGCCGCCGCGCGGTGTTCTGGCCCCGGCCACACCTGCTGCCGGAGGAGATGCCCGACGACGACTACCCGTTCCTGCTGAACACCGGTCGCCTGCAACATCAGTGGCACACGATGACCAAGACCGGCAAGATCGACAAACTGACCAAGCTGAACGGCACGCCGTTCGTCGAGGTGCATCCGGCCGACGCCGAGCGGCTCGGTCTGCGCACGGGCGACCAGCTCGAGATCGCCTCCCGCCGTGGCCGTGCGGTGCTGCCGGTGCAGGTCAGCGACCGGGTGCGGCAGGGCGACTGCTTCGTGCCGTTCCACTGGAACGACGAGCAAGGCGAATACCTGACCATCAACGCGGTCACCAACGACGCGGTCGATCCGGCCTCGCTGCAACCGGAGTTCAAGGCCTGCGCGGTGGCGCTACGCCGGGTGGCTTCCGTGCCGCGGCCGCAGGCTCCCGCCGCGCTGCCCGCGGCTCAGGCGGCGCACCCGCTGGCCGCCGTGCTCGGCCTCGACAGCGGCACCGCCCCCACGCTCAGCGAGACCGAGCGGATCTACCTCAGCGGCTATCTGGCGGCGCTGCAAGCGCTTCCGGTGACCGGTCAGCCGGTGCTTCCGGAGACGGCGCCGATGTCCGCGCACACCAGGCTGTGGGTCGACGGGCTGCTGGCCGGGATGTATTCACGTAGTGCGGCGCCCACGACGGACACGGGCGCCGCCGCCCGCACGGTCACCGTGCTGTGGGCCTCGCAGACCGGCAACGCCGAAGAGTTCGCCGCCGCCGTCGCGGCACATCTCGCCGAGCACGAATTCACACCGCGCCTATCGGACCTGGACTCCTGCGATCCGGGTGCGCTCCAGGGCGACGTGCTGGTGGTCAGCAGCACGTTCGGCGACGGAGGGCCGCCGGACAACGGAGCCGATTTCTGGGATCGGCTGGCCGACAGCGTCGTGCGGCTGACCGGTGTGCGTTACGCCGTGTTCGCGCTCGGCGACTCCTCCTATGACGACTTCTGCGGTTACGGTCGCAAACTCGACCAGAAATTCGCCGAACTGGGCGCGACCCGATTGCTCCCGCGCGTCGACAGTGAACCCGACTACCAAGACGCGGCACAGCGCTGGCTCGATGACGTGCTCGCCGCCTTGGGCGACGGCCCGGCCGAGGACCCCGCCGATTCGCCGGTGACCGGTGCGGCCGCGCCGAGCCGACCCACGCCCCGTGGCGGCGGGGTGGCCACAGTGGAGTCGCCGAGCATGGCCCCGGCACTCGGTCGCACCCGCACCGCACCGTTCACCCGGGCCGCGCCGCTGCGTGCCGCACTGGTGCGCAACGAGTTGCTCTCCGCCGCGGGATCACCGAAGGAGGTGCGCCGCTTCGCGTTCGATCTGCGCGGCTTGGACGCCGCGTACGAAGTGGGCGATTCGCTGGGCGTCTGGCCGGTGAACAGCACCGCTCTGGTCAGCGAATGGCTATCCGCCACCGGGCTGGACGGTCGCCGCGTCGTGGAAGTCGACGAGCGCGAAGTTCCCCTGGCCGATGCGCTGCGCACGCACTTCGACATCACCAAGGTCGGTCAGGATCTGCTCGGCTTCCTCGCCGAGCGCAACGCCAGCGGCAAACTCGCCAAACTGCTACGCCGAGACAATCGCAACGAGCTGGCGAACTACCTGTGGGATCGGCAGGCCGTCGACGTGCTGCGCGATTTCCCTGTGCGGGCCGATCTGGTGGAGTGGCTCGGCACCCTGAAAAAACTGCAGCCGCGCCAATATTCGATCTCGTCGAGTCCGCGGGTCAGCCCGGATGAAGTGGAGCTGACCGTCGGCATCGTGCGCTACGGCGACCCGGCGGCCACCGGCTCGGCGGCGCGGCGCGGCGGCGTTTGCTCGACCTTCCTCGCCGATCGCGCCGACCTCACCGACACGGCGGTGCCGATCTTCCTGCAGCGCGCACCGCATTTCCGTCCTCCGGCCGACCCGACCGCGCCGATGATCATGGTGGGCCCCGGCACCGGCATCGCCCCCTTCCGCGGATTTCTTCAGGAGCGCAGGGCCCTCGGCTGCACCGGACGCAACTGGCTGTTCTTCGGCGATCAGCACGCGGCGCACAATTTCTACTACCGCACCGAGCTGGAGGACATGTTCCGTTCCGGCTTCCTGACCCGGCTCGACCTGGCCTTCTCCCGAGACCAGCGCGAACGGATCTACGTGCAGCACCGCATGATCGAGCACGGCGCCGAGCTGTGGTCCTGGCTGCGCGACGGCGCCCACTTCTACGTCTGCGGCGACGCCAGCCGCATGGCCAAGGACGTCGACGACGCGCTCCTGCGAATCGCCCGCATCCACGGCAAACTCGACGAGGACGGCGCACTGGCCTTCAAGAAGCAACTCATCGCCGAGAAGCGCTACGTCCGCGACGTGTACTGACCGACCGTATCGCCGGGCCCACAGCGCCCGATTCAGTGATCGACATCACACCATGGAACGCGGTCGCACTCCGCTCCGTCAAGAAACACGACGGGTTCGAAGCGACCGTCACCGACCGCCGGGGGACGAGGCTGCCATGGAAGATCCGACACACGACGAACTGACGGACTCCATCGTTCGAGCCGGGACGTGGGAAGGCTTGAAAATCCAGGTATTGCATGGCGTCCCACACATTGTCGAACGCAACGAGGCGGCGCTGACTCCGCCGATCGCCATACGGTTCTCGCCCGGCACGCTGCTCGCGTACTACCGGCGTATCGCGCAGGACGGTTCACGAGGCAGCGCCACAACTTCGTGGGACTGGTGGATGGTCCTGATGTCCACCCACCTCGGCGAGGCGATATACGACCTGGACCGCATCGACGGTCCGGCCGTGATCACGATCGGCAAGTTCGGCTTCACCGCGACGCCGATCAGAGGGGGCTGACCGCCCGCCGTCGAATACTTGCTCACACCGCGGGCGGGTTGAGCCGGGTGAAGTCCGGGAGGCGGTAGTACGGGTAGTAGGGGTAGGGCGGGGTGGTGGCGCTGGCTTTGTCCAGGCGGGCGATCTGGTCGGCGTCGAGTTCCCAGCCGATCGCGCCGAGGTTCTGGCGCAGTTGCTCCTCGTTGCGGGCGCCGACGATGACCGTCGCGACGGTGGGGCGGCGCAGCAGCCAATTGAGCGCGATCTGCGGGACCGTCTTGCCGGTTTCGACGGCCAGCTCGTCGAGGACGTCGACCACGTCGTAGAGCTTCGCGTCGTCCACCGGAGGGCCTGCCTCGGCGGTCCGGTGCAGGCGGCTACCTTCCGGAAGCGGTTGTCCGCGGCGGATCTTGCCGGTGAGCCTGCCCCAGCCGAGCGGACTCCAGACCACCGCGCCTACGCCCTGGTCGCGGCCGAGCGGCATGAGCTCCCATTCGTAGTCCCGCCCGACCAGCGAGTAGTAGACCTGGTGCGCGACGTACCTGGTCAGCCCGTTGCGATCCGCCGCGGCAAGGGATTTCATCAACTGCCACCCCGCGAAGTTGGACGCGCCGACATAGCGGATCTTGCCCGCGCGCACCAGATCGTCCAGCGCGGCGACGACTTCCTCGACCGGCGTGCCCGCGTCGAAGGCGTGCAGCTGGAACAGATCGATGTAGTCGGTGCCCAGCCTGCGCAGCGATCCATCCACCGCACCGATCAACCTGGCCCGGCCGGAACCGGCGTCCCGCGGACCCGGTCCGGTCGGCAGCGTCGCCTTGGTGGACAGCAGCACCCGATCGCGTCTGCCCTTCACGGCGGCGCCGAGCACTTCTTCGGAGGCACCGTCGGAATAGACATCGGCGGTGTCGAACATGGTCACGCCTGCGTCCAAACTGATGTCGACCAGCCGTCGCGCCTGTTGGGCATCGGTATCGCCCCATGCTCCGAACAGCTCGCCGCGACCGCCGAAGGTGCCCGCGCCGAAGCTCAATGCCGGGACGTGCAGACCCGACGCGCCGAGCCGCCGGTACTCCATTTGCGTCTCAACCGTCCGAACGTTCACTGGACCACCCTCCTAAAGGGTCTGTTGTTCCATTAACGCTTCGGACGGTACACCCCTTCGCGCGTAAATGAAACTGGAGTACCGTTACGGTCATGGATGACGCGACCCCCGGCTCCGTCCGGCCCGGCGGACGGACCGCCCGGGTCCGCGCGGCCGTACTGCGAGCCGCGGGCGACCTGCTGACCGAACGCGGCTTCGCCAACTTGGACCTCGCCGAAGTCGCCACACGCGCCGAAGTCGGCAAGACCACCGTCTACCGCCGCTGGCGCACACCCACCGGCCTGATCGCGGACCTGTTGGTCGACATGGCCGAGCAGTCGCTGCCGCACGCCGACACCGGCTCGCTCCTCGGCGACCTCACCGCCAATGCCCGCCTGGTCGCGAAAACCCTGTCCGATCCTCGCCAAGGCAGGCTCTTCCGCGCCGTGATCGCGGCCGCCACCTGCGACGAGTCCACCGCAGCCGCCCTGCGCCGCTTCTACGACGTGCGTCTCACCGAATGGTCGGTCTGCGTGGCGGCCGCCATCGCGCGCGGCGAAGCGCCCGAGCGCACCGACGCACGCGCGGTGCTGTCCGCGGTGTCGGCACCGCTGTACTACCGGCTGCTCGCCAGCGGCGATCCGATCGATGACATCGTGGCGGACCGAGCCGCCCGCGCCGCCGTCGATGCCGTACGGGCGGGCACGTTCGTGTCCGCCGCCGACTAGCTGTGATGTCCAGGGAGGTTGTCCGGCCTACTCACTGTGGTGAGTCCGGCTGACAGGTGAAGGCCTCCGGCTGTGAAGTGGAGCTGTCTAG
>NZ_JBIUCG010000046.1:0-16427 GCF_044548645.1 Nocardia sp. NPDC051929 | reverse complement strand
AACAATAGAAGACTCCGCGGGCGCGGCCTGGGCCTGCACCGAGACCATTGCCGATGCGGCCGCAGCGCCGGCGACGACCGCCGACAGCAGCAACCCGCGGAGGTGGCTCCCTCTCATGACTCCCCTTATCCCGAATCCCGGAACGCCTCAGTTCGAACAGAGTTTCACCGATCGACGATTGACTGATTCAATTCGCGACCTACAAGTGTCATGCGTGATGCAACAGGCCGAAGACTCCGCGCAACCTCAGTACTCATACGGCACTCCCCAGTCTCCGCGACCCGTCCTTCTTTCGCTCCTGCGGTTCCAGATTGTGTGAGTCGCAGCAAGCAAGCGCATCGGTATATCCAGCGAAAGTACGTAAGTGATGCCCGAGAACTAAATCATCCCGGATTTTGGAATAGACGAAATGGTCAGATCTCCCTATGCTCTTTGCCATGCGAAATCGACAATCGTTGTATGGAACCCCGGCAATCCGGCGCGTGCTCGTGACACTTGCCGTTGGCGCCGCGATGGGCACACTGAGCTGTACCACCGCCACTGCTGCTGCGCAGCAGATTCCGCCGGAACCGGCCACCTTTGATCCCGCACCGATCGCGACCACCCCCAGCACCGGCAGTGCCAGCGGATCGGCGACCCTTGCCTGCAAGCTGTTGATGTGGGACAACCCGCATTGCTAGTGTTCTACGCGTCGCAGATTTAGTTCAGGAGAGCCGCTGGTTCGGACTCTTCATCCGGCAACTGCTACGCCGCAGCGTCCAAAAAACGCGTCGCGGCACTAAGACCGTGTCTCACGTCGTTGTGACTGGTTGTCGGTGGGTAGCGATGGACTGTGATCGGTTGTGGTGCATGATGTTCGGCCGTGTCGGACAAGTTGTCGAAACGTCTCGTTCCGGACGAGCTTTGGGCGATGGTGGAGCCGTTGCTGCCGAAGTTCGAGCCACGACCGCAGGGTGGGGGTACTGCTCCGGCCGACGAGCGGGCGGTGTTCACGGCAGTTGTATTCGTGCTGACCAGCGGGTGTGCGTGGCGGATGCTGCCGCCGTCGTTCGGGGTGACGGTACCGACGGCGCACCGCCGGTTCACGGTGTGGACCGAAGCCGGTCTCTGGCGGCGGCTACATCGCGCGATACTCGATGAGCTCGGCAGCGAGGGCTTGATCGACTGGTCGCGTGCGGTGATCGACGCAGCGAGCGTCCGCGCGAAAAGGGGGGATCTCTGACCGGCCCGAGCCCGGTTGACCGCGGCAAGTCCGGCTCGAAAATCCACGTACTGTCCGATCGCTTGGGAATGAACCGCCCCGGCTTTTCTGCCGCCCCGTTATGGGGTAGCAGGAAGGATATGGGCCATGCCCAAAAAGATCGACCCAGTGCTTCGGAGCCAGGCCGTCAGGCTTGTGCGGGAGCACCGCTCGGAGTACTCGACCGAGCGTGCCGTGCATGTCCAGGTCGCCGAGTCCCTCGGCGTGTCCCGGGAATCGGTGCGGCGCTGGGTGATGCAGGAAGAGATCGACGCGGGCCAGGTGCCGGGTGTGACCAGCGACGAACGCGACGAGTTGCGCCGGTTGCGGGCGGAGAACAAGCGGCTGCGTGAGGTCAACGACATCCTGAAATCGGCGACAATTTTCTTCGCGGGGGAACTCGACCCCCGAAACCGCTGATCGCGGCATTCACCGACCAGATGCGCGCTGCTGGTCACGCCGTCGAGTCGATCTTGATCGCCCTCAACACCGCTGGGCTCAAGATCGCGGCACGAACCTTGCGGGCCTGGTGTGCCCCGGCTGGACCCGGGAACAGGCCGGCGGCCAGGACCGTGACCGACGCCCTGATCCAGGACGCGATCCGGACCCTGGCGTTCACCACCAACGCCGCCGGGCAGCGTGTGCTGACCCCGGAAGGGCTCTATGGCCGGCGCAAGATGCTGGCTCTCATCCGCCGGACCCTGTTCCCCGACGCCGGGTTCGGGGCCGTCGACCGAGCCATACGCTCGCTCGGCTTGACCGGTGTCGTGCGTGGTAAACGAGCCAGGACCACGATCGCCAACCCGGCTGACACCAGAGCACCTGATCTACTTGACCGGGACTTCACCGCGGTCGCGCCGGACCGGAAGTGGGTGACAGATTTCACGTATGTGCGGACGTATCAGTCGTTTTCGTATGTCGCGTTCATTGTGGACTGCTTCTCCCAGAAGATCGTGGGCTGGCATGCCTCGATCAAACGGGACGTCGAACTGGTCGATGTGCCGTTACGGATGGCGCTGTGGCGCCGCGGCCATGAAGGTAATCCGGTCGAAAGAGGTCTGTTGACATGCCATTCCGATGCGGGGTCTCAATACACCAGTATCCGCTTCACCGAGCATCTGCGGATCGAGGGCATCAGCCCATCGATCGGCAGCGTCGGCGACGCCTACGATAACGCCCTGATGGAGACCATAAACGGCCTCTACAAGGCCGAATGCATCCGCACGGCGGTGTTCCACGACGGTCCGTGGAAGACGATCGCCGATGTCGAGTACGCGACCGCGGCATGGGTCGAGTGGTACAACAACCGGCGCTTGCATTCGAGTCTGGGCATGATCTCACCGACCGAGTACGAGGCAGCGCACTACGCTGACACAGACCGATGAGCCGAGTGACTACCGGCTCGTAAAACACCGGCAGGAAAGCCGGGGCGGTTCACGCCCCATGATGTTTGGTCGTGGTCGATGTGTTGTCGCACCGCAGCGCCTGTTGCCGGACGGGCGCTGGGCGAGCCGACTGCCCGGTGGACGACCGTCGTTAGGTGCCTTTGAACGGAGGTGCCTGCGTCCGGGCGCGGCGCGTGTTCCAGAGGGTGCTGGCCAATCGGATAGGAATGAGATGATGACGGATCAGCCCGACCGTCGGACGCGCTGGCTGGTCTTGACCGCGCCGGGTTGGGAACCCACTGAGGCGGCACAGCAACCACCGCCAGGAGCGATCATAGGCGGTTGACAGATCGACGATGACGGCCTTTCGAACCGAACCTCGCCTACTACCTGCCCGCTGACGAGTCGTTGCCCTCCGGTCCGCTCGATGCGATCCCGCACCCGGCGGCTGGCAACGCTTCGGTGTCCACCACGATCGGTGACCCGAGAGCTTTACCGGGCGCACTCAAGGATCATGTCATCCCAGGCGAGACCGGGATCGAAGTGCAATACGACGCCTGCCACCGGCACATCTCCCTTGCCGTGCTCGCCGCCACCGACCCAAAGCCCACTCGGACTGGGTTGAATCTCAGTCGTCGAAATCCGCCGTCTCCTGGCGACAGTGCTCCCCTCACACAGGCCGCCTCCCGCTGACGGCCGACACCGCGCTCCACTAACCTCGGCCAATCACGTCTGGTCAGCTGGTAGTGGCCGAGAAATGGCGAAGGGTGCTCTGAGCTGCGATAGTTCGATTTGCTGAAGATCGATATACGCAGTGTGAGGAGCACCCCTCTGGTGCGGGAGTCTACGTGGTGGTACCCGACGCTGAAAATTGACGGGGACGGGTCGGGAGTGGTGTCCCAAGCCGGTGCGGTCGCGCTGCTGCGCACCGCTTCGACGGTGGGGCTGGATCGGGCGTTGCCCCAGGCTCTGGCGCCGTGGCGGAAACCCCTCGCCGTGCACGATCCGGGGAAGATCCTGCTGGATCTGGCGGTGACGGCCGCGGTCGGCGGTGACTGTGCCGCCGATGTGGCGCTGCTGCGCGGTGAACCGGGCGTCTACGGGCCGGTGGCGTCGGATCCGACGGTGTCTCGGCTGCTTGCGGTCCTGGCGCAGGATGCACCGAAAGTGTTGTCCGCCACAGCGTCTGCCCGCGCTACCGCCCGTGCCAGGGCATGGCGGGAGGCCGGAGTCCGAGCACCGTTTCACATGATCACCGCGAAAGCGCCGCTGATCATCGATCTGGATGCCACGCTGGTCGAGGCGCATTCGGAGAAGGAACGCGCGGCACCGGCCTTCAAGAAGGGATACGGCTTCCACCCGCTGCTGGCCTTCGCCGACCACGGCGGCGACGGCACCGGTGAGCCCCTGGCCGAGCTGCTGCGGCCGGGCAACGCCGGCGCCAACACCGCCGCAGACCACAAACGGGTCCTCGCCGCCGCACTGGCGCAAGCTGCGGTGGCAGCCCGGCTACCGCGTGGGCTGGAAAGTGCTGGTGCGCACCGATTCCGGTGGCGGAACCCACGACTTCGTGGGCTACTGCACGGCCCGCCGGGTGCAGTACTCGCTGGGGTTCACGCTCACCGACACCATCGTCGAGGCGGTCGGCAACCTACCGAAACACGTGTGGACTCCCGCCTACGACGCCCACGGCGAGGTCCGTGAAGACGCTTGGGTCGCCGAGGTCACCGGCATGCTCGACCTGACCGGCTGGCCCGACGACATGCGGCTCATCGTGCGCAAAGAACGCCCGCATCCCGGCGCGCAACTGCGGTTCACCGACATCGACGGCCTGCGGCTGACCGCGTTCGTCACCAACACCCGCACCGGTCAGATCCCCGACCTGGAACTACGTCACCGCCGCCGCGCCCGCAGCGAAGACCGCATCCGCGCCGCGAAAGCAACCGGGCTACGGAACCTGCCGTTCAAGGCGTTCGACACCAATCAGATCTGGATCGCCATCGTCGCACTCGCCCTGGACCTCACCGCATGGCTGCAAACCCTCGCCCTGCACCACCACCCGGCCCGCCGATGGGAACCGAAAACACTACGCCTGCAGATATTCTCAATCCCCGCCCGGATCGCACGCCACGCCCGACAAGTCAACCTGCGCCTATCACGACATCACCGCGGCACCCCTCTGCTGCTCACCGCGCTGGCCCGCCTGCAACCGGGATGACCAGCACAAACCGCACCTTCAACCACTGAAAGGACTTCAATCCAGGCCCGTGGAACCTGGCCGCCAACCCGCTGACCGGGCTAGCTTGTGTTGCCCACCGGTCACTGATCAGTGACCGCAGACCAATCCGAACCCGATCACGCCATGCCGACCACCCGGCGAAAGATCGAGGCTAACCCGCCACCAACGAACCCGTCACCAAAATAACGAACTACGACTGTCGTAGTAGTTCACAAGTTCTCTTCGACTATCACGATAACCATGTTTTCGTCAGGGGGGTCGGTTGCTCCACTTGGTGCGATGAACCAGTGGGTGACTTGACCCATGACGAGGTCGGTGCCGAGCTTGCTGCTCGGCAGGACCGAGACGGCTCCGGCGGTGGTCGATGCAAGAAACTCGAACACAGCTGCGCGGCCCGAGGAGTAGGAAGTGTATGTGGTCGACTCGTGATCGACCGCATACTCTACGCGCAAGTACTCGGCCAAGGCCAATGCCTCGCGCTGAGAGAGAAAGGCGGTCCCACCCTTTGTGGGGATGACAAAAGCCGGGTGTTCTACCTTGAGCTTACGGACTCTGTCCGCATAGAACACAGGCCGCTCCGAAGCTGCCACGAGACTCCGCTCAATCTGAGCGTTGCCGAGTGCCAGCCAGCGGATCTGGCTGTCGGCCACCGGTTCGGAGGCGATTCCGAATGTGGCACCTGCGGCCGCCAGTGCATCATGGTTGAGGTCACCCGCGAACAGGCATGCCGCGCCAGCCTTTTGCACCGACCATGCCGCGACCACTTGATCCACTGAGCGTGGCAGCATCACCGCCACGATGTCGCCAGGTCCTACTCCGCGATCGATGAGCACCCTGGCCAGCTGGGACGACCTTCGATCCAGTACGCGGTAGGCGATCTCGTCGCCGTGAAGTAGCAGCGCGGGTGCCTCCGGGTCCCTATCGACGATTGCCGACAGTTTCTGACCTACCGTGTGCGCGTCCAATCGGCCAACATCTAACACTCTATTCACAACCTGTTCGCAATGGCTCACAGAAAATACACCAGACTCCGATAGGCTGCATTCGGTCAATCTGTCAGTATCGCGGGTGACCGTGACCTTCCTCGATCCACTCAGCTGCAGAAGATGCAGGCCTCATCCTGAAGCATCTTGCGGGATATCCACATTCTTCAGTTCTCCAGAAAATCTAAAGATGTTACAGAGAAACGGGCTCCCGAGAAGCCATTTCTGCATCAGTTGACGGTTACCCTTGAGCCCTGATCGAGCGGACAACCGCTCAGCAATCTCCCGCACTTCTTCGACCCATCTTCTTACCTGTCCATATTGTGCGAGAAAGCAACAAGTCCAGACATCCGTCACTGTGGTAAAGATACATACGTAAGCCACCCAGAGGGGCCCGGGCCGCGCGAGCAGGAGTCATGTTGGATGCATACGAACTGCTGGCGCGAGAAGCCGCGCTAAGAGCATGTCTCATGTGGCTGATTTGGCGAGTTTCTTGTAGCAGGTCAGTGCCGCAGCGAGGGTGAGGAAGGCGAGGAAGTGGGTGGCCTTGCGGTCGTAGCGGAGGTTGAGGCGGTGGTAGCCGGCCAGCTAGGAAATCGTGCGCTCGATCACCCACCGGTGACGGCCGAGGCGCTGGGAGGATTCGATGCCGTTGCGGGCGATGCGGACGCCGATTCCGCGGTTTCGCACCCATCGCCGCAGTTCGGCGGTGTCGTATGCCTTGTCGGCGTGCAGCTTGCCGGGTTTGCGTCGGCGCGGACCGCGCCGCGATCGGATGGCAGGAATTGCTTTGACCAGCGGACGCAGCGCTTCGGCGTCGTTGGTGTTGGCAGCCGAGATAGCCACCGACAGAACGATTCCCGCGCGGTCGGACAGCACGTGGATCTTCGAGCCGGGCTTGCCGCGATCGACCGGGCTGGGGCCGGTCAAGGATCCCCCCTTTTCGCCCGCATACTCGCCGCGTCGATCACCGCTCGCGACCAGTCGATCAAGCCCGCGCCGCCCAGCTCATCCAGGACAGCGTTGTGCAGACGCCGCCACAGCCCGGCTTCGGTCCACGCACTGAACCGGCGATGCGCGGTCGGCACGTGACCCCGAACGAGGGCGGCAGTCCGCCACGCGCAGCCGCTGGTCAGCACGAACACCACCGCGGTGAACACCGCACGCTCATCAACGGGGGCGGTGCCACCACCCTGCGGACGCGCAGTGAACCGCGGGAGCAACGGCTCGACCAATGCCCACAACTCGTCCGGGACGAGACGTTTCGACAACTCATCGACCACGAGTCGAACATCATGCAGCACAGTCGATTCCGGCACAACGTGAACGAATCACAACCACGTAAGACACGGTCTAAGCCGAGCGGGTTGGGTCGGACCGTGAACGGAAACCGCCTTACTCGCGGCTTTCTCTGAACGCTGGCGCTGTGCGGCGGACGCCGGCGCGGTCGGACCGGTGACACTCTCGCGCGATGACGTAGCCGGGCCCCCGCCTTCCACGACACATAGGGTCCAGCGGCCCCAGATCTATGGCGGTTCAGTCACCCGAGTTCCGCTGCCGATACCGCCCTGAAATGCGTGAACGAGGTCGTGAAACGGCTAGACTCCGGGACCATGCGCAGCAGCGTATCGCCTGCCTTGACCAGACCCCTGCCATCATCTCGTGGAGGATGACGAAGATGGACGCGCTGCCGATGTTTACGACTCGCCAGGTTGCTGTACCACATTTCGGGATGACCGGCCCAGATGTCGCGTCGGGCAAACTCGTCCAGCACCATGGCCTTCATCCGTTCGCTCGAGAGGCGCGCGGGAAACCACATCAACCGCTCTGCATCGAATTTGCCCATTCCGCACAGTCGTTTGCACTCGTATACGCCGACCCGCCCGAGATACGGCCGCATGGTGCGCTGCCGCGGATGCAGCGCTCCGTCCGCGGCGGCCTTGGCACCACATCCACGCCACCAACCCAGCCACCGGCATCCGCATCTACTCCAACGGCGGCCTGCGTACCCCTACCTGGTAGGCACGGCTGGCCGAAATCCCGTGCATCATAACGATCTTCGCCATCGACGGCCTGGCCACCAACGGCGTGTACCGGCGCAAGGTCGACATCGACAAAGATCTGGCCAACGCCGCCGCGTTCATCGACGCCAGCGGCCACGCCCAGCGCGACTACATCGCCCTTCGCCCACAACGACCACGAGATCGACACCGCCACCGCACCCGTGCCAGAAGACCGCCCGCTTCGCGGCCGCTGTATGAACCTGCACCCGCACTACGCCCCGGTGACGGCATCGACGCCGCGCCGATCTACGACCGCACCGGCGCGGTCGTGGAGGAAGTGCGGCCACCGGCCGATGAACGGCTCGTCAACGAGGTCGTGCTTTGAGCGCGCAGCATCGAAGCCCGCGCCGAATAATTCGAGCGATTCTTCGACACCCGCACCATCCATTGCCCGGCCCTGGACTCCCACGCAATCTTCGTCTCCGCGACCGGACACATGTACCCATGCTGCTGGCTCTACGTCCAAGCGACCCTGCCCGAGCTGTATCGCGGTCAAGCCCCCACCAACGCTCGGGTCCAAGACCTGCTCACCGCCTCCGGCAGAGCCACCACCCTCGACGCCGCCAAGCACCCGCTCGATGAAATCCGCACCAGACGAATTCTTCACGGCCGTGGAACGCAGCTGCAGCACCGATGCCATTGCTGGCGGGAAAACTCAAGGTGTGCTCCCGGGTCTAAGGCCCGGAAGTTGCCGGGCGGCGGATGCGGTTGTTCTGCGCGTGGCTGGCGTGGTCGTGGTTCCGGGTGGTGATCCCTTCGTGGGGTCGAACCTGCATCGTCGCAAAACACCCTGCGCCACAGGCTCAATCGCGGTGGTGACCGCCAACTCAACCGCGCATTCGAGACCATCGTGCGCGTTCGCCTCAACTTGGCATCACGATTGCGAGCCACCCGGACGACATGGTCACGGAACTCGCGGGAGTAGGGCTTGGCCACAGCGGCATCCATTCTGCTCGCCTGGAAGCAAGCCGAATCAGTTGTCACCTATCCGTGCAGCAGTCCCATCGATATCTGACCTCCCCGCTGAATCACTCACCGTCCGGTTGGGCTCCTAGCCTGCGTACGTCGTCGTCGTGTTGCTGCCGATGCGGCACCTGCCCTGCCGAACGTAGAATGTTGCTTGCCTACGGGTTCCGGATGGCGACCAGGCTCGGGAGATCCCGCTTTCCGGCAACAACGTCGGCCGGTGGACAAGGACGCCAACCACCGTAGGTGAGTGCAAATTAGTACCTGACAATTAACTCAGCTTTACAATGAAGATATTTCGTCGGCCGGATGCAAATACGCCCGCGAAAGCGATGTCAAAGCTGACCCTACCCGCCAACAGATTACACGCCCGCCGATTGCTAGGTTTGTCGTGCAGCACTAAGGTCTCGGCTTTATGTTCCAGCGAGTATCAAGTCGCACACCCGATACGCCTGACGCTTGCAAAGTCGTTGCCGAGTAAAAGGCGTCGAAGCAAATGCAAGGACTACCCATGACTGCCATCGATGAGGATCTATTCAAGGCAGGTATGCGCGGGCCAACTGCAGGCGTGAGAATTATCTCCGCTCGCAGCTATCCAAGGGGCGTCGCAATCCAACGCGACCCACCACGGCCCGGCCGCCGTAGCCGCCGACAGCTGCCCCGACGCCGCGGGATATTCTCACGCCCGAGGCGCTTCGGTGTCTCCGGTCAGGGCCCCTTCACATTTCGGGGGGTCGACAGAACAACCGCACTCGCGCAGATGCGATTCGCTCGAATTCGATAGAGGGAAGTTTGTTATGCGTTCAGGCCGAGGCATGAACTGACCGAGTTGCACGATGGACGCAAAGTGGGGGGAGGCTATGGGGAAGCTTCTCGGCGGAATGGTTCGCGTCTTCAGGAAGTATGCGGAAGCGCAGTCAGCTCCGCTGAACGATGCCGCCGACGGGTTGCGAGCTTACTTGTCACGGTTAGGTGTCTCCGACGAGGCGGGCGCCCGCGCCCTCAGCGCCTTAGCCGAGCCTTTCTCTGAACGAGGGCCGGAAGCTCATCTGACGTGGGATTCGCCAGACACATTCTTGAGAAATATTTACGGGGATCTTTACCACACCGATCGCTCCGACTCGGCCCGCACCCACGCCCGTTTGCTGGCTGGTGTGCCAGAGGGATGGCACCAAATTGTAGCAGCTCATATGAGAGAAGGTGAGACGCCCCATGCCGGGATCTGGCTCGGACATGGCAGTGTGCTGGAACTCGGTCATCCATTCTTTTCACCTGAAAAAGGGTTCGCCGGAGAGAGCAAGCCGGGGGACGACGCTTTAGGCGCGTATAATACGCAGTTTAAATCCATGCTTGTCGGTGGTAGTCCAGGCATGTACTCCACGATATCGCGGCACGAATTAGGCCACGCTCTGGATCACGCTCTCGGCTGGCCGAGCCTTTCACCGGCATTCACCGAAGTCCACCGCGAGGTTCTCCGTCTCATAAAAAAGAGGGATCCCGAAATTGCCGCGCATTTCGCTGCGGAGGGCCGTGGGCAGGAAGAACTGTTTGCCGAAGGCTTCCCCTGGTTCCACCACATCCAATCACCAGGGTTTGGCAGCACCGCGAAACCGGCTTTCATGTCTTCTGTTGACGCCGCCCGCCATATGGCCGGCTATTATGACGCTTTGGGATCGACGTTGGGCATCGCATGAGTGAGGAACATCCCCTGGCCCGGCGGCTGCACGACGGGCGGATACTTTTGCGCTACTTCACACGAGAACCCGACGGAAGTATGATCGACGGCGTGGTCGCCATCGATCCCGACGACCCGGCATACGGGAGCTGGGACGCCGAGATAACGCGCTGGGAGCACGGCCCGAAGCCCCTCGACTACTCCCTCGACTACGAACCCATCGACTACGAGAAATTCCCACTGCTTCCGGATACACAATTCCGCGACGGCGACTGACCGCTGGCCGACTGCACGCGTGTGTCGAGTGAGCAGCCTATCGGAGCAGTTGCTGTAGCGACTGATAGCGTCAGTGACAGGCCCACTGCGACCGGCGCCCGGAAGCAATCGGCGACGAAAACGACGGGTGTGGTGACCGCAGCCAGCGGACCGTTGCCAATGTCGCCACCGTTGCCGTCGGGCTATTCACCGCCCGGCCCGGAAGTCCGACTTTTCGAGGACCTCTTACGTGGGTGTGATCCGTTGTCTGACATAATGTAGCCCGCGGTGGACGGGACTACTCAACGGCTGGTTCCGGATGCGTTGTGGTACATAGCTAACCACTGCTCCCCGAGTTCACGTCCAGGCCGCAGGGCGGCGGAACCGCTCCGGTGGATGAGCGTGCGGCGTTCACTGCTGTGGTGTTCGTGTTGACCAGCGGTTGCGCATGGTGGCATCTGCCGCCATCGTTCGGGGTCAGCGTTCCCACCGCCATCGCCGGTTCATGGTCTGGGCTGATGCCGAGGTCGACGCGCTGCGTCCACAGATCCTCGGCCGGCTCGGCACCACCTGTGACACCGACTGGAGCGCGGCGGCGATCCTGGACGCGGCGAGCGTGCGGGCGAAGAAAGGGGATCGCTGCCCGGTCGATCGCGGAAAGATGGCTCCAATCTCCACATCGTATCGGATGCGAACGGGATACCGCTCATCAGCGGTGTTACTGCCGCGATCACTCATGATTCGGTGATGCTGCATCCGATGGTCGAGTCGATCCCGGGAGTCCGGTCGGCCCGCGGCCCGCGTCGCGAGAAACCCGCCAAACTACGGGCGGACAAAGGCTGCCACTTCGGCATCCACCGTCGCTGGCTCCGCGCCCGTGGCATCGCGGCGCAGTATCTGCGACCCCGCCCAGATCGCCCTAATGGCCGATCACCGGTTGGGTCACTCCGAATCGTCGGTACGGGCGCCAGCGGCGTGCTGATGCGCTCCCGCGATCGTCGAGTCTAACCCTCGAATGGAGCAGCGGTGCTGTCGAGAGTGCCGTCTACCGCCTGAAGGCGATTGCTTATTTTCGTCATGGTGCCTTCGACCGCGCTTGAGCTCTGCGGCAGGGGCCGACTGTTGCGGACGGCGTCGTAGTTCGTGACCTGACCGTCGGCGAAGCTCCGGAGTTGCGGGATACTATTGGCTCTGGCCTGACTCATTCATGTGTCGAGTTAGCGGATACACTGCTGCGCCCCCGGCGACATCATCACCATGGAAGTTCCCGGCTCTGAGCGCGCGGCAGGCGCATTCCTCACCGCTGGTGTCTGGGTGGTCCCGGTGCCGAGCGATGCCGACGGTCTGCGTGTAGACCGCCTGCCGGACAGTATCAAGGCCGTGCCTTATACCCCAGCACGACAACTTCCAATCGGTGCCCGCCTGCAGGCGTCACGTCGCGTACAACTCGTTTCGCCAGGCGTGCGGGTGTACTCATCATCCAAGACGACTACGACGGCGAATTGCACTACGACACCGCCTCTGCCGCTGTTGGCCGCAGTGTCCCGGACGTCGCCGTCCATCTCGGCATCACGAGCAAGATCCTCTCGCCGAGCTTAGGGATCGACTGGCTCGTCGCCGCGTCAGATATCACCGAAAGGCGTTGTCACGCAACGCTAACAAACCGGCTCATGCCCAAGCACCACCGGCCAACGAGTACTCACCGAATTTGCCCGCCACGGTGATCTCGCGCAACAGCTGCGCTGACTGCGCCAGTGGATCCAGCTCAACCGAACAGCGTGCCGTGGCCGCGGGTCGAGCGCGCGGTGTGGCGCTCGACGGACTGTCGCGCCACCACCTTGCGGCACAACAAACATCCACTGGCCACGGCAGCTGGTCCGCATATCTTCGCAGTCGCCCTCGGCTACACCGCACTGAGCTGGAGATGTCCACCGCCATTTCGATTGCTGGAGAATGCCTGCAGGCTCAGGTTCAGCTGAACAGTCGGGCGACGAACGGCACGCTGTCCGGTAGCGAACCCGCGACGGTCGCGTTGTGATCCAGGCCGGGATAGATGTGGAACTCGGGCCGGACGCCGTTGGCCTGCGGGTCGGCGACCAGCTTCGCGGTCAACGGCGCGGGCACATCGGTGTCATTGGTGCCTCTGGCCCATGAACAGCGGGCGGTCGTATCCGGTCATCGGCACATCCATGATCGGACGTGCGGTCGCGGCGAAGTCGCCATCCAAAAGTGGGCGGGAGAATAGCTGACTCAGGGTGATGCCCTCGGCGCGCTGGGCTAGGGGTGTGAAGCACAGCGTCTGGGCCGCGTCGACCAATTTCTTGCCGACGGAGGTGAGGTAGCTGTCCAGGTCGAAGTCCGGGCGTGCCGCCTTCAACCCGTTCATCACGTACGTCGCGGTGGCGGTCAGGCGCGACGACTGGATCGTAGGTGTCGACGGGCCGACCAACGTGGACGCGTCGACGATATTCGAAGCGGGTGCGGTGGCGACCGCACCGCGATAGTCGAGTTCCGAACCATATTTCGTGGCCAGCGACGCGGTGAACACCAAATATCCCTGCAGCCGAGGCGATCTCGCATGCCGCCCGCCGCGCCCGCAGCGCACGAGCTCGGCTCCGCGGCGTTCCTGTCGCGTCGTGGCCGCGTTCGCCCGATGAGGTCCGTTCCTTCCGGGGACTGTCGTCAACGGACCATGCGGCCGACCTCTCGGATTCACAAAACACCCTCCCAGTAAAGAGTGTGAATCGCAATCTTGCCCGCTATCACGAAGCATGCAAGGAAAGCAGAAAACTATAACTTAATACGTGTCGGCTACGTATTAGTCGCCATATGATGCATACGTATATTCACACGATCGGAAATGGGGTATGCACTATTCGCTCGATACCATGCTACACTCGCGCGGCGCCCAGCTTGGGGCCGCCAAGTAGTGTGTGATCATAGGGGTTTGTTATGCCCGAAGCCAGCGCGATAGAAGACCTCCCGTTCTTGGACGTGATGAGTCCGGAATTCCTCAGCGACCCGGAACGAGGTACCCGCGAGCTGCGGCGGAAGTACCGGGCGGTGAGGACTCCTTTCGGAGTCGAGATCCTGGGATTCCCGGAGAGCGTCGAGATGTTCCGCGACGAGCGCGTTACGCAGAACTTTGAGAAGCAGATGGCGATGCTCGGGCTGCCTTCGGGCTTGGCGTACGACCATATGACCCACCAACTGGGCAACCAGGAGGGTGCGAATCACCATCGGCTGCGCAAGCTGATAATGCCGGCGTTCAGCACCACAGCGATGGAGCGGCTGCGTGACGCCGCCCGCTCCGTCTTCATCAACATGGTGGACGCGTCGGTCGTCGACGGCGAGGTGGAGTTCGCGTCCGAGGTCAGCGCGCATTACCCGAGCGTGGTGTTCTGCCGCTTCCTGAACGTCCCCGACGAAGAGGCGGCGACGCTCGCGCGCATCAACCGATCGATCTTCAAGATGTTCTGGCGCGACCCGGCGAACCGGGACGAGATCGAAACTGCTTTTCAGGAGTTGACGGAGTTCGTCTTCCCACTGATTGAGCAGCGGCGGAAAGCACCAGGCGAAGACTTCATCTCTCGGCTGATCCAAGCGGAGGAGGAAGGCAGCCGGCTCACGACCGACGAGATGGTCGACATGGTGAAGGTGTCGCTGTGGGCGGCGGTGGACAATATTGCGCACACCATGAACAGCATGGTGTCGCTGTTCGCGGAGCACCCCGATCAGTGGGAGATCCTGCGCACCCGTCCTGAGCTGATCCCCGGCGCGGTGGAAGAGTGCATGCGCCTGCGGCCTCGCTTCACCCGCATCCCGTGCTATGTCTCTCAGAATCTCGAGCTCGCCGGAGTTCACCTCCCCGCCGGCAGCTGGGTGAGCGCGATGGTAGTCGCCGCTAACCGCGACGAGCGAGTCTTCCCGCAACCCGACCGGTTCGACATAACCCGGACACCGGTGTCACCGAACATGAACTTCGGAGCCGGGCGCCATACCTGCTCTGGCATCCACCTCGCGCGCGTGCAGCTCCAGGAGACCCTCGGCGTCCTCGTGAGGCGCTACCTCCGGATCGAGATCACCAGAGAGGTGGTCTACCACCGATCGCTTCAGACATACGGCATCGATCGGCTGCCGGTGCGTTTCACCGCGGTCTGAGCCGGCCTCCTCGAACCGGCCAGACACGAGGTGGGCATACCAGTGGGCGACGGTATGTGAGCAGCGGTTTGGCACACATACGGTTCAGGTGTTCCACGAATGGAACACCGCCGAGCGCATCGACAAAGCCGAATCCGATTCTGGCAAGCGGACTTTCACCCTAAAGAGCTTGTCGCGCTGCTCGGCTACGCCGACGAACAGGTAGTGCGCATCCGGAAGCCGGGCGCAAGGGCTGGCTGTCGGCGCGTTCCGCGACGCCGCGCTACTAAGAGCATGTCTCATGTGGCTGATTTGGCGAGTTTCTTGTAGCAGGTCAGTGCCGCAGCGAGGGTGAGGAAGGCGAGGAAGTGGGTGGCCTTGCGGTCGTAGCGGAGGTTGAGGCGGTGGTAGCCGGCCAGCTAGGAAATCGTGCGCTCGATCACCCACCGGTGACGGCCGAGGCGCTGGGAGGATTCGATGCCGTTGCGGGCGATGCGGACGCCGATTCCGCGGTTTCGCACCCATCGCCGCAGTTCGGCGGTGTCGTATGCCTTGTCGGCGTGCAGCTTGCCGGGTTTGCGTCGGCGCGGACCGCGCCGCGATCGGATGGCAGGAATTGCTTTGACCAGCGGACGCAGCGCTTCGGCGTCGTTGGTGTTGGCAGCCGAGATAGCCACCGACAGAACGATTCCCGCGCGGTCGGACAGCACGTGGATCTTCGAGCCGGGCTTGCCGCGATCGACCGGGCTGGGGCCGGTCAAGGATCCCCCCTTTTCGCCCGCATACTCGCCGCGTCGATCACCGCTCGCGACCAGTCGATCAAGCCCGCGCCGCCCAGCTCATCCAGGACAGCGTTGTGCAGACGCCGCCACAGCCCGGCTTCGGTCCACGCACTGAACCGGCGATGCGCGGTCGGCACGTGACCCCGAACGAGGGCGGCAGTCCGCCACGCGCAGCCGCTGGTCAGCACGAACACCACCGCGGTGAACACCGCACGCTCATCAACGGGGGCGGTGCCACCACCCTGCGGACGCGCAGTGAACCGCGGGAGCAACGGCTCGACCAATGCCCACAACTCGTCCGGGACGAGACGTTTCGACAACTCATCGACCACGAGTCGAACATCATGCAGCACAGTCGATTCCGGCACAACGTGAACGAATCACAACCACGTAAGACACGGTCTAAGACCGTTCTCGAAACGGCGTTGAACGAGGGACGCCGGTGTGCCCGAGAACCGCCGAGCCCGAGCAGTTTGACCAAGCCACGGTTGGCCGAGGTGATGATCGGTCGGGCACCGGCCGCGGGTGTGATCGCCGGATGGATGACCGCCGATTCCGCCTACGGGCGTGACGACCATGGGTACTGATGTTCTCCTGGAAGCACCTAGTGCCTCGTCAAGCAACCTTCGGTAGGTAATCAGGTTGCCGGATCTTGGAGTTGACGGCGAAGTCGCGTTTGGGTCGGGCGTGCTGGTTGTA
>NZ_JBIUCG010000045.1:0-18018 GCF_044548645.1 Nocardia sp. NPDC051929 | reverse complement strand
CAAAAGCCTCGGCTGGAAGACGCCCGCTGAAGCCTTCACCGAGCAGCTACGATCGCTCCAACAAACCGGTGTTGCGACGACCGATTGAATACGGCCTGGCTGCCCGCGTCGGTGTGAAATATGAGTCCGGGCTCGACCGGGTGTCCGTAGTGGCCGCGCCGCCACACGGCCATGTTGAGAGCTTTGTCCACCAACGCTGTCGTCTTGGTGGCCGCGGCGGTCCAGCCCACGATCGCGCGAGAGTAAGCGTCGAACACGAACGCCACATACGCCCATCCGGTCCAGGTCGAGACGTAGGTGAAATCCGCGACCCACACCCGGTCCGGAGCGGGGGCAGTGAAGTCGCGGTTGAGCTTGTCGGTGGCGCGCACGCCGTCCTTGCCCGGGATCGTGGTGCGATGCTTGCGGCCTCGCACGACACCGTTGAGCCCGAGTTCGCCCATGATCCGGTCGACGGTGCAGAACGCCACGTCGTGGCCTTGGCGGCGCAGGTAGCGGGTCATCTTGCGGCGGCCGTACATTTGCTCGGGCTTGCCCGCGAGGTCTCGTAACGCGTTCTCGAGGTAGGCGTCGGTGGCATCGCGGGCCGAGGGTGGTCGGTGGCGGGCTTTGCGGTAGGTCAGCGGCGCGATCTGGACTCCGTGCGCAGACAGCGCGCGGCAGATCGACTCGACGCCGTAGACCTGGCGGTACTCGTCGATGAACCCGACTATCACCGGTGTCGCGGGTCGAGTTCCCGGATGCTCCTATGTCAAGCCATCTGCAAAACAACCGTTTCCGTATTCGCGGGGCAGGTCTGTGCGGCGACTCGCTCGTCGGTGATCAGGGAACGGAAGACCACGTCGGACAGACGTCGGCGCAGCAATCGCACGGCCTCGACGCGGGTCTTGCCGCGGCCGACGAGCTTGTCGACGTAGTCCTTGCCGGGCCCGAGGCCGCGGGTCTGGGTGAGTGCGATCATGTGCAGGGCGCAGTTGATCCAGTGATTGCCGCCGCGGTTGAGGCGCACCTTGCCCGAGGTGGCGCCCGACTTCACCGGGATCGGCGCGGTCCCGGTGAACCGCGCATAAGCATCCTTGTTCCGGAACCGCCCGGCCCCAGCGGTTTCCCCGATGATCACCGCGGCCGACAGTACTCCGCAGCCGGGGATGGCGAGCAGGCTCGCGCTAGCGCCCGGACCCAGTCGCGCAGTTGGCCTTCCTGATCGTTGACTTGTCGGGTCAGCTCCCGGCAGCGTGCGGTCATCTGCCGTGCGAGCCGGGCGACCAGCCCGTCGAAGCCGGTCAGTCGTTGCGCGAGGTCGTGGGTTACGCAGTAGCGGCGCAGCCCGCGGGAGGGGATCTCCAGACCGGGGTCGAGTTCGTGCAGGTGCCAGCGCAGACGGTCGGTGCGCTCGGTGACCGGGATGTGGCGGTAGTCCGACAGCAGCTTCACCTCTCGTGCGGGCCCGTCCAAGCGCGCGGTCGGCAGATCCAGTTCGCGCAACGCGGCATGCGCGACGGCCAGGGCGTCGATCGGGTCGGACTTACCCTTCTGCCGGCTACCTTGGCGGGCGGCGGCCATCAGATGTGTCGGCACCGGGACGACCTCGAATCCCGCGGCCAGCAGATCGCGTTCGAACCGACGGGTGACATGGCGGCAGTCCTCCAGCGCGAACCTCACGCCGGACCCTTGTTTGGCCCACTCCACGGCCTTGAGATGTTCTTCACTGGTCGTTCCGATCGTCTTCACCGCCAGTCGGCGGCCACCATGGTATGGCTGCGCTTGTGAGCATCTACGCCGATCACGATCAGGCTCAACGGTTTTCGTCCTCTCCGCAGTTCATCCAGATCTGACGAGCCGAGTAAGGGCGGGTACGCGTCAATTGGGCAGTTCACGCGCTCATATCGAGCCACGAACCCCACTGGCCGGGCCCAGCGGGGCCGCACATCGTGACAAGCCACCAGCATTCGAACGCCCGGGGCAGCGAAAAACGAGCGAACCTCGCTGGGCCCCAACAGCAACGCGAAGAAAGTCGACGCCAGCTTCAGGATCTCGTTGGCCTGCTTGAGGTCGCGGACCTCTCGCCGCGGTTCGGTCAGTTCCTCGCGCTCGGGCGCGGACAGGCCCGCGCCGGCCGCTTCGCTCGGCCCTCGGCCAACGCCTTCTTGATCCAGATCCGCAGCGTCTCGAAATGGACATCTACCAACCGCGCGATTGCCTGCGCAGCGGCATACGGGGTGCCGTACTCATCGAGGCGCTCGAGAGCCAGACGCACAGCCTTCTCACGAACCTCGGGGGTAGCGCTTCGACATGATGGGAACCATCTTCCTCTAGGAGGAAGCGGTCCCCGACTCGTGACGGTTCAAATCCCACCACCTTCGCAGCCCCGACACGGCACCGCAGGCACCCAAAAGGCGCAGGCCGAGCGCACTGAGCCAAACGCCCGCTACACTGTCGCCCAAATCACCGAAACCTTCGGCGTCTCCCGCGAAACCATCTACCGTCACCGACCACCTGTAACAAGCAGCTACGGCATATCCGCCCGAAATGCGGCGCGTTCTACGGCTACCTGAAGCCCGTTGTCTTTCAAGTCCTCAGGGAAGGAAGGTACCCCGGGGTCATCCATGGTTCCGATCAGTGCTCTCCATGGGTCGTCGACTATGTCTGTGAAGAAGAGTGTGTTCCCGGCAGTAGGTTCTCAGAGAGCGCGATCGCGGCGGAGCGGTCGAGGGTTGCGTGTCGAACTGCAAGCCGATACCACACGAAGCCGAACGCTTGGTCGATGATTAAGGGGAGATCGATATCCTCGCCGAGTTCCCCTCGCTGTTGGCCTCTTTGTAGCAACGCTGCCAACGCTTGACGCCGCTCGTCAGTGTAGGTGTGAAGGATCTCGGCGGCTCCAGAATCGGTTTGTGCTTCGGCAAGCAGTGTTCGCAGAGCACGAGCGACCGGGCGGGAGTTGGCTGCTTTGAAGGTGGCTTGCAGGAACGCAGTCATGTCGCCGAGAACGCTTCCGGTATCCACGGTCGGTACGCGCGCGCGGGCTCGTTCACTCAAAGCCTCCGCGACCACGGAAGCCTTGTTCGGCCACCAGCGATAGATCGTCTGCTTGCTGACCCCGGCGGCTGTGGCAAGCGCCTCCATCGTGATGGCGGTGGTGTCCGAAGCCATTAGAAGATCCATCATTGCCTGCAACACTGCCTGGCGGGCTTCCTCGTTGCGGCGTCGGCCAGTATGGGGCCGACGGGAACCTCCGGCCGGTGTCTGCTGTACCAAATCCGCTGCCTCCGTCCCGTTTGAGGATACCGCCTGGCGCGGTCCTGCGAGGTGCCTGCGCCAGCCTCATCACCCCGCCTACCTGTTGGAGTCGGCGCAGCATGCAAACTCCTGAGGCTGGCGAATTCGAGCGGGTATCGCGCACTGTCATCCTCTAATTTATCAGAACGATGCGTCTTGACAACATGATTTGTCAAGACTTACCGTACCGGTATTCTGCGAGGAGGTGCGGGAGTGAGCGGCACGAACAATGCGGTTCAGCCAAGTGGCGGATGCGACTGGCCCGACTTGGTCGAGGAGGTCCTGAACGGCGACTTGGCCGTGATGCTTGCCGACGTCACGCCGGCCGAGGGGGTTGTGCTGAGTCCCCTCAAAAATTTCGGTCTGCAAGACCGTTCCCGGGCCGAGGCGTGCCTCCGAAGTGCTCGCGCTTTCGTCTTCGAGCAATGGGCCGACATCCAGGTCGAAGTCGAGGCCGGCAACGAGTTCGCCACACGTCAGCACACCCTTCTGCGACTGACCCTGCTGAATGCGACTAATGCAGCAGAACAATGGTCCTATCGGACAGGCGGCGGCACCGCTCTGCGCGAGGGCGCTCCGCAACGATCTCTCCGCGACATCCACGCCGCCACTCAGCACGTCCTGATCGGAGACGCCTTCTACAAAGACTTGCGGACGAGCTTTGCTCGGCGTGGCCGAGGGAAAGGCATGGAGTCTGATCGGCCTGGTCTGAAGCTCTGCTCGGTCGCCGGTCGGAAGACGAGCCGACGTCGTGATGAACCCCACCGAAGCGCATCCCTCCGATCGTGTTCCTTGACCAGATGCTCATCTGGTTGAGGAACACGACATGCGGTGTGAGGAATTTGCGCGACAATCTTCTTGTCTGGCATTGCCGGCCCTTCGATCTGGACTCTTAATGGTGCACAAAATAGTCGATAGCGCACTCGTTGTTGCAGATGCCCGTTGCGTGCGGCGGTGCGCGCTTTTCGGTCCTGTCAGGATGGTCGGCATGGGTGGTCACCAACCTTCCCCGCCACTCCCCTTTAGGGCGAGATCACTGCGGGATGGATAGCAGTGTAGCCATCCTCTGGCGTCGCAATGGCTAACTAGGTCTTGGCCGCAGCAAGCTAATGCTGGCTATTGGCCAGACGTTGATCATCTAAAGATCAATGCCGCATCCAATCCATCCGCCGAGCGCTTTGCCGGCGCTCGGCTTACCACAAAGCGTCGCCGTCAAGTCAACTCCTATCTGGGCAAGCCAGCGAAAGGACAGCCATTCCAATGACGAACATTCTCATCACCGGTTGCAGTAGCGGCTTCGGTCAGCGCAGTGCGCTCGAGCTCGCACGCCGCGGCCAGCGCGTATTCGCCACTATGCGTGATCTCACGGCGGCCGAGCCATTGACGCGAGCTGCCCAACAGGAAGATCTACCCCTGTCACTGCACCGCTTGGACGTCACCGATTCGGACTCCATCGAAAGTGCCTTGCAGGAAATCAACGCCGAAGGCGAAATCGATACTTTGGTCAACAATGCCGGTCAGAGAGGTCCCTTAGGGCCGCTGACGACGTTCTCCGACAACGACCTGACGCAGACCTTCGATGTGAACGTACTCGGTGTAGCTCGTATGGTTCGATATGTCGTCCCGTCGATGATCGCCCGCCGATCGGGGACGGTGGTGAACATCAGTTCCATGGCGGGGCTCGTCGGAGCGCCGTTCGAGTCGGCGTACAGCATTAGTAAGCACGGTGTAGAGGCACTTTCCGAAGCGCTGCGCTGGGAGCTGGCGGCACACGGGGTAAGGGTCGTGGTGATCGAACCGGGGGCATACGACACCAACTTCTTTGGTGCCGCGAGATATCCCGCCGCCTTCGCCGACGACCATCCCGAGCGCGAGACATTCGCCTGGATGACGGAGGCCATCGACCGCACGATGATCACTGGGCGCCTGCAGGACCCCAACGAGGTCGTAGAGGCAATTTGCGCGGCAGCTCTCGAATCGGACGACACCTTTCGGCGCGTCGTTGGTAAGGATGCGCAGGCGATCACGGTACTCAAACGCAAGCTGCCCTTCGAACAGTATGAACAAGAAATCCGCCGCATATTCGGTCTGGATCACGGCTCCGGGCCAGCGTCCGCTGACAGCGAATGAGAGACAGGCGTATCCGGTACTAACGCTGATCTGGCCGAGCTCGACCGTGACAGTCTGGAAGCATTCGCCTGTGGCGCGAAACACGGATGGCCCGACCGCTTCGCTGCTCGGGTGCTGGGCGCGCTGGCGGTCGAGCAGTTGCTCGCCCGCGAGTATCTGGTGCGCGCCAAGGCCACCACCATCGCGATGACCGCTAACCAGCTGATGGTCCTGGGCCAAGACCGTAAAGACTGGGCACGGCGCATGAGCGGGTTGCTGCTCGGCGATGTCCGCTATCGTCGTGACAAACAGCCCAGGGATCCCGATCCCGGAAAAGCCGTCCCGGGCGGTGAAATCTACCTGAGCTTCCCGGACTCGGGCATGTCCTCGCCGCCCGGATCGCAGACGAAATCGGGGCCACAACCAGCAATACATGACCGCGAACGCGCTGCAATGCTACGTAGGCACCGCACCGGTCACCCGCAGATCCGGACGCAGCGAATTCGTCGTCAACCGCAGACTCGCGCACAACGCTACCTCGGCGCTGCGGTCCATCGATGGGCGTTCTGCAGCCTGTGCACCTCCAAATGGGCACTCGAGTTATACGACTCCAAGATCGCCAAAGGCAAATTCCACCACCGTGCCCTGCGCGCGCTGGCCAACCGGTGGCTCGACTTCCTGTGGCACTGCCTGACCCGCGGCATCGCCTACAACGAAGAAACCCACGTCAGCAACCGCCAACGCGCACTCGCCGCCTGAGATCGACAGAAGGTGTCTCATCGCAGCACCTCAAGCCGGTCCGGCTCGTCACGACCGCGCGTAGGGCGGTGAAGGGAGATGCAGTCGAGGTGCGCGACGTCGGCATTCATGTGTTCGGTGACAGGCGATGGGTTGTGCACGCGATTTTCAGCGGGCTACCTGCGGTGTCGCCGGCACGGAGCGCCAGCGTGAGGTCCTTGACCAAGAGGGATGCGATAAATCCGGGTGCGAAGTCTCGGCCGCTGGGCGTGCTGTTCACAACGTCGGCGACCGGGTGCCAGATGCGCGCAGCCCCGTTATCGCTGCACGAGCGGGTGAGTCCAGCCCCAGTTGCTCGGCCAACACGACCCCTTCACATGTGGCGGCGAGACAAATCCCGAAGCTAATGTTGCTGACGATCTTCGCGGCTTGTCCGAGTTTGGCACCGCCTAGATGGACGACATAGCTGCCAAAATCCTCGAGGATGGCCGAGCTGATTCGAATGACTCGTCACCGCCCACCATGATCGTCAGCGTCCCGCCATAGCGCCGTTGACTCCTCCGGAAACCGGCGCATCGAGAAAACGAACCGAGCGATATTCGGCAACCGTGTGGAGTCCGCGGGCCTGGTCCACATCGATAGTCCGAGCAATCGATGACAACAGCTTCCGCATCGGCGAGATCGAAGACGCCGTCCCCTGCCTGGGGCAGGGCTTCGGCCACGGAGTCGGCGTTCGGCAGCATAGTGAATACGAAATTCGGAATCCGGGACGGCGGTGGCGATGTCGTCACGACGACCCGGCCGAGCTTGCCGGAGAGCAGGGCGCGCCTGATCGTCCCTGAGCCAGGGTCGAGGCAGTTATTCGGCCGCCATTTGCCCCCTGAGCACGTTTCGACTCGGGTCGAGCCAACCGGCGACAGCGTTCCAATCCTCCGATGTCATTCGAATGCCACGTTGCTCCGATGTGAAACAGAAACAGCACTCATGACTATGTCGAGGACGATCCGTTTTCGAGTACAATTCGGTTCCGCATATCAAGCAATGTACTTCAATCATGGAACAAAATATTCCCAAATACTTAATCGTTAGACGATGGACGAAACTCCGCTTCCAGCGGAGGGGCTTGCATGCAGACAGAGCAGGCCATATGTCGCATTCGACGGCATTGAACTGAATGACCTCGAGTTCACTGCCGACCCGAGGATCACGCCATTGTGAACTACCGTGGCGTCATTGCCAGGGAGTGAGGATGCCGAGCATCCGCACCTCGGGGCGGCCTGAACCGGAGTAGGATATCGTTGAAACAGGCTCAGATAAATGCATCCAATGGATCCGGCTTCGCCTGCCTGCTCATTCAACTGGGACTTCTGATCGGCCCGAAAGTCGTCGTCCAAGCCTGTATCAATTTGGGTTTTCCATACGTGCCTCTCATATTCGTTGCCGAGATGGTCGGTGGGCTCTTTGCGTTACTGGCGGTAGTCTTGATCGCGCCTTCAACATCCGATTCGACCTCTTCGAATTCCACTCGCCCCCAACGGTAGTTGAAGATGCCTTTCCCGTAACTCGTTAACCATTTCGGTATAGCCTTCGCGAGCCTCGCCCAGATGGAACCAAGCCTGGCATCGCAGTTCGGTATCTACTGAATGCAGTACTGTCCACCAAGCCTCGGCGTAGGTTTTTGTGATGTGACTGATGACCTCGCCCAGTGAATGTGTATGCTTCCGTGCGCCTTTCGCGCGAGGCACATGGACCGCCGCCCATGCATCGATCTCACCTATGACTCGATCGATCCTGGCGCGAACTTGCTCACTATCGAAGTCGCGTAGCCGCGGCACCCGGTCGAGTTCGAACCGCATCAATTCGGCATGCAAATCGCCAAGTTCCCGTGCCCATCCAGACAATGGTAAGACGCCGGAGAAGCGCCCGGAGATCGCCTGAAACAGCTGTGCTGGATCCAACAGCGGCACATCGCCCCTCGAAGAGGGATGGTCGCCTTGTCGCTCCTCTGGTGACGCATCCCCGTTCAGATACATGGTTCACCACCTCACTTCGACGCATCTTCGGGCGAACTCTGTGAAACGTCCGCATCACCTTCGGGTCAATTCGAGTTGTCAATACCGTACGTCTCGACAAGACGTTTGTCAATACGGTCGGTTCCGGTAAATTTTCCGGTGATCCATCCCTTCTCGACGAGCCTCACTCCTTGGGTGCCGACCGGATCGGAGGGGCCATGATGTCGCAACCGGTCGATATCAACGCTCGAGGACGGTTGACACTCTCCGTCGAAGATTCTGCGGGCTGCTGCTGGATAACGTTGTGCCGCAGGATATTTCGGTGTGGCGAGGAAGTCTGGATGATGTGTTGGCTCGCGTTGGTGGGGTTGTTCGGGCGGGCGGAGCCGCAGGGTGGGCGAGGGCGTATGTGGCAGGGTTGCTGGCGCTGGCGGAGTGGAAGAACTCACGACAGCTGGCCGAGGTCGGCGGGGGCGGTGAGTGCCCCGACGGGTGCCGGCATCTGCTGAACCGGGCGCGCGAGGTGCGCGATCAGGTCCGCGCGTATGTGGTCGAGGCATTGGCTTCACCGGACGGGGTGCTGGTGGTCGATGAGACGGGTTTCGTGAAGAAGGGACTGTGCTCGGTCGGGGTGCAGCGGCAGTGCTCAGGCACCGCGGGCAGTATTCAGATATCGCAACCGACGGTGTCTGCGACACGGGTCAGCTGCACGACACCAACTACCGGCACAACTGGACTAGCGACCAATTAGCTTCGACCAAAGCGGTATGGGACATGCTGGCCCTACATGATCCCCAGTTCCTCAACCCGCAGGAGTATTCCGTCACTGACGCCATCAATCGGTAGGGTCTGCCGACGGCCCTTCCGCCGCCGGTATTCGACTTGCGTCCCGAGTATTATCGCGACTGGCGAGCCCGCGTACCGCCAGTTTTGTTGCCTATGCCACGCATGAGCATCGGGGCGTGCCTTCCGGACTGGGTCGTGCCCCTAGGCTGATCGAATCTCATTCACGCAGATTATTCAGTATTGGCCGGAGCAGATAGGTGGCCTCTTCCGCGGCGGCTGTCTCGTCGAGGGGGGCGTGCCCGACCAGCAGTCGATACCAGATGAAACCGAACGCATGGTCGACCACAAGGGGGAGGTTGGCATCGGTTGTGAGTTCGCCGCGCCGTTGTCCGTGCTCGAGTATCGCGAGCACTACTGATCGACGTTGAGCGGTGTAGGTACGAAGAACCTCGGCGGCATGAGGATCGTGCTGAGCCGCGGCCATCAGTGTTCTGAGTGCGCGCGACACCGGCGTCGAGTTCGCCGCTCGGAACGAGGCCGCCAAGAAGGCCGTGAGGTCTCCTAGTGTGGTACCTGTATCAGTTTCCGGTATCCGGTCGCGGGCGTCGTTTGTCAACGCATCGGCTAGGACCGCAGCTTTGGATGGCCACCATCGGTAGATGGTTTGAACACCGACACCTGCTTCTTTCGCCAGCGCATCCATTGTGATGGTGGAAGAGTGGGGTGCTGTCAGCAATGCGATGGCCGAGTGCAGAATCGCCTGCCGCGCCTCCTCGTTGCGGCGCCGTCCGGTGTGGCGGCGTCGCATAGTCGAGGCTGGCGCGTTGTCGGTGCCGCCTGATGTCTCATTCGTCACCAAGTCAGCGTAGCGCGCGAGTGAACACCACTTTGTCGAGACTGTGGGTCTTGACAATCAACCTTGTCGAGAATTATCCTCTTGGCAACATCACAGCGATCGGAGGCTCTCTCAATGAGTGGTTCGGACGGTTCCAGCGAGCGGCAAACAGGCGTTGTCAGCTGGACAGACGAGGTCGAAACCGTCCTGAGTGGAGACTTGGTGGTCATGTTCGCAAGCGTCACGCCGGCGGGTGGGGTAGTGATGACGCCACTGACGAACTTTGCTCTGCAAGACCGTGCGGATGGCACAGTGACTCTTCTGAGTTCGTTGGCGGCCTGGCGCAAGCTCGCGCGGATACGACGCAATCCTCGGGTCGCGCTCGCCTTCCACACCCGACGTCACGGTTACGCCCACGAACCGCACTACGTGCTGATGCAAGGAACCGCCTCGTTTTCGACCAACGTGGACCGAGCGTGGTTGGAATCGATCGACGCGAACTGGGAACGATTCATGGGACCGCGAGATCGCGGCCTATGGGGTTGGTGGATGAAGGCTTACCAGTGGGAGCGCATCGGCATTCGCGTGGCGGTGGAACGGGTCTCGACATGGTCGGATCTGTCGTGCCGAACGGAGAGGGTGGTGCATGGAGTACCCACACCGGTTGGTCTGCTGGCATCGCAAAAACCGCCGGGCAAGGGCACCAGTCCCAGGGTTGATATCGCCCAGGTGGTGAGGCGAGTCTCGAAGCTACCTGACGCGCTGCTCGGCTGGGTCGACGGGGACGGCTTCCCGATGGTGGTGCCCGTCGGTGGAGTTCGGCAAACCGAGCACGGAATTGCGCTCGATATTCCCCAAGGGCTCGTTCCGGGTGGTGGCCGACGTGCGGGTTTGACAGCGCACTGGTTCAGTAAGGCCGCGCTCGGCCAAGAGCAGCGCCTCTACACCGGCTGGCTCGAAGCGGAGGCCGGGGCCGATGAGGTGTCGTACGCACCCCACACACAGGCGGGATATCGGCTACCGCCGTCGAAACTGCTGTATCGGGTGGTGATCGGCGGCATTACCCGCTACGGACTGCGGCAAGCTCGCCGATCAGGCTTCGTCTCCGACATAGCCAGCACATGATGTGCCGTCTTGATCAGCACCAAGTTATCCACTGCAATGAGGCAAAGGACACGAATGACAAGCAACTACAGGGCAGCCACGGCCATCCTCAACGAGACCGAGCTGCACTACGAGACGCGCGGAGACGGTCCACCTATCCTGTTCATCTCCGGCGCATTCGGTGACGCCGGTGGATGGGAAGCGGTGAGCGAGTCGCTTTCCGAAACCAACACCGTGATCACCTACGACCGACGCGGAAACTCCCGCAGCCCTGCGCCAGATGGCTGGACGGCGACGTCGCTGCACCAACAGGCGGGTGACGCGGCAGCTCTGCTGGAGTTCCTGGACGTAGGACCGGCTGCGGTATGGGCAAATAGCCTAGGCGGAGCGATCGGGTTGAACCTGGCGTTACAGCGGCCGGACCTCGTCCGCCTGGCTGTGTTGCACGAGCCGTTCCTGGCATTCCTGCTCGAGGACCCCACTGTCGCGACCGGTCCGATGCTCGAAGCCATTGCCCCGTTCCTCGCCGCCGGTGACTATCGAGGCGGGGCGGAAGCGATGCTTCGTCTCGTCGCGGGCAGTGACGTCTACGACGCGATCGCACCCGCACTGCGAGATCGGATGCTGGGTAATGCCGCAACCCTCTTCAATACCGAGTTCCCCGGTCTGTCCGAGCTCACCGCCGAAACTTTCCAGCCGCAGGTCCCGCTGACTATCGCAATCGGAGCCGAATCCCCGTCGTACCTGACCGCTGGAGCGCACCGACTTGCCGATTTGCTGCACATCGAGGTACATCGGCTTGCCGGAGCGCACGTTCCGCACGTCACCCACCCGGACATTGTGGTGGCCCTGTGTCGTCAACTTCTCGCCGGCGCGGTGCTGCCCGGGCCGACCAGCGGACGGTGATTGCGATGTCGACTGTACGAGTGGGCGCGCTGCCGACTTCGGCCGCCGAACTACTAGGCCGCGCGGAGTCGCTGACCGAGTTGTTGCGAGCCGAGGCACCCGCCAACGACAGCCTGGGACATTTGAATGACAACACTGTCGACGCCCTGCGTTCGGCAGGCCTTCTGAACTTCTGCGCACCCGAAGAACACGGCGGTTGCGGAATACCCCCGCTCGAAGCTCTTCGGATACTCGAAACAATCGCGATCGCCGATGGCTCGGCGGGCTGGGTCGCCATGGTGACAAACAGTCTGGCCATGATGCTGTCTTATCTCGATCCGGCAGTGGCTGCCCGATTGTGTGAACAGGGAACACCCATGATCGCGGGTCAGGGAGCGCCTACCGGGCGGGCCACGCCGGCTGAGGGAGGCTTCCGAATCAGCGGACGCTGGTCCTATGCCAGTGGGTTCCATGTCGCCGACTTGATTCTGGGCACCTGCCTCATCACGAGACCAGACGGCAGCCCTCAGCTCGACGCCAACGGCGCACCCCAGGTTCGGGTCTTCCTCGTGCCCAGGACCCATGTGCAGGCTGCGGGCAACTGGAATGTGCTCGGACTGCGCGCAACCGGCAGCGTCGACTACACCATCGAATCCGTCATTGTCCCGGGCGACAATGGCATCGACCTGACCGGCGCGCCCACGCACGGTGGACCCTTTGCGATGATCGGCTTCCCGGCCTGGGCTCTCTTGGGTCATACCGCTGCGGCTCTCGGCGTTGCGCGGCACGCGCTCGACGAAGCCGTCGTCATCGCGAGTTCGGCTAAAGGGCCGTTCGCGCCACCTGCATACAACGAACGTGTACAGGCCGCGTACGCGAAAATCGAAGCGGCACTGCGCAGTGCACGTGCTTTCGTCTACGAGCAATGGTCGGACCTGGAAGCCTCGATCCTAGCCGGTGAACCATTCTCGACCCGCCACCAGACGATGCTGCATTTGGCGCTGCTGCATGCCACGACCATCGCGGAACAGGTCGCCACGTGGTCTTACCGAGTCGGCGGCGGAACAGCGCTGCGTGACAGTGCATTGCAGCGATGTCTGCGCGATGTACATGCCGTAACCCAACATGTCCTGGTTGGCGACTCATTCTACAAGGACTGCGGGCAAGAGCTTCTCGGCGCCGCAGAGGGAAAGACGTGGGGCTTACTCGGACTTTCATGAAGGCCGCCGCTACGGCGGCCGCCTTAGGGTCATGAACGATCAAAGGAATTGAGAAATATGACGACGAAAGCACGGATCAGCGACTGCGGCAATGGCGCTGCACAGCGCGCCTCTTTGGCTCCTCGCTCGACGAGGTCATCTCGTCTCCTCAAATGCCGACATTGCCGCGGACTTCGATGTAGACCTTCTGGGAAGGCATGCATGCCGCGGGCCGGGCTAGTTCGTACGTGAGTCACAATGAACACCTAACCGTATCTCCCACTGACAGCCGCATAGACCCCGCCCGATTTCGGGAGACACTGGGACATTTCTGCACGGGAGTTACCGTTGTCACGGCCATTCACAATGGGAAAGCCTATGGATTCACCTGCCAATCATTTGCGTCCGTTTCGCTGGAGCCGCCCTTGATATTGTTTTGCCCACGCAGATCCTCGCGCAGTTGGTTGCACATCGAGCAGGCCGGATCGTTCTGCGTGAACGTACTTTCACGCGAACAGGAGAAACTGAGCGCACACTTCGGAACTGCGGGAGATCGCGGATTCGAATCCGTCGCATGGCGGCCCGCACCCACCGGATCGCCAGCCCTCGATCACGCCTTGACCTGGATCGACTGTACGATCGAGACCATCCATAATGCAGGAGACCACCACATCGTCGTTGGGCGAGTCTTCGCTGTCCGCGAGCCTGCAATACCACAGGAACGACCTTTGCTGTTCTATCGCGGTACCTATTCGACCACACAATCACAACCTGTGTCGGCAACTACTCAGCGTCTTCCCGAATAACCTTCTGGTGTTCTAGCTGATAGTTGCATACCAGACTGACTTCGTTGCCCGCCACTATTTTGACAGACGGAGCTGGCGATGCCGCTCCAGCCGGGCCGACCCGAAATTAATGCAACACGGCCGCGGTAGTGGAATATTGCCGTGAATATTGAATTTAAGGAGCCGGTAAGTGTCGACCGAAATGAAAAACGTTCTTGTGACGGGCGCGTCGGGCGGGATAGGAACCGCCATCGTCACGCGGTTGGCAGAGCTAGGCTTTACTGTGTACGCTGGCGTGCGTAACCCGGACGGCCGGTTGAGCGGCCGTCACGGAATCCAGCAGATCGAACTCGACATATGCGATCCGGAGTCGATCGCAGCGGCCCGTGACGAGATCAGCGCCCGCATCAACGGCGGCCCACTCTATGGTCTGGTCAACAACGCTGGTATCAGCGTCAACGGCCCGCTGGAACTGGTGCCGATTGCCGCGCTGCGCCACCAAATGGAGGTCAACGTCATCGGGCACGTCGCCGTGACCCAGGCCATGCTTCCCATGTTGCGGCCGGCGAACGGCCGGATCGTGAACATCGGTGGTGCCGCAGGCCGAATGACGCTACCGATGTATGGAGCGATGTCTGCGTCGAAAGCCGCCTTGGATTCGATCAGCTCCGCACTTCGAATGGAGCTCAAATATCAAGGTGTGTCGGTCAGTTATATCGAGCCTGGGGCCATCGCGACTGGGTTCTTCGCAACTGCCGAGAAGAACTCGGCGTACGCGGGTAGCCCAGAAGCGAAGGCTATCTACACTCGAGCCATCGCGGCGACAGGCGAGGCTTTGGCAAAGGGAAAGGCCGATCCGCCTGCGGCCGTGGTGCGTGCTGTGATCAAAGCGCTGGTCTCGCGCAAGCCTGCCGCCCGGTACGTTGTGGGCGCTCAGGCGAAGGGCGCATTGCTGTTTTTCCGCTACGTGTCGGACGCCACGAAAGACCGCATCGTGATGTCCACTCTCGGCTTGGGACGCAAGCAGTTTGCGCCCTAGCGGGATGTGCGCCCCTCGGCCTCCGCGACCTTCCGCAGCATCTGAAACCTTCTACCTGGATAGCACTCATGATTTCGCAGATTCAACATTTCATCAATGGACAGCGTACTGCCGGGCAATCGACCCGAACCGTCGACGTCGTCAACCCCAACACCGGCGAGACGCAAGCGCAGGTGGCGATGGGCTCGCCTGCCGACGTCGACGTCGCCGTCGCAGGTGCCGTCGAGGCGCAGAAGGAATGGGCTGCCTGGAACCCTCAGCGTCGAGCCCGGGTGATGATGAGGTTCATCGATCTGGTCAATCAAAACCGCGACGAGTTGGCGCGAATGCTGTCGATGGAGCACGGTAAGACAATGGAGGACTCGTTCGGTGACATTCAGCGCGGTGTCGAGGTGATCGAATTCTGCGTCGGCATCCCGCACCTGCTCAAGGGTGAGTACACCGAGAATGCGGGCAGCGGAATCGACGTCTACTCGTTGCGCCAGCCACTGGGGGTCGTCGCGGGCATCACCCCGTTCAACTTCCCTGCGATGATCCCGCTGTGGCAGGCAGGACCTGCAATCGCGTGCGGAAACGCTTTTGTACTCAAGCCTTCCGAACGCGACCCTTCGGTGCCGTTGCGGCTCGGCGAACTCTTCGAACAGGCTGGCCTCCCGCCGGGCGTCTTGCAGGTGGTGCAGGGCGACAAGGAAGCCGTGGACGCCATTCTGGAACATCCCGAGATCAAAGCGATTGGCTTCGTCGGCAGCTCGGGCATCGCGCAGTACATTTACTCGAGTGCCGCGGCCAACGGAAAGCGCGCGCAATGTTTCGGCGGAGCCAAGAACCATATGATCGTCATGCCCGATGCCGACCTCGACCAGGCTGTCGACGCGTTGATCGGCGCCAGCTACGGCAGCGCGGGGGAGCGGTGCATGGCAGTCAGCGTCGCGGTGCCGGTCGGTGATCAGACTGCAGATCGGCTGCGCGCCAGGCTGGTTGAGCGGACAAGGGACTTGCGAGTCGGCCACAGCCTTGACCCCAAGACGACGTACGGCCCGTTGGTGACCAGCGCTGCGCTGGAGCGGGTGCGCGATTACATCGCCGCAGGCGTGGCCGTCGGTGCCGACCTCGTCGTCGACGGTCGCGTACGGGGTGCGGACGACTTCCAATTCGGCGACGATAAGTTGGAGCACGGTTACTTCATCGGCCCGACGCTGTTCGACCATGTCACATCAGACATGTCCATCTACACCGACGAGATCTTCGGGCCGGTTCTGTGCATGGTGCGAGCCAAGGACTATGAAGAGGCCTTGCGGCTTCCGTCGGAGCACGAGTACGGCAACGGCGTCGCGGTGTTCACCCGCGACGGCGACACGGCGCGTGATTTTGTATCCAGGGTCCAAGTCGGCATGGTCGGTGTGAACGTGCCCATCCCGGTGCCGGTGGCGTATCACACCTTCGGCGGCTGGAAGCGCTCAGGCTTCGGCGACCTCAACCAGCACGGTCCGGCGTCGATCCAGTTCTACACCAAGGTCAAGACCGTGACATCGCGGTGGCCGTCCGGAATCAAGGATGGTGCTGAATTCGTGATTCCGACTATGGATTAAACCCGCGCATCAACCTAGGTGCAAAGCCAGTTATGGTAAGTGCGCCGCACGCGTTCACGCGCTCAACCATCGGACCTGTCAGTAAATAATTGCCGCACGCTCCGTGTTTATCTCGATCGCAGGCGGTATCTGAAAGAGATTGATCATGAGTAAGGATGCAGAGCCCACGATCGCGTTCCTCGGGCTCGGAAACATGGGTGGACCGATGTCGGCGCGCTTGGTCTCGTCCGGCTACAACGTGCGCGGTTTCGACCCTGCGACAGTTGCATCGGCCTGCGCAGCGAAAAGGGGCGTACTGATCTTCGACGCTGCGCGAGCCGCAGTGGAGCACAGCGATGTGGTGATAACGATGCTGCCCAACGGGGAAGCGGTCAAACGCTGCTATCGTGACATACTGCCCGTGGCTTCGCCGGAGACGCTCTTTATTGACAGCTCAACCATATCTGTCGACGATGCCATATTCGTTCATGAAGTTGCGAATAAACACGGCTTCGACCATCTCGACGCACCGGTGTCGGGTGGGGTAGCTGGCGCGGTGGCGGGAACGTTGACATTCATGGTTGGCGGCTCTGCATCGGTGTTGGCAGGGGCACTGCCGATGCTGGAATGCATGGCAGGCAAAGTAATTCACTGTGGGGCCTCGGGTTGCGGGCAGGCTGCCAAGATCTGCAACAATATGGTGCTTGCGGTGCAGCAAATCGCCGTAGCCGAAGCCTTCCTGCTCGCCGAGCGGCTCGGCTTATCGGCACAGACATTCTTCGACGTGATAACCCGCTCGACCGGAAATTGTTGGGCTGCGAACACAAATTGCCCCGTTCCGGGGCCCGTACCGGAATCGCCGTCCAATCATGACTTCGCTCCCGGGTTTTCGACTGTGCTGATGAATAAAGACCTCGGACTGGCGCTGGAGGCTATATCCGCGACGGGCTCGCCGGCGCCGATAGGTACTCAGGCCGCCACAATCTTCGGCAAGATGGCTCACACACATGGCGACAAAGACTTCAGTGCGGTGATCGAGCTGCTCGGTACTGCGCCGTACGTGTGAGGTCGCATCCACCCTTCGACCAGCCCTGCCGGGCCGAGCACGACTAGGCAACCCGAACTGTGCGAGGCGATCACGATCGGCGGCCCACGCGAGGTCTGCGCCGAGACCTGCACCCACCAAATCGCCGACCGGCTCACCCAACTGAACATCGCCCGCCACGAGAACTTCCGGTCCACCGGCACCCACTCAGGCCCTACTGGGCTGACGAACCACCTCGATCGTGGACGCCGCACTGGGCATTCCGGACGAACATCGAAGAGGAACACCGTCGGCGATCCCAAAGGCCGCGTGAGTTGCATCGAATGACAGACACCGAAATCCGCCGCTCAACCAAATTCGACGTGGCTTGGGCCGACCTCGAGCGTGGGCTGACGTGTGCGGTGCTCACTAGCGGCAAGCCGATTCTATATTCCTGGTCGGTTGGATCGGGTTGCTCTACGCGATCACTTCGTAGACGCCGAAGGTGGCCGAAAGGGACTTGGCTTTCTGTGGGGAAGTCATCGAAGAAGAAGGAGTTGCGATGTTGAGCACTATGCAGGACGAGCCGTTGTCGTTGGCGACGTTGCTGCGCTACGCATCGACGTTCGCTGGGGATTCGACTGTGTCGACGTGG
>NZ_JBIUCG010000044.1:0-21639 GCF_044548645.1 Nocardia sp. NPDC051929 | reverse complement strand
GTCGCCGATGCCGCGATCAAGACCCACCGCCGTACCCGCGCCGGTGACGCGCACGAGCGCGGCGTCACCCCGAAGACCGCGCCGATCGGCGTCGGACTCGGACTGCCCCGAATCGGCGCATGAGGCGCTCGGCATGATTCCTCAACTCGACGTCATCGGCATCATCGTTACCGACATGGCTGCCTCACTAACTTTCTACCGCCACCTCGGAATCAATTTCCCTCCAGGCTGCGAGAATCAGCCGCACGTCCAAACAACCCTCAGCAATGGTCTGAAACTCGCACTCGACACCGACAGCATCACCAGGGCCTTCCACGCCGAATGGCGGACACCTCCCCGAGACGCTGGTCGCATCGTCATCGCTTTTCGATGCGCAGACCCGCTACATGTCGATTCTGTCTACGCCAGCCTCGTAAGCGCTGGATACTATGGCGAGCTAGACCCCCACGACGCCTTCTGGGGACACCGCTATGCGATCGTGCAAGACCCTGACGGTAACCGAGTGGACCTCTACGCGGGGCTGGATAGGAAAGTGTCGGGTTAACGGCTCGGGTTCACTTCCAGTAGCGGTTTGACCCCGATCCACCCGGGTCTCTACGCGCCCGAGGTGCGAGGACCACCGGTTTTCGGGTAGGAGACGCTGGTCTACCAAGCTTTCCGCTGGTTCTTCCTGGCCGTAGGGACCCAGGCGTGGTTCAGGTGGTGACCTGCCATAGTCGCCAGCCGCCCGCCCAAGACGAGTGCGGGCAGGTGCAGCACGAGCTTGTGCTGTGGGCGGGCGGAGCGGCGGTGATCCTTCTACACACCCACGCGGAGTTCGCGCCGAACCGCTCCGAGAGTATGCGCCAGCGGGCCGTCGATAAGGTAGACGAATACGGTCTCGATGACCGCCTGGCGACAGTCGATGATGTCGGCGTCGACTGTGGGGTCGTTGCTCGCGCAAATACCCAGTTGCGGCCGTTTCCGCTCACGTTGATCCTGAGGTCGCCGCTCACGCAGTTCCCCATGTGTGGTGGTGGGTGTGGTCCTCGCAGGAAGTTGGCTGCGCCGTCGGATGGTGATGGGCAGCTGGGATGGGCGAGGAGTACCCAGTGCGTGTTGTGGCTACGTACGTGGCATTTGCTGACTATCCGCTGTTCACCGATGCGGGCACCCCCCTGGCCCGTAAGACTTGAGTCTACGCACGAAATCTGTCGATCTCGTCCCGAATGGAGTGACCGCCCTTGAAAATGGTGCTCGACAAGTGCGGTTAGGATCCCAGCCGCGCACAGCGCAGTGACGCACCCTTGAAGCAATGACGCCCTGCCGGGTTCCAACCATCGGGTTCACACTACCCGCGCACTCGCCGGTGCCAATCTCGACCGATGCCCGGCCACCTGGAGTGCCGATCGAAGACAACCTATATTTCTGTATTCGTTGAACGGGTTGGCCGCGAACCATGAATTCATGGCCGGTCAAATAGAAATCAGGTGAGTACATATCGCCTCGTGATGACAAGAGTGTTCGGCCATGGAGATGGTTCCCCTCTGTATGGCCAACCGATCGGGATAAGGTCCGTCCAATGACTAAAATACTTCCTCTTGCATACGGATACTTACGTGATGACATAATCGAAAATGCTGGATATGGGTCAAGCGATGCCAGGCTACGTGAGGCCGCCGCGTCACTCGGCTACGAACTGGGCACCGTATTCCATGAGCCGACGCCAGAGTCGGGGACACTCCCCCCTGCGTTTGTCGATCTCGTCGCCGAATGCCGCCGAGCCGCGGCGCACGCCGTAATAACACTGCACGGACATCTGTCGAATATGGCTATATGTCGAATGGTCTTGCTAGCGGTCCTTGACGTGCGAGCGGATGCCGTGGTGCATGAAGTTGGGTCGTGACCCGGGCTTGATCGGTTGATCAACTGCAGCTCACCAACTGCGCCATGTCCACCAGGGCCTGTGCGCGCGGTGGTGTGCACATGGCCCCATACTGGTGGCCGAGCTCTGTTGTTTGCTACCGATTCAGCCGAACACGCGTGCTTGGACAAGCAACCCAGCGTCGGAGCCTAGGACTGACAGTACCTAGGCTGTTCAGGCATACTGCCGCCAGAATGAAGCCGTGACTTCCCCTCGCTTCGAGTTCGGCGAACTCCTGCATGCCTGGCGCGACCGCCTTTCCCCGGCCGACGCCGGCTTCGCTATGACGGACGGCCGTCGGGCCCCCGGATTGCGCCGGGAGGAACTCGCACAGCTAGCCGGGCTTTCTGTCGACTATATTCAGCGCCTTGAACGGGGACGCGCCCGCAATCCGTCGCCGCAGGTAGTCGGCGCCCTGTCTCGAGCGCTTCAGCTCTCCCGGACTGAGCGCGACGACTTCTATCGCAGTGCAGGTTTATTGCCCCCGCGCGACGGGACGATCGACACCCATGTGCCTCCAAGCATGCAACGGATCGCCGCGCGTCTGGAAGCATTCCCGATCGGAATCTTCGCTGCGGACTGGTCCCTGGTCTGGTGGAATGGGATGTGGAGCGCCCTGCATGGCGACCCGTCTTTGGCGCCGCCGACTGAGCGGAACCTCGCACGGGCGCTGTTCGGCACCGGTTTTGCGCGGGCGTCCATGCGCCCTTTCTCGTCCTACCACGCCGAAGACGCTCTCGAATCCTCGATTGTCGCCGACCTCAAAGAGGCAATATCCCGCTACCCCAAGGATCGACAACTTCAAAGCCTGGTACATGACCTCACAACCACGTCGGACACCTTCGCGCACCTGTGGGCGACGTCGACGGTATCCAGGCATACTTCCAACCGGAAGACGATCTTGCATCCGGAGGTCGGCGCCATCACTCTCGACTGCGACGTCCTGCTCGTACCAGGAGCGGACCTTCGCATGGTTACGTACACTGCCGCAGCCGCAAGCGGCGCCGCGCGCAAGCTCGACCTTCTGCGGGTGACGAACGGTCGCACCGCCACAGCACCTCTTCGATCGGATCGCGGCCATCCGGCGGAGGGTTGTGAAGACCGTTTTCAGCGGCGGGACCCAGGTACGCTGCTATAGAATAGCTCTACGACATAAGGCAGATCCCTCCTATCAGCCGCAGCTCCTGGTCGGCGCGATCGTGTCGGATTGGTCGCCTTGGGTGTTCGACCACCGCTGCAGGGCACTCCGAGCCGAGCACCTCCAACACAACAACCACGCAGTTCATCGGAGAAACCTCACGTCACGCGGCACCCATCGTCTCCCTGGACGCACGGCGATCGGATCTCAAGAATCCATGAACAGATTATCCATGAACAGATCTTCGAACCCCGATGAAACCTCACCTCTGAGAGGTGATCATACACCTGCTACAATCCGCGATGATTCAAATCTGCCAGCTCCCACCAGTGAGTTCGTCGGACGATATTCAGAGTTGCGACAGATCGAGAACCTGCTGCGATTAGAAAACAGTCGACTCATCACTCTCGCCGGACCCGGCGGTATCGGCAAGACGAGGTTAGCGGTTGAGGCACTTCGCCGGTTCCGAAATACTCCCGATCGACCTATCTACTGGATACACTTGGCGCGGTTGAAGGGCGACGCAACCAGCAACATGATCGCGGAAGAGATTTTGCACTGTATTGCAAAAATAGACATGTCCGGTCGCCCTGCAGCGGATGTTCTTATAGAAATACTTTCCACCCCTGGCCCTGCCGAGCCTCGTCGATCGATTCTGGTAATGGACAATTGCGAGCACGTGCTCTCCGGCGCCGCTCAACTCATAATCAGATTACTGACGATCCCTCGATTAACTATTCTGGCGACCAGTCGGCAGGCAATGGGATGGGCCGACGAGCACCTCATAGACGTGCCGCCGCTTTCACGTGCACATGCATTGGAACTCTTACGACGGCGAGCGGCAATCATTGGCAGACCGATATCAGACAGCCCTGACCAACTGTCCACTGCAGCCGAGATTTGCCTGCATGTCGATAACAATCCCTTGTTCATCCGGCTCGCCGCAGCGCGGCTGCGTAATCGGCCGGCGAAGGCTGTACTCCGAGAATTGACAGGCAATTTCGATGACAAACGCCTGCAGTGGTCGCACGGCGTGCGTGCTGGCGTCGAGGAACGCCATCTCAGTGGTCACAGTATCATTTCCTGGTCTTACGGGTTATGTACGGATGCTGAACAACTGCTACTCGACCGGATGTCGGTCTTCGCGACGAGCTTCGAAGCGCACCACTACGAAAGTAGGATCAGTGGAGCTGAACTCGATGCAATTGTGACGGTGTGCGCCGACGAGGCTTTGCCGTCCGAAACAATCGAGCCGTTGCTGGAGACATTGACGGAGCGTTCGCTGGTCTCAACAAATATCACTTCAACAGCAGTACGGTACTTTCTACTCGAAAGCGTACGGGTGTTCGTCAGCGGTCAGCTGAGGAACCGAACCGGAGAGTTGGATGAAGAAAGGCTGCTCGCACGACTCCGACGCTACTACCGAGACCGAGTCGTTGCCGGATCGGCGATGCGGTCGAGCCGCGAACAGAGCGACTGGATAGAATGGACGCGTGGCGCCTGGGAGAATATTCTGACCGGTATCGAGACCAGCCTTACAACTCCCGATGAAGCCGCCGTAGGGATCGAGACCGCAATCGCATTCATATCACTGCAATGCCCATTCGTAATTTCTTACGCCCCGAGCTCGATGACCGCATATATTCAGCGCGCCATGGAAGCCACTCGAGACATCGGCCCGGTGCCTATCGAGCTTCGAGTAGCGGCACTAGCGGATATCAGTCATCTCGCGCTGTGGCAAGGCCATTATGCCTATGGCGCCCGTCTTCTGGAAGAATGTGCCGACATCTGCATATCCGACGTGGCACAGCGTCATGAATGGCGTGAAACAGCCCTCTCTGACATCGGCCTGCCAGCGGTCGTGGAGTTCACCTGGGGACTAGAACTTATGCTGACCCGCTCAGACCCACGTGCTCCACATGTATTCGCCCGCGCCCGGAGCAAATTTGCCGAAAGCGGCGACAAGGCGGGTGAGCAACGTAGCGAATTGTTCGAGGCACTGGCCTACTCCATGGTCGGCAATGGACCGCAAGCGCTGTGGTTTTCCCGTCAGCATCTCGATCGCGCGCTCAAGTCGGATGATACCGGCTGGGTCATTCCTTCAGCTGAATTGGCCTGGATGCTCGCGCTGACCTTGCACGGTGATCCGCACGAAGCATTGAAGGTTGGGGCCGGAGTGCTAAAGGCAGGCATCGATCCGTGGACAGCCACCTGGGCGCTTCGCTTCGGCGCTGCAGCACTCACCCGCATCCTCGCGAATCGTATAGATTCAGGAGATTCCGAACGAGACGAATTAGCAGATTCAGCCATGGACATCGCCATTCTTCAGGGAAGTATGGCTGAAGCGCACCGGTCGATGGGAATATCCGTCGCTGAACTAGCAATCGTTGCATCCGAAGAGCACCGCACCGCTGACGTCATCAAATCGATACTCGGCGATGAGACTTACGCCGCTGCCGTGAACCAAGGCGCTCTAATAAGGCCCAATTCACCGGAGCTGCAGCGAATTATGGTGAGCAGTCGATCCGGCGACGACTTGCGGAAGATGCCGGCCGATAGTCGTGCAACTTCTCGTTGGCAGGAACTCTCCCCCGCCGAACGTGAGATTGCAGTGCTGGTCGCTGCTGGCTGGGCCAACAGCGCGATCGCTGCACGCCGCGGCAGCTCCATCCGTACTGTCGACACACAACTGTCCGTCATTCTCCGGAAACTAACACTTACTAGCCGGATGGATATCGCCACGGTCATACCGACCGAACTCAAAAAGCGAGTCCAACTTGAAGCTAACGAGCGCCCAACCCGTCTTCGCCGAAGCTAGCTATGCCAGCAGTTCGCGATCCGGCCTGTAGTGCCCGAAATACTGCCACTGCATCTCACCCAGCGGAGTCCCTTCTCCACGAACCCCACCCGATCAAGCTACTGTTTTGCGCCTGATCCGTTGATTGTAGGATTCGGCGGTGGCGAGGACTGGCCGGCCGTGGTCGGGGCCGGATTTGGTGGTGACTGAGGCTCAGCGTCGGGAGTTGATACGGGATGCGCGGGCGTCGACGCAGGCGTATGCGCTGCGGTGCCGGATCGTGCTGGCGTGCGCCGAGCCGGCCATGTTCAATACCCATGTTGCGGCCGAGGTGGGTGTGTCGGCGATGACGGTGCGTAAGTGGCGGGGCCGCCTTATCGACTACGGCCTCGCGGGCCTGGCCGATGAGCCGAGGCCGGGCCGTCCGCCGTCGATCCTGCTCAGGTGCAGCAGGTGGTCGAGCTGACCCTCGAGCAGCCCCAGCCGATGCCACGCACTGGTCACGGTCGTCGATGGCCGAGCGGACCGGGCTGTCGAAGTCGACGGTCGGGCGGATCTGGCAGCGGTTCGACCTGAAACCGCACCTGACCGATGGGTTCAAGATCTCCACCGACCCGCTGTTCGTGGTGAAGGTCGCCGATGTCGTCGGCCTTCACCACAATCCTCCCGAACGGGCGGTGGTGCTCTGCGTGTACGAGAAGGCCTAGATCCAGGCACTGGATCGGTCACAGCCGGTCACGGATTGTTCGTTGAACAGAAGAGATACCGGTGGAGCAGGAGGGCGCAGCTCACCGACTCCGGCGACGCGTTTCCGGGATACCGTAGGAGGCCGCTAACCAAGCGAGCCCCGGACCGTGTACGTCGGTTCGAAGCTCGTTTGAGGGTTTTCACGCCTATCTGCCGATCGCGCAGTAGTTTGAACGAGAGTTAATGTACACCCGCGTCGGATCTTTTTCCAAATTTTCGGCGACAATCGCCTGCTCGATCGCGACCGCCGCGGCAAACGTTGCCAGTTCATGGAAGAAGAGCTGATCGACTACATCCTCGCAGAGGTGATTGGGAAGGCGATCGAGCCACTGGTCGAACTTTGTTAGGTCGGTGTGTCGGCTCAAGTTCTGTTGTGATTCTCGAGACCAGGCCGGGATGGATTACGGTGAGCGGGCACGGGTCGACGAGTAGCTCATAATCCAGCCGATCCGCACCATCGGTCACATCATGAGCTGGACACCGGGCCGCACAAGCCACCACCAGCGCCGAACGGCGGAAAAAGCATGACCGCGTAGTATCTGACGGTTCGAAAAGTCGTGAGCCGATGCCCGTCACCTTTCTCGTGGGTACCGAGATCGGGCTTACGGCCGCCAGGCTCGGTATGACTTCTTGCCCCTACTTGCCGGCATCCACCCCCTGTCGAACGCGTCCTCGGACCCCGCATCGCCCACCCAGCGGTGCTGGAGATTCTGTCGCGGCGCGGCGGTCCCGAAGGAATCCGGGCCGCCGGTCGGCGCAAACTCACCGCCATCGCCACCAAACACGCCCCACGCATGGGCGCGCGGCTCGTCGATGAAAACTTAGCCGCGTTGCCCGCGCAAACCGTCACCGTTCCCGGCACCAAAGCCGCTGAAACAGTGCTCCCGAAACTGGCAGATTCGTTGAATGTAATTCTGCTGTAACGCAAGCAGATCGCCGAGGACATCGACGAGATGCTCGCCGACCACCCTCTTGCCGAGGTCCTGACTTCGATGCCCGGCATCGGAGTCAGGACCCGGACCCGCATCCTGCTCGAAGTCGGACGCCACGGCGTTCGCCTCGGCCGGCCGCCTCGGCCTCCTACGCCGGCTTCGCCCCGATCACCCACCGCTCCGGCAGCTCCATCCGCGGTGAGCACCCGGCCCGGTCCGGCAACCACAAGATGAAGGCGGCGACGAGGTCGAGGAATCCTTGGTGGCTGTCGGTGCGTCGTTCCCAGCGGATGGCGAGGCGGCGGTACTGGTGGAGCAGCGCGAGGCACTGTTCGACGCCCCAGCGTCCGGCGGTCACCTTGTCGCGGGTGCCGCGGCGGGGGATGCAGCCGGTGATACGGCGTTGCCGCAGTTCGGTATAGACGCTGAGTTAGTCGTAGCCCTTTCCGCAATCAGGGTGTCGACCCGATGGCGCGGCCGGCCGAGTCGCCCGCGCAAAGGTTGTACCCGGTCGAGCAATTCGGGCAGCGCGAGGTGGTCGTTGAGGTTGGCACCCGACAGGGACAACCGTAGCGGGCCGGTTGCTACCTATGTCATCGACAACCCGACGAGTCCGGGTCGACTCGCAACATGCAATGCCACAGGTTCCGTATTCAGCAGTGTTCGCAGAGCAGGGACCCTCGGCCAACCGCCGCGGGCATCGGTGCTCCGGCGGCCGCCGTGCGGGCTGGCCGGTGGCCTGCCGGAGCTGGTGCTCATCGATCAAGGCAAGGACTTCCCGTCCGGCCCGGGCACACCCAGAGCACAGGAAGGTTGTCGGTGGTGCGGGCGATGGTTGGCCTGCTTGCGAGTCATAAGGCATACGCAAGAATCGGCGTCTAGGTCTCCCCGGGGCGCGACAAGCTGCTCCTGACGGCGCTGTGGTCACCGCCTAGCTGGATCCACTGGCAGCATGTCGGCAGCCAGCACTGCGCGTACGGCGTCGACGGCGGCCTGTTGAAGCGGCGAGAAGAGATGATCCTGCCGCGAGAACAGGACAAGACGTTCGTGGATGACCAGCTCGGGTACGTCTACAGCGACAAGGCAACCTGCGTCCACTTCAGGTTGCATTGCATATGCGGGCGCGAAAAGCGCCCAGTCATTAGCAATCGCGGCCCGTTTGATGGCCTCTACATGGCCGAACCGAATGATGAAGTTGGGATCAAGGTGGGTGGTCATTCGTAATCGCTCCACCAGGTCGCGGTAGACCGCGTTGCGTGGCGCACCCACGAGCGGCAATGACATTGCTGCCGAGATCGGCATCGAGCGGCTCGGCGGCGCCGCGGTCGGCGTCATGTACAGGATCAGAGGTTCAGACCGCAGGAACTCGGCTTCGACCGACTCGGGCAGGTGACGTTGATCCCAACTGACGACCGCGAAATCCGCATCGCCGCTCTCCACCGCTTGCAACGCCTCGCCTGGCTGTGCAATGTGCAATGTAAGATCGGCGCGGGGACGGGCCTGGCGCAGGTCCGTCAGGACTTTTGGCAGCAGGTACGTGCCTACCGCCATGCTTGCCCAGATAATGACACTGCCGCCGAGCCCGGTCGCAAGGTCACTGACATCGCGCCGGATCTGCGCCGCACCCGCCAGCACATCGCGGGCCCAACGATCGGTGCGTTCACCTGCTTCGGTTAACACTAGCCGGTTGCCGTTACGTTCGAACAACTTCGCCCCTAGCCACATTTCGAGGGCCCGCAACTGATTCGATACCGCAGGCTGTGCCACCATGAGCACCTCTGCCGCACGGGTGACGCTGCGTTCCTCAACCACCAGCCGGAAAATTTCAAGCCTACGAAGGGAGAGCTGCGTGTCCATACACTTCAATATAGGGCGCGTTGCCACCCATCCGTCTTCATACGTCCGCCGGTATTCTAGAGCCGTACACTCGAGCGAGGGTGGGCGAGCGCAAGCGCATGTTCGAAGAAGATCAACTGGCGCTGAACTCGATCGGAGCGATCATCACGCAGACTCGTAAGCTGGCGGTCGTTTTCTGACGTGAGCCTCCGCGGGCCGTCTTGCCTTGACTCGAGCATCGGGCTGTTGAAAAAACAATCGCCGCGATGTCTACTACTCGCACATGGAAAGGGTCGACTGGTACAGCTGTACAACAACGTCCACCTGCGCAAGCAACTGGACTACGCGCAACGCTGCCATGTTGACCGGCGCTCGACCGAACTACAGGTGTCAAGCCGATGTCCCACTGTGGTAAGGGTCCCGGCAAGCGATCTAAGCACCCTTTCGCCGCTGGGCCTGTGCCAGGTGTGGGCGGCGGTACCACAACACAACATACGTCGACCTCGGCCGCAATGTGGGTGTTGGATCGCCTGGCACGGCGCAGGCCAGCGCCATCCTGCGTCGCAACGGCTATGCCTGCGTCGATGTCGCCGCCCAAGCACCCCGATCGACTTCCGATGCTGCGTCTCGGTCACCGTCAACTCCGGCCGCGCAGCACTCGCTACCGCCGAGCGATATTTGCTAAACGTATGTCAGGCTCAGAAGCATAGCTGGCCTCGGAGAAGAAGCGGCTTGCCGCACGGCAAGCCGAATTGCCGACAGAATGCCCCACATGAGAGAGGATGTTAGCGGTGGTGGGTCAAGCGTTCCCTCATAGCATAGGTCTTGGCGTGGTGCGGCATTTTGGTTGATCGCGATGTTCCGGTCGCGGGGGGCGTATTGGATACGTACGTATGACCGGAGCATTCTCGGATGTGTTCCCAGTGTGATTCTGTAGGATCCGTCGATACATCAACAATCATCGAACTTCCTATTGCGCTTCCATCACAAGGAAGGAATTGAGACCGCGGATCTCCGTGAAGTATGGTTGCGCTTTATTTGTTTTCGGTACTGCATACTGCATACTGCATCAAAGAATTGAGCGCTTGTCGCGGGCTCGAGCAACAATGATCCTTCTATTGATACGGAATGTTAATGGAATGTTAGAGCGTGCACTCTGGCAATGTTGGCCGCGCTGGTGGGCGGACTTCCATCAGGGCGCATCAATGGAATATATGTCAAGGTGGAACCACATGCCGGAGACTGGCGTACGGATAGCAACGCGCACTGTTGACCGGAACTCGCGCCCCCCTGATTGGCGAGGTAGGCGTAGGCGCTTTCTCGGATATCTATCTCTTGGATTCGCGCTCATATTCACTGCAGTAGCCATAATGCTACCAACTTGGATAGCCGATACCTTGATCAAATTTCCGGCGCAAGTGCGTGAGGTGGGCACTGCCTCCGGTGCAGGTTCGCTGCTGAACATCAATACCCTACTCCAAGGAAAACTCGAGGTTGAGCACGAGGTTCCTATAAAGGGATACTCGGTGATGACCAGTGTGGAGCCGACGAACGCTGAAACCGTCACGCTACGTGTCGCCCAGCAGGTAGTGCGATTGGACCGCCCGGGCCCCAAAGGGCTTTCAGATGCAATTGTGGACCAGGTGAGCATCGACCGGAGCAATGGGCGACCGCAGCGCAGACCGGCTATGACGGTATTCGAGCCAGCGCAGAAACCACTCCAGACGATCCGAACCGGATTCCAGTACAAACTTCCCTTCAATACAGGAAGACACGATTATCCATACTTCGACGTCGGTTCTCAGCAAGAGATCGCCCTGAAGTACCTCGATGACGCCACTTCCCTCGATGGCTTGCAACTGCTCCATTTTCGAACTCAATTGCATTCCGCTCCCCTAACCGGTCTCCTACCGATGCGAGGTAGTGTCACTCTACCCGCTCGTATTCTAGAAAATAGTAGCTCTGAGCAGGTGGTGACGATGCACCTATTTAGTTCAGCTATCCGTGATTTTTGGGTTGAACCTGCCACCGGCTCAGTGGTCTCGGCCGCGGAGCGCCAACTCAAATATCTGGTGACCAGTCCCGGCGGTTCCCCTTCTCTGACGGTCTTCGAGGGCACTATGCGCTCCGACGAACAAACCGTCATGAAATTGATAAAAAAATCCCATGAAGCGCGCCAGGAGATAGCGCTGCTGCGCACCGACGCGCCTGTCATCGCCTCGATAGCGGCTGCAGTAACCCTCGCATTCGGCGCGTGGCGCTTGCCACCTATCTGGCAACGAGGCCGTACTTCATGAGTAGTACAAATTCGCCGAAGCCGCATACCCCACTCGGATTAGGAGAACAATGGGCTCGCCTAATCTTTACACCTCTGATTGCGAACCGAATGCCTCAACGCCAACCACTGGACTGTCGCGCGGACCAGCCTGCTCGAGACATGTATGTGACTTCAATCCCGGCCATTTACATTAATCCGAATATGGTGTGGCTATGAGCGATGCGGCGGAATCAAACGATCGGCCCTGCTCGGTGCCGCGATTCGATCCTCACGACACTACAGTGCTGAATGAACCGTATTCAGTGTATTCGACTTACCGTCGATGCGACCCGGTGCATTGGGGGCAGCCCTACACTGTGGGCAGCGCGGGGTGTTGGTATCTATTCCGGCACGATCACATTTTGTCGGTACTAAAGGATCCTCGCTTTCGTCGGAATTTTGTACCGCTTTCGTCCGAAGCTAGTATCGCGCGTAAATCCGGGGATCAGCGGTTCGCCGAGTTATCGGGTCGTCTATTGTTGTCGACCGACCCTCCCGATCATGGGCGTATGCGTGCGCTGCTGGCTGCGGGTTTCACACCCGGGGCGACGCAACGCTATCGGGCGCTGACAGCGCATATCGCCAGCCGGCTGATCGATGACGCGCTCGCTGCGGCGGCGGCGTTCGACGTGATCGAAGACTACGCCGTGCCGGTATCGATTGCCGTTATCTGCGCTGTCCTCGGCATCGCTGCAGATGAGATCGATCCGCAGCTACCAGAATGGATTTCCGCATTCGGCCGTGGTTTCGATCTCCGCAAAGACCCATCGGCCATGAGGCAAGCCGGTGATGCAGGCGACAAGCTGTTGGAGTACTTTGACTATGTCGTCACGGGCCATGACAGGTCACAGCCCGGTGTTGTCAGTGTCTTGCTCGATGCCTATCACACCGGGCGATTGACTGGCGAGGAGTTGCTGTCGTTGTGTGTGCAGATCGTGTTTGCAGGACACGGCACGACGGTTGCGCAAATAGGCAATACCATCTTCGATCTTCTCACCCACGATGACCAACTGGTGTTGCTTAGGCGGTACCCGCAGCTCATTTCGGGCGCGGTGAGCGAGAGTCTACGGTTCAACGGCTCGGTCCACTCGGCGGCAGCGCGGAAGCCCATCGAGGATGTCGTCCTCGGCGACGCACTCGTTCGAGCCGGACAACCCGTCATCGGGTTCGTCGCTGCAGCGAACCGAGATCCGGCCGTTTTCGCCGACCCAAATAAATTCGATATCACGCGGGATACCACATTGTCGATTGCATTCGGCAGTGGGATTCACTACTGCCTTGGTGCCCGCCTGGCCCGCCTCGAATGCGAAATCGCTGTGAGCACTCTAGTTCAGCACCTGCCGGGGCTTGCGTTGCAAGAGCAGACACCTCCACGTCACGCGAACATAGTACTGCCGAGCATGCGAAATCTGCTGGTGACAACGTGAGCATTGGCCCCGCGCCAGATTGTGGCGACGGGCGAAAATTCTCACGGCGGCCGAAATCGAGACTGGGGATAGACCTCGAGGTCCTGCAAATGCCCACGGTGTACGTGTCTTCTCCCTCCGACCGGAAGCCGAGAGTTGGAACCGCTCTGCCGGTGCCTCGTATTCACTGTGCTCGAGCGAGGCTAGGTGCATCAGAATCGACGACGCCACCGGAGCCTCGCTGGCCATCCACCCATGACGACAAACGCAATTCGCCAGAATATTCGGCAACGGAACGGACATCGACATCTGCTCTCCCCTTGAGGCACCGACGGTCCGATTGGGCCTCTAAGGTCGTGGGCAGCGCGGACGCATCCCACAGGACTATCGACATCCGCGCACGCAGTGGCAGGCTCCTTGGTGAGGCCGGGGATCTGAAGCGTCGAGTTCGGTCACTGGTCGGAACGCGCGGGGTCGGTCATCCCAAACGAGCCCGCGCTGTCGTGAGCCCCGTCCCCGTTACCTTGTTCGTGGGACTGAGACCGGGCCCACGGTCGCAGCGGCCCGGTATGCTTTTTTTCTCAGGCGAACGCATGATCCGGGGGTGGAGTCGTCGGGCGCCGGTGGCGTCGACGGAGCGCTGATGGGGACAGGGCGGCTGCACAGGTCTCTTCGTAACTGGTGTTCACTTCTGCTGACACATCGATTTCCCAATACACAACGTATGCCTGTCGCACTCCGTGTTTCCCCATCGAGTGCGTAACCGCTGGTAGCCACAGTCACCTGTCGAAACCTCAACGCCCGGCACCCACGACGCCGTGGGCTTGGATTCGAACGGCAAATGACTTTTTCGAGAAGGCCTTGCCACCGACGAAGCCCGACTGTGGGCAGTGTACGACCAGCTCGCCATCCGAGGCGGACTGTTGATCTTGGTTGATCAAGCCAACACCATCGGCGCACCGCCGCCGCGCCTGAGGTCACGACATCGCCTATCTGCCCGGGGTTTGGTGCGCCGCATCGCGAGGAAATTCTGAAAGCAGCCTCGCTTCTCTTTCGCGCGGGTGATCAACTTGCGGCGCCGTCCATCTGTGCGCTCATCCGCGGTATGCGTGTATCCGGGGCTTCCGCGTCGATCCGATCTCCCGCGTGCTCACCGAGTTGGGCGTGCAGGCGCCGGACGCACATAGCGGAACCGGAAGACCGCGCCCGCCTCGGCGCGGACGTTCCCGGCGACAAGAACTTGCCCCAAGGCAAAGCTGTACCGACGCCGGGCTCGTCGATGCCCGGCCGCACTTGGCGCTGGCTGTCGAGCCGGGACGTGAACTGTCATATTATTACTGTCTCGCATCCGCTCATTATGTTGCGAGATCCATTCCAGAACGGGGACAGGGTTCGCCGGAGTGGATAGCGAGGACTGGTTCGCTGAGAAGTGGTTATGCGCGCTGAGCCTTGACAGGCGTGCCGTCGATACCACTTATGTCGTACCGACGGGTGAAGAGCCCTGCGATACCGAACTCCGCCATGCGCGCCAGCACTGCCTGCGCACCAGGGCTGTCATTGTGCTGCTGGAAAGCACGGGCGGACTCCCATTCCTCCAAAAGATGGAATACCCCCAGCTCGACGAGATCGGCGGTGACCTGGTACCGGATCACCCCGGGCTCCTTCACGACCTGCGTAGCCCACTCGATCAGCGCTTGGGCGAGTTCGTCGTGCCTACCGGAGTCGGCTTCGATCCTCACGTACAGGACGATGGGCTCTACCGGTTCAGCCAACGGGCTGAGATTACGTGCAGCGGCTTCGGTGAGACGTTCGCGAGTCCCTTCAACGGTAGAGATCAGGAACTCATCGGCGCGCAGACCACCCACAAGGCGGCTCGCGACGTATTCAGGTGTCTGCATCGTCGACGGATCGACGGCCGCTGCCACGACGGCGGCGGGAATGCCCACGGTGGAAATCTCCCGGGCGTGCCGGGTATTGGTCTGGTCGGGCGCCAGCACGCTGATGCCGACGTTCCGCGCGGCCAGATACGGAGCTAGGTTGCGGGCCAACGCAATCTGAGCGGCTTTGGTCACGACGTACGGGGCCGCCAACCCCGGCACGTCGTCAGGAAACAGGCCAAGTCCGGAGCTGGTGACGACGAAGTGACCACGCGAGGCGGTCAGATCCGGCAGAAATGCATGCAGAGCCCGCACGGTGCTCAGTACGTTGACGTCAAATATGTTCTGCCAGGTCCGGATCGGAATGCTCTCGGGCGGTCCGGCCAGTGCATAGCCTGCGTGGCACCACACGATGTCCACATGCTGGTATTTTTGGCACGCCAGTGCTGCCACTGCTGCCACATCGGATTCGCTTCCCACGTCGCAATAGGCGAATACTGCGGTACCACCGGCGCGCTCGATCGCCGCGGCCGTCGCGCGCGCGGCCTCTTCGTCGATGTCGGCAACAAGAATGGCGCAGCCCGCCTGCGCGAGCGCGAGCGCACCTGCGCGCCCGATTCCGGAACCGCCTCCGAGTATGACCACCGTCTTGCCATCCATTTTCAAAGTTCTTACCTCCCGGCGTCCATGCGGTCGGTCACCGCTTCCCAGGCGTTGGTGTTGTCGAACCCACTCTCACCAGCCAGATACTCTTCAAAGACTCCGTCGGGATCACGTTCGGCCCTGATCTGTTGCAGTCGAGTCCAACTGGCATCGGTCAGGCACTTCACCCGGCGGTTCTGCTGGTCGGAATCACCCCAGTACTGACCGATCGTCAGCGGCTCCAAGTCCTGCATCGCCGACAACAACCAGTCACGATGTATCTCGTCGCTGGCGGAATCTTCATAAATAACATACGTTCCGATCATCACATCGGTTTTGAGCGACATCGCGATGTCGGGTCCCTCATGGGGAAGGGCGAACTGAAAGAAGGTGTGCCCCGGTTCATTTCGAGGGCGTTCGAGAACGAGCCGGCTGCTGGCTGCCACGATTTGCGACGGCGCGCCATCAACCCAGGCAGAGTCGACCCGGTAGCGGTAACCACTGGGATGGCTGGAGTCGACGAAAGCGTACTCGTTCTGCAGGGTTGTCGGATGGGGATCGATGGCGAAGAGGGCATGGTTTGCGAACGGCCCTTCGGTCAGTGGCGCCAGCGCAGCGCGGCTTTCATCCTCGCTGTTGCAGAAGGCGACTGCCCACACCACGAACAAAAGCTCGCCATCGGGGTGACCAGGAATCGGAAACTGAGGCACAGAGGAGATCGCAACTAAATGCACGGTGTCGGGAATCGAGTGCTGCTCGGCGCAGAGCCATCCCAGCACATCCGCGTATTTGTCGACGGGGAACGCCTGGACCATCGACGACAGTCCCACCGGAATCGGGCGAGTGCGCAGGTGGAATCGGGTGATGATGCCGCAGTAGCCAGGACCCGCACCGCGCGCGGCCCAGAACAGATCTACGTTCTGCGTGTCGTCGGCGCGGATGAGTTCCCCGTCTGCGGTCACGACGTCGATCGCTACAATCTGTTCCGCCGACCATCCCCAGCCGCGGAAGTTCCATCCGATCCCGCCCTGCAGCAGAAAGCCACCGACACCGACCGAGGAACACCCTCCGCCGGGGAAGAAGACACCGAACTGTTCGAGGTAGGGATTAAGCTCTTGTCCACCAGTGACCGCTGGCGTGACACTGACGATTCCGGTCGTTGCGTCGTAGTGAATGTCCTTCAACCCGAAGAGATCAATGAGTAGCCCGTCGTCACGCAGGCCCCACACCGGAAAACTGTGGCCGCCAGATTTGACGCCGACCTTCCAACCGCGTTCCCGCGCCAGACGCACACCCTCGACGACGTCGTTCTCGGTCTCGGCGAGCAGCACGGCTGCGGGGAATCGCTGTGGATGTCGGGAGTGGTGGATCCTTGCGATGCGCGCGTGTTCATATCCGGCTTCGCCCCGTACGATCAACGCTCCGGTGAATCGCTCGGTCGTGGTGCTGTCAGGACTCATCGTCGAGTTCCTTTCATTGCGCTATACTCGGGAATTAATTCGCTACTCTGCGCCAAGAGTTCTTTTGCTGCTGTTTTCCCCTGCGGGCTCAACGCGCACAGTGGCGGACGAACTAGATCCGAAGTAAGTAACCCCATCGACTGCAAAACCCATTTGACCGGCGCCGGATTCGTCTCGATGAACAGCAGGTCCACCAAAGGGTGCAAGCGATAATGCAGGTCCAGCGCGGCGCTGTATCGGCCGGATATCCAAGCGCGATATAGATCTGCGACAGCGGTGGGTGCCAGATTCGCGACCGCGCTGATCATGCCGACGCCGCCGATAGCGAGCAGCGGCAGCGCAAGCAGTTCGACCCCTGACCACACCATCAACTCCGGGCCGGCGATGCGGATCACGCGCGAGAAATGCTCAAAATTCTTCGTGGTTTCTTTGATTCCTATTATGTTGTCGAAGTCGCTGAACAACCGCGCCACTGTCTCCGGCGCGATTTCGACGGCAGTCCGTGACGGCACGTTGTAAATGGCGATCGGGAGATCGGGGAACTCCGTCGCCACGGTCGCATACCAGTCGTACAGTCCCTCTTGGGTCGGCTGCGCGTAGTAGGGCGTGATGATGAGCACTGCATCCGCGCCTGCCTCCTGCGCGGCGTCGGTGATTTCGATGGTGTCCTCGAGATTGGCTGCTCCGGTACCGGGAACGAACGGCACGCGATCGGAGATCTCCTCCGCGACAATGTCGATTGCGCGGATGCGTTCTGCGACTGTCTGCGCTGCCGGTTCGCCGGTGGATCCACCGATCGAGATGCCGTCAGATCCCGACGCAATCTGCCAGGAGGTGATGCGGCGCAGGGAATGCACGTCGAGTTCACCGTCAGTGGTGAAGGGCGTTACGAGGGGAGCTATAGATCCGCGCAGCGCGGTAGGAGTCATTCGGAATCTCATCGAGCCTCCATCAGACCGGGTTCGACGACGCGCAGAAACGCGGTCAGTGCCGCCGAATCCGATAGCCCCATGCCGAGCGGTTTGAACACCGTTGGCCCCGATGCGGTGTCGTCGGGTGCGACAGTGCCTGCGACGACGTCCGCCAACCTGTGCACCCGCGACCAGTCGTCGCCAAAGAACTCACGCAGCTCGCGGGAGGATCGTCGTGCATTCTCTAGGTTGTCCACCACCGTCAGCTTCGCCGAACCCAGCAGACGCGGGTCGAACTCGGCGTTCGAAGGAAGGATCGCACCGACCGCGTTGAGATGAGCGCCTGCAGCGAGGTCATCGGCGGCTAGTATCGGTTCGGTCGCACGAGTCACCAGAGTGACGATCCCGACGCCACGCACCGCGTCCCGCAGTGTATCGGCCACGACAACTGATGCGGGGACGTGCGCCCTGATCTGTTCGGCGAATGCGTCGCGACTACTGGGGCGCGGACTCCAGACGCAGATCCTGCGCAATGGGCGAACGGCGTGGACAGCCAGGACCTGGGACAAAGATTGGCGTCCCGAGCCTATGATCGCAAGCTCGTCGGCGCCGGAAGCGGCGAGTCTGCGAGTTGCGACGCCGACAATCGCGGCAGTGCGCACGGCGCCGAGGATCCCGGCCTGAACCACCGCATGTAGCCGACCGTCCTCCGCATCGAAGACGGTCGCGACGGCTGCGGCACCACGCGGGGTGTTGACCCACGTCTTGAACGCCACCAGCGACTCGCCCAGATCAAGTGCACCAAGCGCGTGGGCGCTGCTCCGTTCACCCCACGTGGTCATAGTCTTCGGGATGTTCGTCGCGGTACCTTCGTGTTCACGTCGCAAGGCGAACTCCACTTCCTCGATGACGGTCTCGAGTGAAAGCTTCGCGAAGACGTCGGCCTCCCTGTAGAAACGGATGTCGGTGTTCATTTGCCGACTTCACGTGGACCGACGTAGCCGGTGACACCGGCTTCTGATCCCAGGGTCAAGATCGGACCATCCATGCTCTCCTGCCAAATCAGCGACTCCATGCCGATATGCAGCGGGTGGTCCTGTACGGTGAACACGCCGATCGCGTCCGGCCCGGGGACGTGGAGGTGCTCGCGCCACCCTGGCGCCGACAGCAGCAGATCTCCCGGACCCCACTCGATCGTCTCGCCGTCGATAACACTTTTGCCGGTGCCTCGAAAGTGATAGTTGATCGCCGCCGAGATATGCCGGTGACCACGTGTCCCCTCAGGCATGGGCGGGAATCCCGCCGGAACTTGTGTGGCGGTGACGAAGAAGCTGTGAGTCGCGCCGTTACGGCGTTCGGTGGCGGGATTGTAGTACGCGAGAATTGCGCGTTTGCCGTCACCGAGCTGGTCGCTCAAGTGTTGCGAGACCGCAGCCCACGGCCAATGCTGAGCCTGGTTCTCCACGACCTCGATGTCGGTGAGAAACTCGTAGCCGCGGACGCGTGACCCGAACTCGGAGACTTCGAAGTCCGGCGCGTTCGTCCGATTGTACTGTGCAGAACCTTCGCGTGCAGGCGTGGGCGTGGGCGTGGCCGCGGTCATTTCGGCCAAGGGCTCTGCGTAGCTCACACCAATCTTGCTGAGCAGCGGATAGTTCGAGTAAGTCAAGCGTACCCATAATTCGTTGCTGTCGTTGCGGTAGCTGTAGGGCCTCATCGATGGGATGTTGCAGACGTCCCAGCGCGAAAGGTGGATTGTGCGCCCTCCGACCTCCACCCGGCCTTCCCCCTGGATTCCGATGACAACGTTGCTGCTGTTGCGTCGGAGTGGCTTCGTCGCTTCACCTGGGAGCAGCACTTCGACGACAACGTCAATACCAGGAGCGAAGCTGCGCACCGATCCTACGGAGTCGGGGTGTACGATGCCTGCGGCACGGTAGCCGTCGGCAGGTTGCGGCATCGAAGCGAGCCGCTCGATCTCGGCATGGATCTCCGCGGCCCGAACCTTGAACGGTCGCCATGGAACCGGCTGCTCCGTGCGCCCCCCAGGATGCGCATCGAAAGTGGCCATCTCCCCAGTGCTGAGTGGATCGGCAATCATCATTGATCGGTGTCCTATCGAGTGGATTGCTGCCACGAGATATCGTTGGCAGTGACTATGTTTCCCGGCCCCGTCGTGACGCTGTGCCGAAGCGTGCCGACGCCCGGCACACTGACCTCGAGTTCGTCTCCGGGCTCGAGGAACCGTGGCGGGTTCTGACGGTAACCTGAGCCCGCGGGCGTCCCGGTGGCGATGACATCACCCGGTCGCAGGGGGGTGAAAGTGCTTACGTAGCTGACCAGCGAGGCGAAATTGAATAGGAGACTTGACGTCGAAGCCTGTTGCACGACATGGCCATTCAGTCTTGTTGTCAGCTCAAATGGCCCACGGCCTGCCTCGTCTACGGTAGTGACCCACGGACCGCACGCACCACTGGCGAACCAATTTTTTCCAGCTGTCGCCTGGGCCGAGTGGGTCTGCCAGATTCGCTCGCTGTTCTCCGCCATTGGGGTGAAACCGGCGATGTGATTCCAAGCGTCATCTACCGGGATCCGCCGACCACCCTGACCGATCACGAGAGCTAACTCGCCTTCCCAGTCGAGGGCGCGGCTGTCGGCCTCGGTCACCACGGGATTCCCACTACCAACAAAGGAATCCGGGAAGCGAACGAACAGTGTTGGGTACTCGCCGGCTCGGCGATGATCCTCGCTATCATGGGACGCGTAGTTGAAGCCGACACAAATGATCTTGGCCTCCGAAGTGAATGGAGGCAGCCAGACGATCTCGTTCGCGGGAATGCAGATGTCGCTTTCCAGCACCGACGTCCGGGAGTTCGCGAGCAGATTGCTGAACGTCCCTGCACACTGGTCCAACGCGACGATGCCATCGGGTCCGACGATGCCGTACCGAACGTGGTTGCGATAGAAGAAGCGGGCTAGTTTCATGATCCTGTTCTTTGCGGTGGCCGTATGTGCAGTTCTATTCGCTAATAGCGGACCAATCTGCGATGCGCCTGCACACATCAGTAGATCCCTGATCGACACACGAATCCATTGTCAATTTCTTGATATGTGCATAATGTACACGTTATGGGTGATTTCAGTCGTTCCGAAGCGATGTAGACAGAGTGAGGTCTCAGACCATCGGAATACACGAGCGAAGGGCCGACGATGCTTGCATACGCATCCCGGTGGTGCCGATGTAACTGTGCGGCCGCGCTCATGGTGAGTACGACTATTCCTCTCGTGGCGCGCCACCCCGCAGCATTCTCGATCGTGTGGTGAGATTGCGCCGTGAGTTTGAGGAGTCCGGCTCCCGATTCGCCAATGTAGGTGACAGCTGTAGCCGACGGTCGTGACGACCGCGATGCAGTTGGCGCGACGAGCGTTTGTTTCCCCGACCGTCCGGTCGACCAGCAACCGCTTGATCAATAGAATTCGCCGACTTGGGGGTCCGCGTAGTCCTTCTTCAATATGTTTCCAGGCGCGGAGGGCATTCCAAGTGTTCGTCGTGAATCGGACTCCTCCGTACGAAGTTGGGCCGGATGTCCATGTCGGGTGGGTCGTAGTAGCGGTGGAAGGTCGGGGTCAGGCCGGAGGAGATCGGCGGGTTGATCCAGGACCAGTCGGTGGG
>NZ_JBIUCG010000043.1:0-22969 GCF_044548645.1 Nocardia sp. NPDC051929 | reverse complement strand
AACAATAGAAGACTCCGCGGGCGCGGCCTGGGCCTGCACCGAGACCATTGCCGATGCGGCCGCAGCGCCGGCGACGACCGCCGACAGCAGCAACCGGCGGAGGTGGCTCCCTCTCATGACTCCCCTTATCCCGAATCCCGGAACGCCTCGCGTTCCGAGCTCAGGCTATGGCCTGTCCCGAGCCGTTTCACGACTGAAGTTGCTGGGCCACCGATTCTGGGGGCATGCCCGTGCACCGGAATTCGCACCGTTTCGAACCGATCCGATTCCGAAATAGCGAGACCCGAATTCCTTGGGCTCGCAGGCGTGGAATAGTTGCGCTTCCGTCGGCCCACCGGATTGAATGCCCCTATGGGTGTCAGCGCGGACCGGGAAGTCGATGTGTGCGTGGTCGGGCTCGGTCCCACCGGACGGGCGCTCGCGCACCGCGCCATGATCGCGGGGCTGTCGGTGACCGCGATCGACCCCCGCCCCGAACGGCTGTGGCCGCCCACCTTCTCCTGCTGGGTGGACGAGCTGCCGCAATGGCTGCCGTCCACGGCTGTCGCGACGACCATCCCGGCGCCCAGAGTGTGGACGAAGACCGAGCATCGCATCGACCGTCCCTACTGCGTGCTGTCCAAACCCGGCCTGCGCGCGGCGCTACCGCTCGATGACGCCACCGTCGTCGCGGGCCGCGCCACGCGGGTGGACGCGCACGAGGTCGAACTCGCCGACGGCACGGTGCACCGGGCGGCGGCGGTGTTCGACACCCGTGGGCTGCCCCCGCTGGGACGCCGCCGCGGGGCGAGCGCGCACGGCATCTTCGTCGACGCCGAGGCCGCCGCGCCGATGATCGCCGAAGGCGAGGGCCTGCTGCTGGACTGGCGGCCGGAGAACGGCGCGGGCCCGGACGAGCCGCCGTCGTTCCTCTACGCGGTGCCGCTCGGCGACGGCACGGTGATCTTCGAGGAGACCAGTCTCGGTCTCCGGGGCGGCATGCCGCAGCACGAACTGCGCAAGCGCACGCTCGCGCGCCTCGCCGCGCACGGCATCCGGCTCACCGGCGACGAACCGAGCGAGGCGGCGCACTATCCACTCGACCAGCCGCCGCCACGCACCGGCAAGGCGCGCGCGATCGCGTTCGGCTCGCGCGGCGGCATGATGCACCCGTGCACCGGGTACAGCGTCGCCGACTCACTGGCACTGGTCGACACCGCGATCACCGCGCTGCGGGAAGGCCGCGACCCCATCGCCGCGCTGTGGCAGCCGCGCGCACGGCTGGTGTATTGGATGCGGATGCGCGGCCTCTACGGCCTCGGCAGACTCACCACCGAGCAGTCCATCGCCATGTTCGACGCGTTCTTCAGCGCCACCCCGCGTGGTCAGCGCGCCCTGCTGTCCGCGCACGACGACTACACGGCGCTGGGCGCTGTGCTGTTCGGCACGGTCGCGCACACCTGGCCGTTCCGCTGGCGTTACGACCTGGTCGGCTGGGCCAATCGGAACCGCTGGCTGGATTACGAGTTCGCCGAACCGCGTGAAGACGCCGAACGCCGGGTCCGATAGTCGGAACCCGGCGCACGGTGACAGCTGGTGGCTACGGCCCCGTTTCCGCGGCCCGCCGATATCCCCTGATCGCCGGGTAGGCGAAGACGACGATCATGCCGAGCGTCCAGGCGAGCGTCTCGAGCAGCGGGTCGGCGACCGCACCGCCGTAGGACAAACCGCGCATCGCATCGATCGCGCAACTCATCGGCTGATGCGCCACCACGTCCTGCAACCAGATCGGGTAGGCGAAAACCGGGACGAAACCCGAGTTGAAGAACATCAGCAAGGTGCTGATCATGCCGATGATGTTCACCAGCATCACGCCCTCGGACACGGTGGCAAGCGCGGTGACCAGGACGGCGAACGCCACCCCGAACAGCACCGGGATGCCGATCAACGCCAGCGCCGCGACCGGTCCCTGATCGAAGCGGAAACCGAGCAGCAGACCGACCGCGACGACGAACACCGTGGTCACCAGGACACGGATCGCCTCGGCGAGCAGCCGCCCGGTGAATCCGGCCGCACGGTGCACCGGCATCGTCCAGAACCGGCCGAGCAGCCCGGTCATCTTCTCGGTCTTGAAGCCGAGGGCGCTGACCACCGCCCCGGACATCGCCGCGACCAACGTCAACAACGGGACCGTGCCGTACACGGCGGGCATGCCGGTGGCCCCGGAGACGGGCTTGTTCAGCACGATGTAGAACATCACCAAGGTGAGCGCGGGATACACCAGCGTCTGGATGGTCGTCGCCGGATCACGCGCCCAGACCAGCAGCAGCCGCTTGCACTGGATCAGGCTCTGCACCACCCAGGTGACCAGCGAGCCTTCCGGCCTCGTCCGGACGACGGGCAGGGGTTCGGCCGGGCGTCCCTCGAACACCTCGGTCTGCGGCGCGGTGCGCTCCACGGTCGATTCCACCGAACTCATGACCGCCTCACACTCGCCCAGATCGCCAACGGGGTGAACACCGCCGCCAGCCCGATCAACCACACCAGCGGAACCCACAGCACGTGCCAGGTCACGCCGTCGGCCGCCATGTCGCGCAGCGCGAAGGAGAACTGGGAGATCGGCTGATTGCGCACGAACGGGCGAATCCATTCCGGAAAGTTGCGTTCCGGCACGAACCCGCAGGAGAGCATGCCGAAGATCAGCGTCGGCAGCGTCAGCGCCTGACTCAGCGACTCCGGGCTCTTGGTCAGACTGCCGAGCCCGTCGGCCCCGACCGCGAGCACCGTGCCGACCGCGAGAGAGAACGCGCAGAACAGCACGGCCTGCCCGACGCCTGCGACGAAGCGGAAACCGATCAGGTACCCGAACAGCACCGCGGCGGTGAGCGAGGTCACCGACCGGACCAGCCCGGCGCAGATGCGCGAGGTGAACGGCACCAGCGTGCCGATCGGCATGGTCTGCAGTCGGGTACTCAGGCCGGTCATCGCCTCGAACGCGGCCAGCTGCGCGTTCGACATCATGGTGAAGGCCATGGTCTGCAACACGATGATCGGCATGACGTACTGGGCGTAGTCGACGCCCTGGATCTTCATCACGTAGCGCAACGGCAGATAGAAACCGAGGGTGAAGATCAGCGGCGTGACCGCGGCGACGATCAGCTCGCCCTTGGTCGCCATGGTGCGGACGATGCGGCCGGTCAGCGCGCGCCACTGCGCGAACGACGACAGCCGCGCCGCGGGCAACTCGGCGAACAGCGTCACCTCGGCCTCGGTGTGCTCCGGGGCGGTCGCAGCGGTCACGCTCGCCCGCCCGAGTGGCCGGTGATGGACAGGAAAACGTCGTCGAGCGAGGGGCGGCGCAGCGCGATGTCGGCCAGCTCCACACCGGCGCTGTCGAGCCTGCGCAGCGCCTCGGTCAGCGTGGCTGCGCCTTCCGGCGCCGGGATGGACAGCCGGTCGCCGCCGTCGATGTCGGCCAGCACCGCGGGCGGCACCAGGTCGCCAAGGGCGTACGCGGCGGTGCGCAGTTTCTTCTGATCCAGCGGGACGACCTCGCAGTAGCTGCCGCCGGTCTTCTCCTTGAGTTCGTCGGCGGTACCCTCGGCGATCACCGTGCCCTTGTCGATCACGATGATGTTGTCGCTGAGCACGTCGGCTTCCTCCAGGTACTGCGTGGTCAGCAGCACCGTGATGCCCTGCGTCTTCAGCGCGGTCACCAGGTCCCAGACGCCCTGCCTGCTGCGCGGGTCCAAGCCCGTGGTCGGCTCGTCCAGGAACACCACCTCGGGACGCACCACCAGCCCGCAGGCGATGTCCACGCGGCGGCGCATGCCGCCCGAGTAGTGGCGCACGGCTCGGCGGCCCGCGCTCACCAGATCGAATTCCTCGAGCAAGGTGTCGGCGCGCTTGCGGGCCGTGGACTTGCCCAGGCCCATCAGTCTGCCGAACAGCTCGAGGTTCTCCCGGCCGGAGAGGTTCTCGTCCAGCGCCGCGTACTGGCCGGTCATCATGATCGAGCGGCGCACGCCCGCCGGGTCCTTCGACACGTCGTACCCGGCCACGACGGCGGTGCCGGAGTCGGCACGCAGCAGCGTGGAGAGGACCTTCACCATGGTCGTCTTGCCCGCGCCGTTCGGCCCCAGGATGCCGAGGACGGAAGCGCGTTCGGCGACGAAGCTGACGCCCTGCAGTGCGTGCACATCGCCGAACGACTTGCGAACGTCCGTTACCCGGACCGCAGGCTCACTCGCATGCGAATCCGCTTGGTTGGAACTCGGCATCAACTCTCCACTATCGGCCGGTACGGCGACCAGGTCGCCCGAGCGCGGGCGCACGCTCGGATTGGTGATCCGTCGCGCTCGGCGTGATGTTACCGGCCCGATCGCCCGGGCTGCCGCGTCGCGTGAGGTACCCGCACCAGCGTGCGCCCATTGTGTCCTTACTCACATTTTCCGCTGCCCGTTCGCCGTGCGGAGAATCGGCGCTGGTGAGCGCGATCCGATCCGGACACCGAGGCCGCGGCCGAGCCTTGTCGGCCCGCTGCGCCAGACCATAGTCTGCTTTGCGGGGGAAAACACTCACTCGTCCACGGATGTGGCCCCGCTGAGCGGTCCGCACGCCGGTTTCGACACTGCGAGAGGTGATCATGGCCGAGTCCGCGCAGTCACGGTTGGCGGCGCGTCCGGGAGGAACGGGCCGAACGAACGTCCTGACGTCCTACGACCCGCGCACCGGCGAGGTCGTCGGCAACTACGCCGTGATGAGCGCGGGCGAACTGAATCGCGCCGTGCGAGCGGCTCGCTCCGCCGAAAAATGGTGGGCCGAACTCGGATTCAGCAGCCGGAAGCGGTGGCTGCTGGACTGGAAACGCGAGATCACCCGGCGCTCGGGCGAATTGGTCTCCCTGCTGTGCGAGGAGACCGGGAAGCCGGTAGCCGACGCCGCGATCGAGGTGATGCTCGCGGTGGAGAACCTCGACTGGGCCGCGCGCAACGCGGGCCGCGCACTCGACCGGCGGCGCATCGGTTCCAACTGGCTCACCCGCAATCAGCGGGCCTCCGTCGGGTATCTGCCGCTGGGCGTCGTCGGCGTGCTCGGCCCGTGGAACAACCCGGTGTTCACCCCGATGGGTTCGATCGCCTACGCGATGGCGGCGGGCAACGCCGTGGTGTTCAAGCCGCACGAGCTGACCACCGGCGTCGGCGTGTGGCTGGCCGACAGCTGGTCCCGGCTCGCACCGAACCAGCCGGTGCTGCAAGTGGTTACGGGTGACAAGGCCACCGGCACCGCGCTGTGCCGCGCGAAGGTCGACAAGATCGCCTACGCCGGCTCCGAAGCCGGTGCGCGCGAGGTGATCTCGGTGTGCGCCCAGACCATGACCCCGGTCGTCGTGGAGCGCGGCGGCAAGGGCAGCATGGTCGTGCACGTCGACGCGAAACTCGACGACGCCGCCGAGGCCGCCGTGTTCGGCGCGATGGCCAACGCCGGGCAGAACGCCACCGGCATCCAACGGGCCTACGTCGCCCAATCCGTCTACGACCGCTTCCTGGAGTTGGTCGCGGATCAGGCCCGCAAGCTGCGGCCGGGCGCGGACCGGAAGGCGTCCTACGGCCCGATGATCATGGAGTCACAGATCGAAGTGGTGCGCAGACAGGTGCGCGACGCGGTGGCCCGTGGCGGCCGCGCGGTCGTCGGCGGGCTGGACTCCATCCGCGATCCCTACATCGAGCCGATCGTGCTGGCCGAAGTGCCGGAGGAGAGCACCGCGATCACCGGCGAGGGCATCGGCCCGGTGCTCATCGTGAACAAGGTGGCGAGCATGGACGAGGCCGCCGAGCGGATCAACGCGGTGGGCACCGACGTCGCGGTGTCGGTGTTCACCAGGGACGTGCACGAGATCGAGGCGTTCGCCGAGCAACTGCGCGCCGGGGTGGTGACCATCAACTCCTCGACCGCGTACGCGGGCATTCCCGCGCTGCCTTTCGGCGGTGTGGGCGAATACGGCCAGGGCCACAGCCACGGCGACCAGGGACTACGAGAGTTCAGCCGGACCCTGGCCATCACCCGCAAGCGGTATCAGGCGCCGGTGAATCTGTCCACGTTCGACCGGCACCCGCGCCATCTCCGCCTGGCCAGAACGATCTTCCGGATCCGGCACGGCCGCCGCCCCTGAGCGGCGCGCCCACGCGTACCTCCGCCTTCGCTACGGCCATGCGCGGGCTGATGACGGACGCTGTCCGGCTGCGCCTTCTCTGCGTACCTCCGCCTTCGCTACGGCCATGCGCGGGCTGATGACGGACGCTGTCCGGCTGCGCCTCCTCTGCGTACCTCCGCCTTCGCTACGGCCATGCGCTGCCTACCTCCGCCTTCGCTGCTTGCGGCCATGCACGGGGTTAATGGCGGGCATCGTCCGGCTGCGCGTTATCGGCGAGCAGCACCGCGTCCATCAGCGCGGTGACGCGGGCCAATTGCGCGGGCCGGGAATCGAATCGGATCAGCCTGCCCACATCGATCACCTGACTGATGGCGGCGTGCACCCGGAAACGCGCTTCCACCGGGTCGCCGTCCAGCAGGTTGGCCCATTCCAGCACGTTCTGCCGCTGGATGGCGCGCAGCTTGTGCTGCTCGGCCTGCGGCAGGTTGCCGAACTCGGCGTAGTACACCGCCATGATCTCGGGCATGGCGAAACTCAGTTTGGCGTAGCGGTCGGCCACGTTACGCGCGGCGTCCGCCCGGCTCGTGGCTTCGGCCAGCGCCTCGGTGATCGCGATGGCCAGCCGGTCGCCGGTGCGGTGGAACGCCGCGGCGAGCAGGTCGGCCTTGCTCGCGAAGTACCGGTACACGCTGGAGGCGTTGATGCCGACGGCGGCGCCGATCTCCTCGATGCTCGCCTCGTGATACCCCTGCCTGCCGAAAATCCGGATGGCTTCGGTGAGCAATTGTTCGCGCTTGGAGGTCACCGGGATGCCGCGCACGGGCGGGCCGGGATCCGGTTCGGCGGGCGCGGGAGGCAGTTCGGTGCGCAGGATGGCCCAGGACATCTGACGCAACAGCGGAAGCAGCCGAGCGCTCGACAGTGCGGTGCGGTGGGCGGCGATGCTGGCGATCGCGCTGAGCACGCCCGCGGCCAGCATCGCCACGTCCGCGGGCGGCGCCTCGGGTCGCAGCAGCGCGATCGGCGCCGCGAGAGTGTTGTTCAGGTCATCGTAGATCTTCTTGATCCGGACGCGGTCGTCCCGCTCGAGATAGCGCCGCTCCCAGCGGTAGAGCCCGGCCTCGCGGCGGATGTCGACGGTGTGCTCGCTGATCGCGCGGATCAGCGCGTCGGCGCGCCGCACCGGGTCCAGCCGAGTGTCGTCGGCCCCCTCGGCGACGTTCAGCAGGTGTTGCGCGCCCTCCTCCGCGGCGGCGACCAGCAACGCGTACTTGTTCGTGAAATGCCGGTAGAGCGCGGGACCGGAGATGCCGACCTCGGCGGCGATCTCGTCCACGCCGACCGGGTAGTACCCGCGTTCGCTGAACGCGCGGGCGGCCGCCCGGATGATCTGTACCTTGCGGTCCTTCGGACGGCGGCGCACCGACGGCGCGCCCTCAGCGCTCGCCCGCCTGCCCGGTTCGGGGCGCGCGGGAGCGAGATCGACCTCGCTGCGATCCGCGACCATGCACCTCTCCGTTCTCCGGCGGCGCTGGTTGACAGCGCCCGACAATGGAACCTAAGTTAACCACAATTCGCAAAGTTAACCACTATTCACGGCCTGGCGTCCGGCGAATTGCAGCTTAGGAGCAAACGTGAGCAACAACGATTCCGCGGCCCCGGCCGCCCCCTCCGCCGCGAAGTTCACCGCGGTCCAGGACGGCAAGGTGCTCCGGATCACGATCACCAACCCGAAGCGGAAGAACGCCATCGACTACGACACCATGGTCGCGCTCGGGGACGCCTTCCGCGCGGCGGCGGACGACCGCGCGGTGCGGGCGATCGTACTGACCGGCGAGGGCGGCGATTTCTGCACCGGCGCCGATCTCTCGGCGAGCGCGGACGAGGCGCAGCGGGGCATCACCTCGGACATGGTGATGGACGCGGCGAACCGGCTGGTGCGGGCCATCGTCGACGCGCCGGTCCCGGTGATCGTGCGCATCCGCGGCGCCGCGGCGGGCGTCGGCGTCGGCATCGCGCTGGCCGCCGACCTGGTCTACGCGAGCGAGGACTCCTACTTGCTGCTGGCCTTCATCAACATCGGCTTGATGCCCGACGGCGGGGCGGCCGCGCTGGTGGCCGCGGCGGCGGGCCGCCCGCTGGCGGCGCGGATGGCACTGCTCGGCGAACGGCTGCCCGCCCGGGAAGCCGCGGCCGCCGGTCTGTTCACCGCCGTCGTGCCCGACGACGAACTCGACGCCGCGGTCGAGGCCGGGGTCCAGAAGATCGCCACGGGTCCGCGCCGCGCGCTGGAACTCACCAAGCACGCGCTGAACCAGGCCACGCTGACGGCGCTGGACGCGGCCCTGGCCGCCGAGAAGGCGGGGCAGACCGAGCTGCTGCGCTCCCCCGATTTCATCGAGGGCGCCACCGCGATGCTCAGCAAGCGCAAGCCCGTCTTCGCCGACTGATCAGCCCGCCGGAACGTAGCTACCGACAGGCGACTATGTTCATCGGCTATGACTTACCTGGTTACCGGGGCAACTGGGTTCATCGGTCGTTTTCTCATCCCTGAGCTCCTGAAACGCGAGGGTGACATTCACGTGCTGGTTCGGCCGGGCGACGCCTCGGCCGACCGGTTCGCCTGCTGCGCGCAGGAATGGGCGGGCGGCGACCGCGTCCGTCCGGTGCGCGGCGATCTGGGCGCCCCGGGGCTCGGCATCGATCCGACCTGGCTGGCCCGGCATCGCGGCGCCATCGAGCACGTCTTCCATCTGGCCGGAGGCTACGACCTGACCGAGCGCGGCGGCGGGACCAGGCACCTGGTCGACGTCGCCGAGGAGCTGGGCGTCGGCTTGCTGCACCACGTCTCGACCGTGGAGGTGGCCGGGTCCACCGAGGGCCTGTTCACCGAGGACATGTTCGATCACGGGCAGGCGCTGGCCACCCCGATGCAGCGAGCGAAGTTCGAGGGCGAGCGGATCGTCCGGGAATCGTCGCTGCGCTGGCGGATCTATCGTCCGTCGATCGTGATCGGGCATTCCAGGACCGGCGAGATCGATCGGATCGACGGCCCGTACTACTTCTTCCGCCTACTGCGCATGGGCGCGCAGCTGCCGAGGCTGCTGCCGGTCCTGGTGCCCAAACTGGGCGAGACCAACATGGTCCCGGTGGACTTCGTGGCTCGCGCCCTCGATCACATCGCGCATCGCGCCGGCTCGGACAAGATCACCTATCACCTGGTGGATCCGCGCAGGCAAAGCGCGGTCGACGCGCTGAACCTGTTCGCCGACGAGGCGGGCGCGCCACATCTGGTCGAGGTGATGCCCAAGCGCACGTTGGACATGATGTTGCGGGTCCCCGGCGCGAACTGGCTGCTGCCCCGGGTCGGTGTGCCGCTGGACGTGCTGGAGCACAGTGAATTCGCCTGCTGGTTCGACTGCAGGCACACCAGCGCGGCTCTGGCGGGCACCGACATCAGGGTTCCGCCGTTGGACGCCTACGCACCACGGATCTGGAAGTACTGGATCGAGAACTGGGTCTGATCGGCGCGCCGCGCCGGGCGGGCTACCGCCCGGTGACGGTGAGGTAGATCAGGGCGGCATTGAGCACGGAGATGATCGCCGCGACCGTCCAGGCCAGCGCGGTGGTCACGCGATGGTTGACGTCCGCGCCCATCAGCGTGGGGTCACTCGTGAAGCGCACCAAGGGAATCAGCGCGAACGGGATGCCGAACGACAGCACCACCTGGGAGATGATGAGCGCGCGGGTCGGGTCGATCCCCAGCGCCAGGACCGCGATGGCGGGGATCAACGTGATCAGCCTGCGTGTGATCAGTGGGATTCGCCGGTGCAACAGGCCCTGCATGATCATCGCGCCCGCGTAGGCGCCGACCGACGTCGAGGCCAGGCCGGAGGCGAGCAGGCCGATCGCGAGCAGCAGCGCGGCGGCCGGGCCGAGCACGTCGCCGACGGCCGCGTGCGCGTCCTCGATGGTCTCGACGTTTCGGCCGCGCAGGGTGTTGGCCGCCATGAGCAGCATGGCCAGGTTCACCGTGCCCGCCAAGATCATGGCCAGCCCGACGTCGACCTTGGTGATCCGCAGTAGCCTCGCGCGAAGCGGCCCCGGCGCCGGTTGCCCGTGCCGGTCGCGGGCCAGGCCGGAATGCAAGTAGACCGCGTGCGGCATGACCGTGGCGCCGATCATGGCGGCGGCGAGCAGCACGCTCTCGGTGCCCTGGAAGCGCGGCAGGAGACCGCCCACCGTGCCCCCGGCCGACGGCGGGGCGATGACCACGCTCGCCAGGAATCCGATCGCGATGATCGCGAGCATCCCGGTGATCACCCGCTCGAACGGCTGCTGGCCGCGACGGTCCTGCACCAGCAGCAGAACCATCGACACCGCGCCGGTGATCACGCCGCCGACCAGCAGGGGCAGGCCGAACAGCAGATGGAGCGCGATGGCGCCGCCGACCACCTCGGCCAGGTCGGTGGCGATCGCGACCGTCTCCGCCTGGCCCCAGTAGGCCAGCCGGACGGGACCGCTCGCCTTCGCGCGCACCGCCTCCGGCAGCGACCACCCGGTGACCAGGCCGAGTTTGGCCGAGAGGAACTGGACCAGCCCCGCCATCACGTTGGCCAGCACGATGACCCAGACCAGGAGGTAGCCGAACTGCGCGCCCGCGCTGATGTTGGACGCGACGTTGCCGGGATCGACGTACGCGATGGCCGCGACGAACGCGGGCCCCAGCAGAACGGTCGCGGCACGCGCGCGCCCGGTGACGGACTTGGTCGACTCGACCAACGTAATACCCACGAACTGAATTTTACGGGTTCCCGAACTTTTTTGTGAAGGTTACCCCATAAAGAAGACCGCCTGGTCGCGCGACAGCGGCGACCAGGCGGTCGGAGGAATCTTGCCGGGCGGTCCCGGCTCGATTCGGATCAGATACCGAGCCCCTTCGCGAGCACGGGCCACGACAGCTGGAACTCGTCGCGCCAGTAGCCCCACGAGTGGGTGCCCGAGTCGCGGAAGTTGTAGGTGGCCGGGATGCCCAGCTGGTCCAGCTTGTTCTTCAGGTTGTGCGTGCAGTAGTTGGTGCCCGCCTCGATCACGCCGCCGATGACGATCTGGTTGGCCAGACCGTATGCGCCGGGCAGCGCGTACGGACCGTTGAGCGTGTCGTACTGGCCGGGCAGGCCGTTGCCGGTGGAGATGTAGAGGTCGAGCCCGCGCAGTCCCTCGGCGTTCACGTACGGGTCGTTGGCCACCCAGTCCGGCGAGCCTTCCGGACCCCACATGTTGTCGGTGTTGCCGCCGCCCCAGGTCTCGACGGTCAGCTTGACGAACTCGGAGCCGACCGGGTCACTGGTCTGCGCGCAACCGCTGTAGGCCGCGGCCGCCCTGTACAGGCCGGGCTTGGCGATCGGCAGCGCGAGCACCGTGGTGCCCGAGGTGGACAGGCCCGCGATGGCGTTCACGCCGTTGGTGCCCAGCGCGCCGTCGACCAGCGGGGGCAGCTCCTCGGTGAAGAAGGTCTTCCACTTGTTGCGGCCGAGTACCGGGTCGTCCTTGATCCAGTCGGTGTAGTAGCTCCACTTGCCGCCGATCGGCTGGATCACGTTGACGTTCTTGTCCGACAGGAACTGCAGCGCGTCGGTCTTCGCCTGCCACGAGGCTTCGTCCTCGCCGCCGCCCGCGCCGTTGAGCAGGTACAGCGTCGGACGCGGCACGGAGGCGTCGGCCGGGCGCTGGACGTCGATGATGACCTTCTCGTCCATCGCCGCCGAGTACACGTACAGCCGGATGCTGCGCGCGTCCTTGTACTCGGCCTTGGTGATACGCGAACCGTCCGGGGCGACCGGGTTGCCCAACAGAGTCTTGGAATCGATGATCGGATCAGCTGTCGCGCTGGACGCGCCGAGACCGGTCATCATCCCCGCGAGCACCGCGGTTGCCGCGATGGCGGCCGCGGCCCGCAGGCCACCGCGCCGGCTCTGTCGACGTATCAATTTCGCACCTTCGCTTCGTCTCGAGATTCGCTCTGCATGCCCCACACGCCGGGGTGGATGCCCAGGCATCCCGCCCGACCATACGGCCTATGTAGTCGTCACAACAGTGGACTTCGTTACCGCACCGTTGCCCTATCATGCCGGAACGGTGTCGGCTCGATCATGACCGCCCCATATTCCGTGTCGCTTCCCACCCCGGGGGATCGAGCAACTCGGACAATCTGGGACCTATCTGCGCGAGCGCTTCCGGCGATGTCATCTGATCGTGCGAGACACCGACGGGATGATCGTCCACCCGGCCGTCGACATAAGGTTGCCAGCCGGCCGCCGCGGTGTCGTGACCGGCCGCGCTGAAGTAGTCCAATCGGCCCCGGAAGACGTTCGGCCGGTGCTCGGCGATCAACTCGGCCGAGCGCACCGCGCTGCGGTAGATCCGGCGCACCCGGTCCGGGGTGAGCACCGCCATGTCCGGCGGGATGGTGGCGTGCAGCGCGGCCAGCGCGTCCTCGCTCAGATCGTGGACGTCGCCCTCGCCGGGCAGCAGGGCGTCCGCGCCGATGCCGAGTTCGGCCAGCGCCTCGCGGATCGCCGCCCGGAAATCCGTGACGTCGATGTCGGGGTGACTGTCGAGCATGGTCAGCAGGCCGATCTCTTCGCCCGCGGCCTGGAGCTCGGTCGCCACCGCGTGCGCCAGCACACCACCGAGCGACCAGCCGAGCAGCCGGTAGGGCCCGTGCGGCTGCACCGCGCGGATCTCGGCCACGTAGCGGTGCGCCATCTCGAACAGCGACTCCGGCAGGTAGCCCTCTTCGGTGAGCGCGGGGGACTGCAGGCCGAAGATCGGCGTGCCTGCGGGCACGTAGCGCGCGAGGCCCGCGTAGCACCAGGACAAGCCGTACATCGGATGCAGGCAGAACAGCGGCTCGGCGGCGGCCACGTCGTGCGGCACCATGGTGCGGATCGGCAGCAGGACGCCGAGCGCCGCGTTCGAGTCCTGGTCGTAGTCGTGATCGTCGGCCAGCGCGGCCATGATCCGGGCCGCCAGCGCCGCCGGGGTCGGGTCGGTGAAGAACCACTGCACCCGCACCTCGGCGCCGGTGAGCGTGCGCAGCCTGCTGACCGCCCGCGTGGCGACCAGTGAGGTACCGCCGAGGCCGAAGAAGTCGTCGTCCATCCCGACCCGATGCGCCGGGCCGGGTTCGAGGACCTCGTCGAACACCTCGAGCACGGTCCGCTCCAGCGGCGTGCCCGGCGCGCGGTACGGACGCGCCACCAACGGCGGCGCTGGCAGCGCCTTGCGGTCGAGTTTGCCGCTGGCGTTGAGCGGAAGCTCGGCGAGCGCGACGACAGCCGAGGGCACCATGTACGACGGCAGCGCGGCGCGGGCGTGCGCCGCCAACGCGGCTTCGTCGAGGGTCGTCCCCGGCGCGCCGACGACGTACGCGACCAGCCGATCGCCGGTGGCGCCACGCACCACCGAGACCGCGGCGTGCCGCACCTGCGGATGACTCGTCAGCACGGCCTCGATCTCACCGAGTTCCACGCGCTGGCCGCGCAGTTTGACCTGGAAGTCGCTGCGGCCCAGGTATTCCAGCGCGCCGTCGTGCCAGCGCACGATGTCCCCGGTGCGATAGAGCCGGGTGCCGCCCGCATGGGCGACGAAACGCTCGGCCGTCAGGGCCGGGGCCCCGAGATAGCCGCGCGACAATTGCGCACCCGCGACGTACAACTCGCCCGCCGCGCCCGGCGGCACCGGCTGCAACTGCCGGTCGAGCACGTGCACGCGGGTATTGGCCGCCGGGATGCCGATCGGAACCGCCGCCGCGGCGGTGTCGCGCACGGGATGGCCGGTGACCACGGTGGCCTCGGCGGGGCCGTACCAGTTGATCAGCTCGGCGCCCGGCACGGCCGCGGCGAACTTTTTCGCGATGGCCCCGGACAACGCCTCGCCCGCGGCGAACACCCGGCGCAGCGAGGGGTACGCCACGATCGGGCCTGCCACCGGATCCGAGAACGCGTCCAGCATCGATGGCACGAAATGCGCCGTGGTCACCGCGTTGTCGACGATGACGCGGGCCAGATAGGCCGGGTCGCGATGCCCGTCGGGCGCGGCGATCACGATCGACGCCCCGGTCTGCAACGGCCAGAACAACTCCCAGGCGGAGATGTCGAACGTGATCGGCGTCTTGTGCAGCACCACGTCGTCGCCGCCGTGCGGGTAGGCCGACTGCGCCCAGCGGAACTGATTCACCATCTGCCGGTGCGTGATCATCACGCCTTTGGGGTGGCCGGTGGAGCCGGAGGTGTAGATGACGTAGGCAACGGTGTCCGGACGCACCTCCTCCTGCGGCCAAGGACCTTCGTACGGAGGCAGATACAGCGTGTCCACGGCGACCACCGGCACGCCGGTCGCGGTGTCGAACGCGTCCGCGGTGGTGGTCAGAGCGCAGATCGGGGCGGCGCTGCCGAGGACGTACTCGCTGCGTTCAGCCGGGTGGTCCGGGTCGATCGGGACGTAACCGCCACCGGCGCGCAGCACCGCGTAGATCGCGACGACCAGATCGATGCCGCGCCGCATGGCCACGGCGACCAGCGTCTCCGGGCCGACGCCCCAACGCATCAGCTCGACGGCCAAGGACCGGGCGCGCGAGTCGAGTTCGGCGTAGGTGAGCGTGGTATCGCCGAAGCGGACCGCCGGCGCGTCCGGCGTGCGCGCCACCTGCGCGTCGAACAGGGAGGTCAACGTCGCGCCGTCGAGCAGTTCCGGCACGTCGGTGGCGTTGTGCGCGGCCAGCTCGGCGCGCTCGGCGTCCAGCAGCACGTCGATATCGCCGACGCGCGCCTGAGGAGTGGTCACGAAGCGGCCGATCAGCGCCGAGAGCCGCTGTGCGAGCGCGAGCGCCGCCGGTTCGTCGATGACGTCGCGCAGGTACTTCACCGAGACGCGCAATTGGTTGTCCAGCACCACCATGACCGTGAACGGGTAATGGGTGCCGTTGACCGCGCCGACGCCGGTGACGCTCATACCGTCGATGGCGCCGGCCCGGTCCAGGCCCTCCCGGTCCACCGGGAACGACTCGAACACGACGAGCGAGTCGAACAGCCCCTCCACGCCGACGGCTTCCTGAATGTCGCTCAGCCCCAGGTAGTGATAGTCCAGCAGGGCGGCCTGCTCGGCCTGTAGCTGCCGCAGCAGCCCGCCCAGCGTGCCGGTCGGGTCGAGCCGCACCCGCACCGGGATCGCGTTGAGGAACAGGCCGACCATCGCCTCGACACCGTCCAGCTGGGGCGGCCTGCCGGACACGGTGGCACCGAAGACAACGTCGTCACGGTCGGCGGTGCGACCGATCAACAGCCCCCAGGCAGCCTGCACCACGGTGTTCACCGTGACGCCCAGCCCCGACGCGAGCCGGGTCAGCGCGGTGGTGTCGGCTAGGGACAACGCGAACCCGACTTCGCCCACGCCCGAGGCGATCTCGCGGCCGGGATCGACCGGCGCCAGCGGCGTCGGCTCGGTGACACCGGCCAGCGCGGCGCGCCACGCGGAACGGGCCGCTTCCGCGTCCTGAGCGACCAGCCAGGCCAGATAGTCGCGGTAGGACGGCACCGAGGGCAGGTGCCGGGATTTGCCGCCGAACGCGTACAGGGTGAGCAGATCCTTCATCAACAGCGGCATGGACCAGCCGTCGACGAGGATGTGGTGACTGGTCACCAGCAGGTGGTAGCGGGCCGCGGCGGAGCGGATCAGCGCGAACCGCAACAGCGGCGCGGTCCGCATGTCGAAGTGGTCGGCCAGATCCGCCGCCTTGATCCGCTCCAGTTCGGCTCGGGCCGCGTCGGGTTCCAGCTGACCCAGATCGATCAGCCGCCACGGCACCTCCAGCGAATCCTGCACGATCTGTACGGGCTTGCCCTCGCTGTCGTCGGCGAAGGCGACGCGCAGGTTGTCGTGCCGGTCCAGCACCGCTTGCGCGGCCGCGCGCATCCGGCGGGCGTCCACCGCGCCGCTGAGATCGAGCACGAACTGGGTGGTGTAGACGTCCACCGAGCGCTCCGCGAGCAGGGCGTGGAACAACATGCCCGATTGCAGCGGCGTGAGCGGCCAGGCGTCGGACAGGTCGGGGTAGGCGCGGGCGAAGCGGTCGATGTCGGGCTGTTTGAGCCGCACCAGCGGGAAATCGGAGGGGGTGTAGCCGCCCGCGTCCGGGCGCAGTCCGTGCTCGGCGAGGCCGCCGAGCGCGCGGATCCAGTGCTCGGCGAAGGTTTTCGCGTCCTCACCGCGGAACGCGGCGGCGGCGAAATCGAACCGGGCGAGCAGGCCGTCGTCGGTGGCGTCGACGGTCAGTACGAGCAGCAGGTCGTCCGACGGGATGTCGGTGTGCACGCGCGCCGGACGCAGATCCCGATAGCGCAGCGCGAACCGGCCACGCCCGAGGCCACGCAGCTCGGCGGCGGTCTCGGCATTGAGATGGCGCAACAGGCCGTAGCCGACACCGCGCGAGGGCACCGACCGGCGCAACTCCTTGATCTGCGCGATCGCGATGCCCGCCGCCGGTCCGCCGATCAGGGCCTCATCGATGTCGATCCGGCTCAACCGCAACGGCAGCGGATATTCGGTGACGAAGCCGCCCACCGTGCTCGCCCCATCGGCGTCGGTGGCCGCGCGACCGTCGGCGGACAGCCGGACGACCGAACCGATGGCGCGTGTGACGGTCTCTCCCGCGGAGGTCTGCAGTGCCAGCGCCAGCGCGGTGAGCAGGATGTCCTCCACCCCGGCGTGGTAGGCCTCGGCGGCCGCGGCGACGGCCGCCGCACCCTCCGCGGTGATGGTGAGCGATACCCGGCTGCGTGCGTGCAGATCCCGTCCCTCGGTTCCCGCGCCCTCCGGGACGGAGCCGAGCGCTGGTCGCCACCAATCCATTTCGGCGACGGTGACCGGATCGTGCGCCTTGGCCGAGAGGGCGCGGATGAGCACGCCGAGGTCGGCTTCGGCGCTCGCGGGCGCGGCGTGGCGCGCCCGCTCCCACCGAGCGGTGAGCTGGTCGACGACCGCCCGCCAGGAAACGTCGTCGATGACGAGGCTGCTGGCCACGACGATCAGCGTGGAGCGAGCCTCGGGTCCGCCGGTGAGCACGAAGTAGATGTTGCGGCCCTGTTCGGGGTCGAGGGCGGCGGCGACCGCCTGCACAACGTCGTCGATGGGCAGCGAAGTCTCGCCGCGCTGCGGGTCCAGCCTGCGGAACGCCTCGCCGGTGCGTTCGGCGGCGGCGGGAATGCGCAGCACCGGCGTGCCGTCCTCGCCGTAGCGCAGCTGTACCCACAACATCGGATGCCGCTCGAGCACGGCGGCGACCGCGCCGTGCACCGTCTCCACGGAGCAGGCCTCGGGGATGTCGAGCGCGATGGCCCGCACTTCGATGCCTTCGTCCAGCATCCGCGCGGCGTCCGGCGTCAGCGGTAGTTCGCCCGCCTCGTCACCGGGGCCGCCGCCCTCCACCGCGGCGGCGCGGGCCAGCGCGGCGACGGTCCGGCATTCGAAGACGTCCCGCGGCGCGAAGGTCACACCTCGTGCGCGCGAGCGGGAGACCACTTGGATGGACACGATGCTGTCGCCGCCGAGGGCGAAGAAGTCGTCATCGATCCCGACCCGTTCGAGACCGAGCACCTCGCCGATCACCTCGGCGATCACCAGTTCGGCGGGGGTTCGCGGCGCGCGGTAGGCGCGGAGGGCCGGCTCGGGCGCGGGCAGCGCCTTGCGGTCCAGTTTGCCCGCTGGGGTCAGCGGAATCGCGTCGAGCACGACGATCGCCGCCGGAACCATGTACTCCGGCAGTCTGCGTCCGATCCGTTCGGTCAGCACGGACGGGTCGGCCGTCGCCCCCTCGGCGGGTAGCACGTACGAGACCAGCATGGTGGCGCCCGAACCGGTTTCGCGGCCGAGTGTCACGGCGAAGTCGACTTCGGGCTGGGCTGTGAGCGCGGCGTCGATCTCGCCGAGCTCGATGCGGAAGCCGCGCACCTTGACCTGGAAGTCGTTGCGGCCCAGGTACTCCAGGACCGGCGCACCGCCGCCGCGGCGCCAGCGCACCAGATCGCCGGTGCGGTAGAGACGCTCGCCGGGCACGCCGTACGGGTCCGCCACGAAGCGAGCGGCGGTCAGTGCCGAGCGCGCGTGATAGCCACGCGCGAGCTGGATGCCGCCCAGATACAACTCGCCCGTGACGCCCTCGGGCACCGGGCGCAGCCTGCTGTCGAGCACCAACGACCGCATCCCGCGGATCGGTCCGCCGATCGTGACCGGTTCGCCGGGCCGGAGCGGGTCGCTGATGTTGGTCATGATGGTGGTTTCGGTCGGCCCGTAACCATTGTGGAAATCGAGTTCGGACATGGTCGTCCACTTGGCCGCCAGATCGGCGGGCACCGCTTCGCCGCCCGCCACGACGGCCCGCACCCCCGGCAACGCGTCCGGATCCAGCGAGGCGAGCACCGACGGCGTGAGGAAGGCGTGCGTGACGCCTCCGGCGCGGATCAGCTCGGCCAGTTCCGCGCCACCGAAGGTCGACGGCGGCGCAACCACGAGCACGCCCGCGGAACCCAGCGCGAGCAGCAGTTCCAGCACCGACGCGTCGAACGAAGGCGACGCGAACGCCAGGGCACGGGTGGAACTGTCGAGCCGATAGCGCTCCACCTGTTCGGCGCTGAAATTCGCCAGGCCTTCGTGGGTCACCACGACGCCCTTCGGCACGCCGGTGGAGCCGGATGTGTAGATCACATACGCGGCGTTGCTCGCGCGCAGCGGTCCGCGCAGCTCGTCTGGCCGCAATGGCTCATCCGAGCGCACTGCGACGTCGAGGGTGAAGTCCTGATCGTCCAAGGCGAGCCAGCCGCCGGGCAGGGGCAGGTTGTCCAGTTCGGCGGTGAGCGTCACGCCGAGTGCTACGCCGGAGTCCGCGACCATGCGCGCGACGCGGTCGGCCGGATAGGTCGGGTCGATCGGAACGAACGCCGCCCCGGTCTTGGTCACCGCCCACAGTGCCAGCACGGATTCCACCGAACGACGGATCGCGATGGCGACCGGCACTTCCGGTCCCGCGCCGCGGTCGATCAGCGCCCGCGCCAATTGCGCCGAAGCCGCGTCGAGTTCTGCGTAACTGAAGGTGCGGTCGTCCGCGATCACGGCGATTCCGGCCGGATTCCCGGCGACGGCCGCGGCCATCAGTTCCGGCAGCGTGCGCGGCGGCACGGCGGGTGCGCCGGTACGGGCGATCAGCTCCGCGCGCTCGGAGTCGTCCAAGATCTCCAGATCGCCGACGGCGGTCTCCGGGCGCTGGGCGACCGCGGACAGGATGCGACGGAACCTGCGGCCGAACTCGACCACGGTCGCTTCGTCGAACAGGTCACGAGCGTAGGTGAATTCGGCGGCCAGGCCGGCTTCCGCACCGGATTCGGCGCGCTGCTCGCGCACGGTCAGCAGCAGGTCGAACTTGGCGGTGTCGGCGGCCGGGTCGAGCGCGGTGAGGCTCAGGCCGGGTAGCTCGAAGCCGGTCGCGGACAGGTTCTCGAACGACAGCGCCACCTGGAACAGCGGATGGCGACCGGCCGACCGTTCGGGGGCGAGCACTTCGACCAGCCGCTCGAACGGGATGTCGGCGTTGGCGAAGGCGCGCAGGTCCGTTTCCCGCGTGCGGGCCAGCAGTTCGGTGAAGCCGAGACCGGGCGTGACCCGGCTGCGCAGCACCAGCGTGTTGACGAACATGCCGATCAGGTCGTCCAGTTCGGCTTCGCCGCGGCCCGCGACGGGCGTGCCGATGGCGATGTCCTCGGTGCCGGACAGACGAGCCGATAACACCGCGAACGCGGCGTGTACCACCATGAACAGCGTGGCGTTGTGCCGCCGCGCGAGATCGGCAAGCGCGGCGTGCACGTCGGCCTCGATGACGAAATCGGCTCTGCCGCCCGCGAAGGACTGGGCGGTCGGGCGCGGCCGGTCCGCGGGCAGGTTCAGCTCGTCGGGCAGGTCGGCGAGTTCGGTGGTCCAGTAATCCAATTGCTCGCCCGCCGGCGACTCGGGGTCGTCGTCGGGGCCGAGCGCGTCGCGCTGCCAGAGCGCGTAGTCGGCGTACTGGATGGGCAGCGGCGCCCAGGACGGCTCCTGGCCGCCGGTGCGCGCCACGTAGGCCAGCATCAGGTCCCTGGTCAGCGGGCGCATCGACCAGCCGTCGGCGCTGATGTGGTGGGCGACGAAGACCAGCACGTATTCGGTGCCCGCGAGCTGGAACAGCTTCGCGCGCAACGGCGCCTCGACCGTCACGTCGAAGCCCGCGGCGACGACCCGCTGAATCTCGCCCGCGACGTGCTCGTCGCCGATCTGCACGGGAGCCAGATCCACCGCAACCTCGTGCGGAGCGAGGACCCGCTGTACCGGGCCGTCCGGCGTCTGCGGGTAGATCGTGCGCAGGATCTCGTGACGGGCGACGAGGTCGGCGACGGCAAGCCGCAACGCGGCCACGTCCAGGTCGCCGGACAAGCGGATAGCGGCCGAGATGTTGTAGACCGAGGCCGAGGTGTCGAACTGGTTGAGGAACCACATGCGCTGCTGCGCGAACGACAGCGGGATGCGGTCCGGACGCGGACCCGCGAGGAGCGGGATACGTTTGCGTTCACCGGAGCCCCGCTCGACCTTGATCGAGAGTGCGGCGACGGTCGCTGCCTCGAAGATCGCGCGGACCGGCACACGCGCATCCAGCGCCGCGCCGATCCGCGCCGCGACCTGCGTCGCCAACAGCGAATTACCACCGAGCGCGAAGAAGTCGTCATCCGCGCCGACCCGCTCCACCCCGAGCACCTCGGCGAACACCGACGCCACGATCTCCTCGATCGGAGTCGACGGCGCACGGAAGGCTTGAATCTCGAACTCGGGTTCCGGCAGCGCCTTGCGGTCGAGCTTGCCGTTGACGTTCAACGGCAACGCATCCAACACCACGAACGCCGACGGCACCATGTACGACGGCAACCCAGCAGTGAGTTCGGACTTCACCCGCGCCACATCCACACCGGCCTCGGCATCGGCAGCCACCAGGTAGGCCACCAACCGGTCACCCGTCTTCGGATCCGACTTCGCGATCACCGCAGTCTGCGCGACCTCCGGCAGCACGAGCAACGCTGCTTCGATCTCACCCAGCTCGATACGGAAACCACGGATCTTCACCTGGAAATCCGTACGACCCCGATATTCCAGTTCGCCGGTGCCGGTCCAAGCGACCAAGTCACCCGTGCGATACATCCGCGCACCCGGCTCGAACGGATTCGCCACGAACCGATCCGCCGTCAGATCCGCACGACCGAAGTAACCACGCGCCAACTGCGCACCAGCCAAATACAACTCACCCGACACACCCACCGGCACCGGACGCAAACGACCATCCAGCACGAACACCCGGCTGTTCCACACCGGCCCGCCGATCGACACCGACATCTCGTCAGCGAGCGTCACCCGATGGCTGGTGATCGACACCGCCGCCTCGGTCGGACCATACAGATTGAACAATTCCGTACGCGGACAGTCGCGTAGGAACCGCTGCGCCACCGAACCGGGTAGGGACTCACCGATCGCCAGCACCCGCCGTGGCGACCAGTCGTCCGCCGCAGGCCGGTGTGCCGACAGCGCCGCCAGCATCGACGGCACCAAGTGCAGGGTGGTGACCGATTCCCGCACCATCAGGTCGTGCAGATACGCGGGGTCCCGATGACCATCCGGCGCGGCGATCACCAGACGGCCACCGCGGACAGCGGCCGACCAGAACTCCCACACCGACAAGTCGAACGTGGCCGCGGTCTTCAGCAGCACCGAGTCGTCCTGCGTCAGCTCGAACTCGGCCGTCTTCCACAGCAACTGGTTCACGACCGCCGCGTGTGGCACCGCGACGCCCTTCGGGCGTCCGGTCGAACCCGACGTGAAGATGACGTAGGCCGTGTTCTCCGGCCGTAGGGGCACGACCCGCTCGGAGTCGGTGAGCGGCACGCTCGCGACCGCGGTCAGTTCCAGATCTTCGAGCCGCACTACCGGCGCGACATCGGTATCGAAGTCCGACTCCGCGTTGCTCAGCACACACACCGGGGCGGAGACGGAGAGGATGTAGTCGGTCCGGTCCGCGGCTTGGTCGGGGTCGACCGGTACATACGCCCCACCGGCCTCGGCCACCGCGTACATCGCCACGACCAGATCCACCGATCGGCGGAACGCGAGCGCGACCCGGGTTTCGGGGCCGACGCCCACCGAGATCAGGTAACGGGCGAGGCGGTTCACCCGGGCGGCCAGCTCGGCGTAGCTCAGCTCGACGCGGTCGCCGCAGGATAGGTCCGCGACCAGCGCGACGGCTCCCGGCGTCGCCGCGACGGTCTGGCGCAGTAGCGATGCCAATGTGGCGGGTTCCACCGGATGGGTGGTGTCGTTCCACGCGGTGAGCACGTCGTGCCGTTCGGTGTCGGCGAGTAGGTCGAGATCGCCGACCGGGACGGTGGGATCGGCGACCACGGCGGCGAGGATGCGCGCGAGCCGATCAGCGAACCCTTCGACCGTCGCCCGATCGAAAAGATCAGTCGCATACGTCAAGAACCCACCGATACCCCCAGCCGCACCCGACTCCGCATAAGCATCACCCACGATCAAATGCAGATCGAACTGCGACACATCCAAATCCGCATCCACACCAGCCACCGACAAACCCGGCAACTCCAACACCGCCCGCGCGACGTTCTGAAACGACAACCCCACCTGGAACAACGGATGACGCGCCGTCGACCGCGGCGGATTCAACACCTCCACCAACCGCTCGAACGGCACATC
>NZ_JBIUCG010000042.1:0-23247 GCF_044548645.1 Nocardia sp. NPDC051929 | reverse complement strand
ACCGATCAACCTACGCAGCACCCGGCGGTCACCACAGCCAATCCGTCAACGATCCCCCTTACCGCTGTAATTCACAGGCATGCTCGTCACGGCCCGGCCTGGTCGGTCTCGAGCGCCAGGCGCCCGATCACCATCTCCGGCGACAACCCGCCCGTGGTGAAAGGCAACCGACGCCGCGACAGCCGGGCGGCGGCGCGCTGCTCACGCTGCGCCTGCGCCCACAACGCCCGCTCCGTGCGGGCCGGGGACTTCAACCCGACGGTGGCCAACTGCACGCGGCGGTTGGTGTGGGCGATGGTCGCGGTCAGCCACGCCAACGGCACCAGCACCACGGCCATGCCGAGCAGTCCGGCGGTGTACTGGCCCTCCAGGAACTGGTGACTGGCCTCGGTCGCCATCCGGCCGGGCTCGAACACATCCCACGCCCACAGCGCGGTCGCGCCCGGCATCGCCAGCACGCTGCCGATCAGCCAGTTCCGCAACCTCGTCGGTTTCCACGCCAGCGCGGTCGCCGGGATCAGGATCATGATCGTCATGACCAGGATCGCGATCACGCAGGCAGCGATCAGCAGCGCGCCATCGGCCAGGCCCTCCAGCGACCACGTGCTGAAATCGGGCAGCCAGCCCAGCGGGTCGTGGTCCAGGCCGATCGGCGGCATCTTCCGCTCGATCTGGATCGGTGCGCCCGGCGCGGGCGTCGGAGTCGGGGTAACGACCGGGGTCTGCGCGTAGGGAGCGCAATCGGCCTGGGTGATGATCGGAGTGCAATCGGTCATGATCAGACCGCCTTTCCTTCGTTCGGGTCTGCGTCCTGGGGGATTTCGTGATCAGCGGCTCCGCCCGCGATCACCCGGAGCCCGGGACGCGAAGCGAGCGAGGAGGATTCGGCCTTCTTCTTGGCCAGCAGTTCGTCCAGATCGACCAGACGCAGCTTCGGGCCGTCCGACAGATCCAGACCGGCCGCAGCAGCCCGGATCACGTTCTTCACCGCTTCACCGCGGCAGTAGTAGGTCAGGCCGGTGCACTGCGCCCTCTCGGCGACCTTCAGCGCCTGGACCACCGAGGTACGCGCTGCCGTAGCGCTTTTGGCAGTCAGCTCGACTTCGACAGCCCACAGCTCACCGGAGCTGGTGAGGTAGCGGCCGTCGTGGATGTGCGGGCGCGGCTGCCTGGCCTTCACCAGACCGACATCCGCGCGCATCGACCGCTCCGAGATCCAGCGGTCCAGATCCAGACCCGTCAGCGCCAGCCGCAGCTGGAACACCGCGAGGGTGTGGGCGGCCATCTTCGGCGTGGGCACCCAGTAGCGCACCGACCGATCCAGCAGCGCCTCGCACGCCGAGCGCGTCGGATACACCCAGATCGACCCGGGCACCGGGCGCACCCGGTTGTCGCTGATCATGCGGGCCTTCTGCCACCTCGCCACGATCCGATACGCCCGCGACCGGCTCACGCCAAGCATGTAGGCCACCAATTCCAGAGGTGCGCCGTACATCTCGGCCAAGATCGTCAGCACGAGCATGTCGCGCGGCGAGAGTTGATGGCTCATCGGTCGTATCCCTCCCGGTCGACGTCCCGCGAGAACACGTCGGCCAGGGACGAACCCGCCCGGTAGTCCGCGAGAGCGCTGGTGGATGTGTTCCAGCCCGGCCCCGGATCCCCGGCCTGCTCGATCTCGGCGCGGTCCACGCCGTGACGCTCCGCCGCACGCAGCTGGTGCTCACGCGTCGCCTTCGCCAGAGCTGCCAGCTGCGCGGGCGTCGCCGACCGCTTCGGCGCGGCCTGGTTCACGTCGAACAGGTGCGCCACCTGCTCACGGCCGTAGCGGCGGAACGGAATCCGGCCCTGGATGTCCTGGCCGTTCGGGCGCAGCCCCGCGGCGTCGAGCTGCCGCTTCGTCCTCAGATGCGCGGGCGCCATACGCCAGGCGTAGGTTTCGATTCCCTCGCTCACCGCTGCCACCCCGCCGGCGTCGGAATCGGCTGTGCAGGAACACGCTGCACACGCACGCAGTCGGTACGCCTGATCTCATCAGCGCGGCAGATGTTCGGCGACGGCCGATAGCCCTGGTAGTCGAGCCAGGCCACCGAGCAGCCCGTCATCGCGACCAGCACACCCAGCGCCAGCAGTGCAACGCGCACCTGCACCGGCAAAGCCCCGAACGCCCTCGACCCGGCCGACATGACAGCCGCGTCGGTCTTCACAACCGGCCCGATCATCGCCGCACCCCGCGCCGACGCAGAGGCCCAGAACGGTGCGTGACCAGCTTCCAGCCAACCCACACCGCTGCCGCAAAGAACACACTGCCGATCACCAGCCCCGGCGCGCTGACCAGCACAAATACGCCCGTCAGTGCGGCCAGGGCCAGCAGACTGGACCTCATGTGATCACCTCCGTTTTTGTTGCTTAACAAAGCTTTCATCGCCTATTGTTAAGCAACAAAACCCAGTGTGTCAACATTGTTCAGCAACAAACCCACACAGCTGTGTGAGAAGAGGAGGGCCGAAGTGCCACCCCGGACGATCTGGCGAGACATCGCCACCGATCTGCGCCGTCGCGTCGATGGAGGTGAGTGGGCTGTCGGCGAGCGCCTACCTGCGGTGCGCGAGTTGATGGATCAGTACGACACGCCATCTCAAGGCGCACTCGTACGTGCCATCGCATCGCTTGTCGATGAAGGTGTGCTGATCACAGACCCCAAAGCTCCCCGGCGTGGGGTCCGAGTTCGCGCCCGCACACAGGTAACTCGGCGAGGCGCGTCCCGATACACCCGAACGCCGGAGGGCTTGGCGCCGAATATGCATGAGGCCGAGGCGGGCGGCTGGCATGACGAAGTGACTGCTGAGCGCTGGCGAGAAGACGCATCCGAGGAAGTCGCCAGACGACTGGGCATTGCGCCAGGGGATCCGGTGACTGTTGCCCGATACCTATGGCTCGTGGATGGCCAGCCCGTCCAGGTGGGCACCCAGTACGAGCCGCTTGCGCTTGTACAACACACCGCCATCGAGGAACCAGTGGACGGCACGCGGGGCAATCCGGGCGTAATCGCCCGATTCGACAGCATCGGACTGCATGTCGATCGCGTCGAAGAAGAAACCCGCGCGAGGATGCCCTCACCAGAAGAGCGCGAGATCCTGCAGCTCGGAGCCGGTGTGCCGATTCTGCACATCACCCGTACGCACTGGGCAGGTCAGACCGCTGTCGAGACAGCCGATATCGCGATCTGCGGCGACCGCATGGTCGTCACAACTACGCACCATGTGCCGCCACTTGCCGAAGGAGACCCGCAGTGATCCCGAATAGCACCGCTGCTCAGACCGGCATCGGCATGGAGTATGTCGCCGAGCTGCGCGACATTAGTTCTCCCAACCCGCAGGCCCGGCGGCTGACTGATCCCGCTGAGGCGGCGCGCCTCGTTCAGCGGGAAACCCTTGAGCGACTCGACGCCATCATCCAGGCGCAGAGCGGTACACCGGTCATTCTTCTGAGCGGGGGGGTCGACTCGATCCTCGTCGCGGCGGCGGCGGTGCAACTGGGCGTGCGGCCGCATGCCATCACCGTGGTCAGCGACACGGCAACCGATGGCGCGAACGCGGCCGCGGCAGCCTCTGCTCTCGGCCTACCGCACGATGTCATCTCCCTCACCGACGACACAGTGGCCGGCCTCGCACGTGAGTCGGTCGCCCGCCTCGGGCTGCCGGAACTGTGGGAGATCTCCTATGCGGTTCCGCTGCTCGCGACGACGCAGGTGCTGAACCGGCTCGGCTCAGTCGGGCCGATCCTTATGGGCAGCGGTGCGGACGCGATCTTCGCTGGTGGCCGCCAGCTCCGGAATCCGGTCGACTCTCCGGAGGCCGTGCTCGAGATGGATGCCGCTATCCGGAAGGAGTCGGCGAACAACTTCGTGTACGACCGGTTGATCCCCGACTTCTACCCGCGCGTGATGGGCGAGTACGCAGACCGAATCACGTTGGTTTTCCAGACACTTCGGTTCTGGGAGCTCGCGGAAACCTTCGCGCCGCCCGTGTTTTACGGCGTCCGTGAGGGCGTCGCGGTCGACAAACTGTGTGTGCGGATCGCTTGTGAAGGGCTGCTCCCCGAGCCCGTCCGACAAATCGCATGGGCCAAGAAATCCGCGATCCAACGCTCCGCAGGGATCATGGACGCACTCGCCGGAGCCGCGCGGAAGAAGGCCGCCGCGCTGCCGGGCGCGCAAACCTATACCGATCCGATGACAGAAGAGTGGGAAACCGTGGCCACCCGCCTCTTCCTCGCTCTCCTGGCCAACGAGCGGAGCAACGCGTGAATGAGCAGGTAACAAGTTTCGTGGCTCACTACAGCGTGGCTGATGATGAGTCCTGGGAGCAGACTCGGACACAGTGGCGAGAGATCGCCTTGCAAGCATGGGTCGACGCCGCCCAGCATCGGGGTATTACCGTGGCCGAGCAGCAGGTCCTCGAGGATCCCGCACGTGAAATAGCCGTGGTGGAAGTCGCGGGGGAATCGTTTGTGCTCATGCATCTGGGGCGAGGGACCGAAGTCCAGGCGGTCCCGCTATGACGGATCTACCGCACCTCATCCAATCCGCCGAGTTGGACGACACCGCGCTGCTCCAGCTCTACGACGAGCCGGGAAACAAGCCTTGGGTCCGGGCGAATTTCGTCGTCAGCATTGACGGCGCGGTGGCCACGGTGGGCTCGTCCAGCGGGCTGACATCGCCATTCGATCAACGAGTGCTGAAGGTTCTGCGGGATCTGTCTGATGTGGTGCTTGTCGGAGCAAGCACTATCCGAGTTGAGGACTACATAGGCATCAGACCGACAGAAGCTGGGAAAGGCTGGCGCCTCGAGCACGGGCGCGCTGCGGTCCCCCCGATCGCCGTCGTGTCTGGCCGTGCCGACATCGACCCGAAGTCCAGGCTTCTCACCAACACGTTGGTGCCGCCGATCATCCTCACCACCACATCAGCAGCACCGTCCAAGAAACAACTCCTTCGCGATGCTGGGGCGCGCGTGATCGAGCTGGGAGCAGAATCCATCAGTTCCGCGGCCATTCTCGGCACTCTTGCCGATCTGGGCATGAAACGGATTGTGTGCGAAGGTGGTCCGATCCTCACCGGACAGCTAGTCGCAGATGACGCACTGGACGAGTTGTGCGTAACCACCGCGCCGCAGTTGTTGGCAGGGGAGTCTCCACGAATCACTCGATCCAATCAGCATGCAGCGGTCGGCATGCGATGCAGACACATCATCTTCGATGCGGACGGTGCTCAACTCGCCCGATGGGTTCGCCAGTCAGGCTGATCTTCCGTCCCCCTGCTCAAAGTGGGAAACCCTTGACGAGGTTCAGAGTCTCCCACTTTGAGGCGGTGTGCCTCGCAGTGCGGAAAGTATCCATATGGCTAGATAGAGAGAATATGTTCAAATACGCATATGCGTATTTCCTTATAGATCCACACTTGCTGTGGGTTCGGGCACCCGCAGCCCCGAAGTACCTGATTAGGCTAAGTCGGCGTGTCGTACTTAATCATGGAGGGTTGAGGGGGCAGACTGCGTGACCATGACGGCAGATGAGGACTGGGAGTCGGACGTATGGACGCTCCCATTTCCTTTCGAGGAGCACTGGCGGCCACAACGGCCGTACGCGAGCCGATCGAAGACGGGGGGCTACTACCGCACCAGCCGAGATCGGGCGCTCACGCTGCCGTACGTGGAGAGCAATCCGAAAGCGATGACGTCGCTCGTCATCACCGATCACGACGGCGGACGGGCCGACGAAATCGCAGCTTTGTGCGGGCTGCCGGTGCCCAGCTACGTCGCCATGAATCCGTACACCCGCGACGGACACATCGTCTATGCCCTCAAGAAGCCGGTGATCCTCACCGACCCCGCGCGGCGAGATCCGGTGCACCTGCTCGCCCGCGTCGAGGCCGGCCTGAACAACGTCCTGGCGGGGGATGTCGCTTACGCGCACCGTTTCACCAAGAACCCGACCCACGATGATCATCTGACGCTCTGGGGGCCGGACTACGCGCTCTACGAGCTGCGCGACCTGTGGGAGCCCATCGCCGCGCTCGGCGCGCTGCCGAAGTACCACACGACCACCGAACGCCGAAAGGCGCTGGCGTCCAGTGGCACCGGCCGCAACGTCGATCTGTTCGAACTGATCCGTCGCTGGTCCTACCGCCGCCGCGGCGACTACGACGACTGGAACTCCTGGCGCCAGCTCGTCGACGACCACGCATGGGACCGGAACATCGACATCATCGGCCCGGCCTATACCAAAGGACCGATGGAACCCGGCGAAGTGCAAGCTCTGGCTCGATCGGTGTCGGCGTGGACCTGGCGGAAGATCAAGCGGACGTTCAGCGAGGAACAGGCGCGGCGCGGCAGTCGAGGTGGCGCGGCGACCGCCGCGAACTTGAGTGCAGACGAGCGGCAGCAGAGGGCAAGCAAAGCGGGACGGATCATGACCGACGCGCGGCGGGAGGCGAACCGCCAGCGCGCTACAAAGTACGATGAGGCGGCGTTCATTGCCGCAGCCCTGGAGGGATGACGATGGGTGCAAGGAACCCTGTTCGGCGTACGAAGACCGCCCGCGAGCTCGCCGAGACGTTCGGGGCGTCCACACGTACAGTCCAGCGGATCATTGCGGAGCCTCGCGCCGACTACGAAGCACGGGCGATCGAGAAGCGCCGGCGGGCCCAGCAGATGCGCGGCGAGGGTGCGAGCTATCGCGAGATCGCCGACGAGCTGGGCGTCGGAATCGGGTCGGTGTCGGCACTTCTCCGGACGCCGGTTCCTGTCGAGGCGAAGTCCGCGTAACCCTTTCCAGAACTCGAACACACATACGATTTCTGACCGCCGATAAGCGGGCGTTATCAGCGGCCAGAGTCTCGATTCGATGGTTCTCGAGCTACTGTCCGCCGCTGAGAACTCCGGCTCCATCATCAGAGGAGTCGGCCGGCAGTGTCGACTGTTCGATAACCACGTCGGACGAAGCAGGTGGAAGTTGCTGCTGAGGCTCTACACCATGCAGCACCGCCCAGAGTGCAGCACCACCGAGCGCCAGCGAACCCGCTCCTGCACCGACCGCCTTCGCAGCGTTCCCGGCCCGCTCGACGAGGTCGAAGAGCTGCCGGAACTTCTCCCAGACCGATTGCGATGCTGCGTTCGCGTCGGTGACTAGGTGCTGATTTCGCACCATCGCCCCAGCAATCTGTGTCAGTGCGGCGTCCAACGCCTCAGGCCCATAAATGATGAACTCCCGCAAAGCGCGGCGGATCACATCGAGTTGATCGCAGACGAACGACCGGAGATCCGCTGGTATCTCCGACTCCTCCTGCATGAGGTCGTAGAGCTCCTGGACGCGGGTGCGCAGCTCGGTCAGCGTGTCCGCATCAACTCTGCCCTCCACTCCAGCTTGGCTCAGCAAGCCGCCGCAGATCCGCAGCCCCTGGATGTCTGGCGGTCCGTAGCAGGCCGTCATGGTGTGCGAGGGTTTGCCCAGTGACAGCGTGGCGGTCAGCGCGTTCTCGATGTTTGCGCGCCAGCTCAGCAGATCCTGGAAGCTGTGGTGTTCCTCGCTGATGTGCTGCCGGATCAGTCCCTCGATGTGTTCGGGGAGAGATCGCAGTTCGCCGTAGAGGGGAAAGAACTCGCTGTCAGTCGAGCATCCGAGAACGTTCTTCAGCGTCTGGATGATGGGACGGTCGGCGGGCTGGCCCAGCGCGTTCTGCAGGATCATTGCCAGGCGATGCGCCGGATTATTGGGTACGGACACCCCTGCATTGTGGCTGACCTCACCGACGTTTCATCAGCAGCCAAAGTCAACCACCAGCAGAGTGCACTCGCAGCTGAAGTATCCATATGGTTACTATTCTGGTTACTATTCTGTCGGCAGATAAAGCGAGAGGGACCCCGCTGATGCGGGGCCCCTCTCTGATGTTCGTTTGTCCGCGGGGGGAGGCCGAAGCCAACAAAGTCCCACGACTCGTAGCGACGAGTGTACGTTTCCAGCGTGCCAAGTGCAAAGCCCGCCAATGAATCAGCGATTTGCGACGTACTGAGCGCCCCGCGCTCGAGCACCTACATCACCGCTGCTGGCGGGGACAAGGCCAGGGCGATGGCTCTATACGGGTGGAACGCGCGCATTGCAGCTGCATTGATGCTGCCGTCGCACTTTGCCGAGGTCTCCACCCGCAACGCGGCATCGGAGGCCATCGCCACCGTATACGGCGCACGGTGGCCGTGGAGCTCCGGCTTCGTGCGGGCCCTCAACCCCACGACCGGGCCCGCGTACAACCCACGTCAGGACCTGCTCAACACTCGGAGCCGTCAACCGACGACCGGCAAAGTCATCGCAGAACTCAAGTTCAAGTTCTGGCAGAGCATGTTCACCGCCCGCCACGACCAACGTCTCTGGAGTCCCCACATCCTGGCTCTCTTCCCCAACGCTTCAGGGATGACAGCCAAGCAACTCCGTGGCCGGATCTACGACGACCTCGACACGATCCGCACGCTGCGCAACCGCATCGCCCACCACGAGCCGATCTTCACTCGAAACCTCGACGACGATCTCATGCGGATGCTCGAACTCATCGAACTACGCTCAACCCCCACCGTCGATTGGGTCTTCGCGATGGAAGACGTGAGCAGCATCCTCGTCGAACGACCCTGAACTCATCGGCGGCCTGGGCGCCCAGCCGCGGCGGACCTCAGGGGCGCTGGCGCGCCCGGCAGCGGCCGGATCGGGGATCCAGGCCTGGCGGGCACAAGACTGCCTGCGCGGCAGTCTCTACTGAAATATCTGCGTCTCTACCAACCTTCCTCGCCTCCATGAGGTGCAGCCCATCACTCGACAAGCCTCGTCTCTCCTCACCACTCAAACCCCGCCCAGCCCCTCGTTTTTCGCCAATCTCGCCGGTCATACCTCTTGCATCCCAGGCAACATCCAGGTCACGGGTCTCGAATATCGTCCGCGAAAATCCGTACCCTGGCGGCCATGTCAGCTTGTCCACGCTGCGGGAGACCGGTACCGGCCCCCACCCGCAGCCGCGGCCGACCCCGCGTCTGGTGCTCCGACGAGTGCCGCCGCCGCGCGCACGAAGAAGGCCAGCGGGTGCACGAGGTCGTGCGCGAACGCGTCGTCGAACGCCTGGTGTATGTGCCGCACAACCCGATCAGCGCGGTGGAGCTGGTGCTCAGCGACATCGACGCCGTGCAGCTGCTGCTCCAGCGCCTCACCGACCGAGCGCGAACCGAACCACACACCGAACTTGAGCGGGTGCGGCGCCGCCAGGTGCGAAAGCTGGCACCGATCGTCGAGCAGCTGGCCCACGCACTCCAGCCACCCACCCCACCGGCCGCCGCGCAGCCACCACCCCACCCCGACTGGATCATCCCCGAGGCCTACGAGGACGGCTGGCCCGCTATCGCGGCCGCGCCATCGCAGCCGCGGCAGGAGGAGCACCGGCCGAATCGCAGCAAGCGCAAACGCAAACGCAAACGCCGCTGACACACCATGTCCACCACTCGGCGCCACGGGGAAGCGGCAACACCATCCAGACCCATCCACACAGCTACCCCATGGGGGTATACGTTGGCACACCCATTGCACCATCGGTTTCAGGCGAAAAGTGGCCATCCGTCCACCCCTTCCCCCTGGAACCTTCCACCCCCTTCCACCCCCTTCCAGTGGAAACCCGGAAGGGGGGACGGGCCTTCGTTGACCATGAGTGCACCCTCGAGATCTGGAGCGAAATCCGGTAAAGTATCCATATGGATACTCTTCGCTCGCCGGTGATGTTCTACGGCAGCAAGGCCCGCATCGCCGCCCGGATCGTGGCGATGTTCCCGCCGCACGCCCACTACGTCGAGCCGTGCGCGGGCTCGTTGTCGGTGCTGCTGGCCAAGCCGCCGGCGCGGATGGAGACGGTCAACGACCTCGACGGGGACCTGATGACGTTCTGGCGGGTGCTGCGGGATCGTCCGGCCGATCTCGAGCGGGTGTGCGCGCTGACCCCCTACGCCCGCGGTGAGCACCGCGCCGCGCGCCTGGCCGAGGACGTGGACGAGCTGGAGCGGGCCCGCCGGGTCTGGGTGCGGCTCACCCAGGGGCGCAGCGGATCGCTGCGAGTGACCGGGTGGCGCCACGCGCGCACCGCCGAGGGCGGATTCCGCGGGCCCGCACGCTTGGACACCTACCTCGACCGGATCGCCCCGGCCGCGCACCGGCTGCGGCAGGTCAGCCTCGAATGCCGCCCCGCGGTCGAACTGCTGCGCGACTACGGCACCGGGCCACGCGCGCACCGCACGCTGATCTACCTGGATCCGCCCTATCCCGGCACGACGCGGGCCCGCAACTACCGCGTCGAGGCCACCACGGCGGCCGCGCACACCGACCTCGCCGACCAGGCCCGGGCCTGCACCGCGACCGTCGTCGTGTCCGGCTACGCCTGCGACCTCTACGACCAGCAGCTGTATCCGGACTGGTACCGCTACGAGCTGCAAGCGTTCACCACCCAAGGCCACGGCGAGCACGAACGCACCGAAGTGCTGTGGTCTAATCGCCCACTGCGCCAGCCACTCCCGCTCGATCACCCCGACGAGTTTCGTTACAACTACTCCCCAGAGCAGGGCGAATGTAACGAAACTCGGTGCGCCGAACCCTCCTGCCGCAAGACCATCGCCCAGCCCGCGACCGGGCGCCGACGCCGCTACTGCAGCTCGGCCTGCCGGACCCGCGCCTGCCGTGCCCGCGCCACCTCCTGAACCCCGAGAAAGCCATCCATATGGAAACCTTGCACGGACTGGCCGAGGATCAGCGGTTGCTGCTCGCGGCCATGGGCAGCGGGCAGATCGCCTACGCGCTCGGCTCGTCCTGGGGCATGGAATACCTGTTCGACTCCCACGCCGGTGGCACCCTCCGCTCGGTGGTCGAGATGCTGCGCCCGGAGTGGGAACACGGCTGGTACGGAGTCGTGCGCGGCCGCATCGAACTGGAAGTCGGCGGCGAGGTCGTGGTGAAGCTGACTCGGCGGCGCATGGAGACCTACGCCGCTGCCCTGCCCGAAGAAGTCCGCGCCGCGCTGTACGCGAGCTACCGCAACCGCGACGACGATGTCCTCGACCAACTGGTGTGGGACGCACTGGCATTGCCGCCCCGACCCGACCTGCCGGCGGTCCGTCCGTCGACCCGCCCGCCGGGATACAGTTCCCATATGGATACTGTTCCGGATTCGGTGGAGGACGAGCAGCCCGACGACACCGAGGACGACGGTGGCGAAACCGCGTCGTGCCACTACTCGACCGGACGCCTGACCACGGCGCAGGCCCGCACCGTCAACACATGGCGCCAGCAGCTCACCCTCACCGATCCACGGTGGAGCACACCCAACCAACGGCCCCCGGCCAGCAGCTCCGACTGCATCGCCGCCGCGGTGACCGATCTGCTGGACACAGCGCGCCCGGAGCATCTCGAGCTGGTCCGCTACGCCGACCGGATGCGCGAGCAGCAGCGCACCAACCGCGCGGGCGCGTTCCCGGCCGGATCGGTCGTGTCGTTCTACCTGCCGCCGTCCTACGCCGATCAGCTCGACGCGCTGCTCGCCGATGCCCAGCAGCACCACGCCGACACCCTGGACCAGGCCCGCGAGCAGGTGCTGGCCGAGCTGCCCGGCCGGGCCAACGCCAACGCTCGCGTCATGCGGATGATGTCGGTGGTCGGGAGCTTGAACATCCCGCTCAAGGCCTACCGGCTGCCCGCGGGCACCCTCGCGCGCATGGCGATCGACCGGTGGGCCGCCAAACCCGCAGCCGCTGTCGTCGCCGCCGCCGTCGGCTACGGCCGCGAGTACCACGCCCAGCAGCACCGTGCCCGCAAGGACATGGGCGTCGGCTGACCGACCGTTACCGAACACCTGTCCTGAAATGCACCACAGTCCAACAAACCGAACCTGTGTGCACGCGTCCATACCTGCCCATACACGTCCTTACCTGTGTACGGGCGCGTATTACTCGGGTATGGTCGGCAGCGCCGCCAGGCGCGCGGCGAGTTCGGCCGCGCGCTGGCGGGCCAGCTCTTGCGCCACCGCGTCCACCTGGTCGGCGCCCGCCAGCAGCAGCGCCGACAACGCGACGTGCCGCGGCGTGCCGTCACCGAGCAGCGCCACGATCTTGTCGGCCGCCGCCTCCAGCGCTTTCGCTGCCTCGCTGGTGACGTAGATCGACGTGCGGCGCATCCCGTCCGGGTCCGGCCGCGTACCTCCGCCCTTACCCGTCCGTACACGGTCCGTACCCGCCCTTACCTGTGTATGGGCAGGTGTGGAAGGCGGCGGGTTCACCGGGACGTTGAGGTTGATCCGCGACCGCAGAACCTCGTTCGGGTCGGTGCCGGACAGATCCGGGCCCGGCAGCTGCCCGCGGTTACGGCCGGTCACGACGTCACCACCGAAGTCAGATCCGGATCGAGGCGAGCGACCAGCGCGCGGAATCCGTTGGCGGTCTCGCTGTCCGGCGCGTGCGCGATCACGGTGGTCCGCAGCCTCCATGCCTCGCGCACTTCCTTGAGGTCCTTGAACACGCCCAGCACGCCCAACGGGTGCGCCTGGAACGCCTCGAGCGTCGACGTCGCGATGCGCCCCTTGCGACCGTCGTACAAATTTACGACCAGGCCGGCCACCTCGAGCTCGATGCGCAACGCCTCCTGCAACGTCGTGATCTGCCGCAGGAACAACCGCAACGCGCGGATGCTCGAGTCCTCCGCCTGCACCGGGATCACGATCTTTCCCTGCACCCGGTCATTGTCGGAACGACGGCGAGTGGCGACCAACGCGTTGTCGTTGAGCGCACCCAGCGACGGCGGGCAGTCGATCACCACGTCATCGAAGATCCCGACCAGAGCGTCGAGGAACCGGCTCAGCAGATACTCCCGGCCTGAACGCCCATACATCTGCGGTTCCAGCAGGAACATGTCGTCACTGGTCGGGATCACGAACAGCCCGCCGTCGACCTGCTGAACCAGATCGGCGAGTTCGCCGCTCCACTGACCCAGCAGCGCCCGCGCCAGAGACGCGTCGGTCGCCAGCTGCGCGCCGATCGCTTCGGTGAGATGCCCTTGCGGATCCCAATCGATGGCCAGCACACGGCGGCCGTGCTCGGCCAGCCCAGCAGCCAGGTTGATCGTGTCGACGGTCTTGCCGACGCCACCCTTTTGGTTGGCAATTGCGTAGATGCGCACAGCAGGACCGTAGCGTCTCCACCCACCCATACCGGAGTGCACGCGCTTCATACGCGTGTATGGGCAATGTATGGGCAGTTACGGACTGCCCATACACATCCACGAACTCACCGGCAGGCGGCACACGATAGCTGGCAACGGCCCGGCCCCGTCATTTCTGGCCTGATCCCTTCTTCGGGGCGAGTTCGGATTCCAGGCGGGAGATGGTGTTCTGGGCGGCGGAAAGGGCGCGCTCGAGCGCGTCGGCGCGGGCGTCGGCAGCGGACTGGATCCGGGTGATCTCGGCGGCGTGGTCGCTGCGCAGCTGTTCGCGGTCGGCGCGAGCTTCCGACCGCACCGTAGCCAGATCGGCTCGCACTTCGCTGATTTCGGCCCGAAGTCGCTGCGCATCGGCGTCGGCGTCGGCGGCCGCGCGCTGGGCGGAGGTCGCATCCGCGCGGGCGGCGGCGAGCTCGCCCCGCAGATCCGTGGCCTCGGTTCGGGCGCCGGCCAGCTGGGTGCGCAGATCGGTGAGCTCACCGCGGAGCCGGTCGGCCTCGGTCCGGGCATCGGCGGCGGCCTGCTCGGAGGCGGCCTGGGCGGATTCAGCGCGGTGCCGCGCCGCGATCGCGGCGTCACGGGCATCGTGAGCCTCGGCGATCTGGACAGCGGCGTCGTGCTCGACCTGATCGACGCGAGCGGCGGCGTCCTGCTCGGCGGCTGCGATCTGCTCCCGTGATTGTGCCTCAACCGCCGCGATGCGCTCGGCAGTCTCCATGCGGACTGTGTTGAGTTCGGCGATAGCAGCGTCGCGCTCCGACCGAGCTTGCGCTGCCTCACCGCGTGCCCGGGTGGCGTCTGCCTCGGCGGTAGCGACCTGCTCATCGGCTTCCGCACGGGCAGCAGCGACCTGCTCGGCAGCCTCGGTGCGGGCGGCCTCGATCTGCGCTACAGCCTCGGCGCGCACGATCTCGACCTGCTCAGCGGCCGAAGCCTCGGCGGCCGCGATGCGCTCCTCCGCATCAACGCGCGCCGCGTCCCGGGCGGCGATCGCGTCTTCGGCCGCGCCCTCGGCCAAAGCCTTGTCCTCGAGCGCACGATCACGCTCGCGGCGTGCGCTGATCGCGTCGGCCTCGGCTTCGTCCGCACGGGTATTCGCCACCGCCAGCTCGGCCTCGTGCTCACGGCGGATCTGCGTGACCTCCGCGACCGCCGCATCCGGATCGATCGCGGTCGCGACGATCTCGTGCACCCGGCCGACCAACTCCCCCAGCTGCTCGCGGTGCGCGGTCGTCACCATCTCCACCTGAGCCAGCAGCTCCGACAGCGACGCCCGCGACGACGTCACCGGCCGGGGCGCGTTCGACCGCTCCCGACGCGGCGCGACCTGACCGGCCGCCGCCAACTGCAGCTCCCGCCGCCGCTGAAACGCCGTGGTCCGGTCATGGGTGCGCCGCTGACCATCCGGATCCGTATGCGGCTCACCGCAATAGCTCGCCTGACGGCCCGGACGCGCCGCGGACGGGATCACCCGCCCACACACCTGGAATTCGCCGGTCTCCACCTCGAAACTGGCCGGGAACTGACACATACGCTCGCCGACCGCCGTTTCGACGGCCGGGACCTCGGGCTGCTCGCTCATGTCTTGATTCTACCAGAATTTTGTTTCGTTATATATGTTGAAGACAAATCATTTCGTTGTGTTTATACGTTTTAACGATACATAACAAATCTGATATGAGCGCTGGTGAGCCAGAATTTTGCCCCTGTCCGTGTCCGGAGGTCGCGGTAGACCAGCTGTCCCGCCCCGCCCAAGCAGTCCCAGAAACGCGACCGCGGCATCTCACGGTGACCGATCGCAGATAGATAGCTACTTTCGTAGCTGCGAAGTTTCTGCCGGGCTGGCTATTCCAGCGCGCAAGACTGGTCTCGCCTGCCGTAGAGCTGCGGTAGACCACACGACTCCCGCTTGCGCACCTGTGTCCCTCTGGGTGGCCTGCCTCCCGGCGAGGGCGGGGTGCTGGGGCAGCGCCCCGCCTCGCAGCCTTCGGCTGCGCAGCTTTCCCGGTCCATAGCGCGCGCTTGGGGCTCGTGCTGGGTGTCCCTCCGGTATGGCCTGGGGCTACTCGATCACGACGGCGGCGGCCGTCAAGGGTGGCCGCCAGGCCATCGGCGCAGCCGACTTGCCCTTGACGGTCGTTGTCGTCGTGATAGCCCCAGACAAGGCCATACCGGAGGGACACCCAGCACCCCGCGCGCCGGACCGCGCGACCGCCAGGTCGCGGAACCCACCCACGGATCGCACCGCGCGCTGCACCACCGTGCATTTGCACGTGCCAGCGCTCCACGCGCCCACCGTCACACGCGCCACGCCAGCCGAAAAGCACGCCAGCCGCGTGCAGTAGACCGCAGCCGATGCAGACGACGCCACTACCGTCACCGTCTCCCAAAGCAACCCACTCGCGAACTTTCCGATGCCCCACCCAACGCAACCACTTCTCTTTCTCTCAACCACCACCCCAACCCTCCCTTTCTGATCTTTTGATTTCTGATTGCTCCCCCACCCCCACCCAGTCCGACATCTCGTTGAACACGCAGTGGGCGATGAGATGTCGGACTGGGTGGGGGTGGGGGAGTGAGCAGAAATCCCGCCCTTTGCCCAGCTCACGGGAGGGTTGGGGTGGTGGTTGAGAGCGCCAATAAGTAGCACACGCGTGTGCTACTTATTGGCTACTTTTGTGCTGGGGTTTTCGCGCCTCCGACCACCACGACCGGAACCAAGATTGACTGCCGAAACAGCCGGATCCACGGCAAGACAAAGCCCCTTCCTCGGCCGGATAGCGTGAGTCCGGCTCGGTGGTTGTTCAAGGGCGCTCCTGCGTCGCGTCGCCTACGGCGATGGCCATACGGCCACCCTTGAGCAACCACCGCTCCGGACTCGTTGTGCCTGCGGAGGAAGGGCCAGGGGAAAGGTCAGGGGATAGACAGCCGAGTTGTAGACCGGCTGTAGACACGAAGAAGCCCGGCCGAATTCACGGCCGGGCTTCTGTCGGTGGTGCGGGTTACTCGGCGGGCGGGACGTAGGCGACCAGCTCGTAGACGCGGCCGTAGCCACCGCCCTCGACCGGGCCGACGTACACCAGCTGATCGAGGCGACCGCCGATCGCGAATCCGCCGGCCCGAGACCGTCGCACGCCCGCAGCGATCGCGCGCTGCACATCGCGATCCAGCGTGATCGAGCGCAGGCCCTCGTCGTCGGAGTCGGCGCGCTCGTCGGTCTCGAGGATCAGCGCCGAATCGATGACGGGATCCCCGGCCTGGGCGACCATCGGCTTGCGGTTGACCCAGAACAGCGGCTGCCCCTTGCTGTTGTGGCGGTGGCGCCGAACCACGGCCACGATCTCGCCGGACACCGTGGTGTTCGGCTCCACGTCGCGGCCGAACGGGTTGCGGGCGCCCTGGCTCATCAGCTCGGCGTTGATCTGGTCCAGATCGGTCAGTGCGTTCGTCATGGTGAATTCCTTCGATGGATGAGGTTGAGAAGTGGAGGAGAAGAGAGGGCAGGCAGGCTGCCTGCCCTCTGGCGATCGGTCAGCGAATCAGGCTCAGCACCTCCCCACCGGTGTCGTCCGCATCGGCGGCGGCGATGATCTGCGCGACTCGGGAGTGCGACAACCCGACCGCGGCGCCGATCCGGCGCGTCGACTCCCCCGCCGCCGCGCGGCGCAGGATCTCCGCATCGCGTTCGGCGAGCGGGTCGCTGTCCACCACTTCGGCGGTGGCTGTCTGCCCGCTGTCCAGCGCTGTCCGGTCGCTGTCCACTCGTGTGGAGTCGCTGTCCGGTCCTGTCCACCCGGTGTCCAGCCGGGTCGCCTCGGCGTACACCGGCGTCAACCCGTCCTCCGGACCTGGCTCCGGGGTCCGGGGAACCTCGATCAGGGCGGTCAGGCCGTGGGTGGCGGCCAGACCGAACAGCGGCGCGGCGCCCGCGACGCACGCCGCGATCGTCGCGGGCAAGATCCGCTGCCCGGATTCCGCAGCGTGCAAGCCGTTCCCGACCACGGAGATGAGTTCGGCGGCGAACAGCTCACCCCAGAAGAACCAGCGCGTCCCGGCGGGGATGGTCACGTTCTGGCGGGCTCGCCGCTGCAACGAGACCAGCGCGACCGCGGACTGGACAATCGCGCCGTCGACGAAAATCGGTCCGGCCCACGCTAGACGCGGTGTAATCCCGGCCATCACCGACAGTTCGGTCAGGGCGGCGAACGACCACGCGAACGCGCCCGCGCCGATGACGATCGTCATCGCCAGCGCGGTCAGCTCCGCGACATCGAATCGACCGCTGGACGCCCGGTGGACGGACTGGACAGTGGCTGTCGAGTTCATCGGTCGTATCCCTCTCGATCGGTGGACACGGCCCACAGGCCGTAGACGGGGGTGTGGATCAGCCGTTCCTGCTCGGCGTGCAGTGCGTGTCCGGCGAGCTGGTCCAGGGCGTTGTCCAGGTCGCTGGCAAGTTCGCGGTTACGGTCTTCCAGCTGAGCGGCCTGGTGCTCGGCGGCATCCAGCGCCGCCAGCGCGGCGGCCAGCCGCTGCGCCAGATCCGCGGCGCGCTCGTTCGCCGCGATCAACCGCGCCTCCAAATCGCCGGTGGCCGAACCGGACGTCGTCGGCTGGGCCGGGCTCACCGGTGGAGTCCCGACCAGGGACACCGACTGCGGGGTCGACCGCAGCGGCGTCGGCCGGATGGCCAGCGCGTCGGCGAAGCAGTCCGCGGGCTGGGCGGGCATCGTCGCCTCGACCGACGGGGCGCTCACCGCTCCGCTCCGTCACGCTCGGTGTTCGCCAGCGACGCCGCCAGCGCGTTGCCGGATCGGTAGTCCGCCAACGCCGATCGGGGCGCGGTATCGCGGGTAATGTCGGTGGTTGGTTCGGCTCCCTGCTGGATGTTTGTGGTGTCGGACCGTCGGTGCATGCCGGGCGTTGCACCGCCCGGCATGTCCGTGGACAGCTCCGCGGTGCGCGCGGCGGCGAACGCGCCCGACACCGGGACCGGCCCCGCGGACGGGCGGGCCTTGGCCGGATCCGACCAGGAATCGCGGCGTTCGGCGGCGGCGAGCTGCTGGCGGGCCTGCTCGATCGAGCGGGGCTCGACCACCCAGGCGCCGTGTCCGGCCAGCTCGCGGGCGTGCTGCTGGCTGCGCCAGTCGATCTCGCTGATCGCGTGGAAGCCCTGGGCGCGATCCGCGGTGATCTGCTCGTGCATGCGGCGCATAGTGTCCGGCGCCGAGCGCCAGTCGCTGTGCGCGTCCTCCAGGTATCGGTAGGCCGCGCCCAGTTCGTCATCGCGGTCCGACCAGCGGGCGGAGATCTCACCGACCTGGTCGAAGATCCGGTCGACGTCGGCGCCGGAGGCGTGGGACGCGGTTTCGCTCAGGTCCTTCACGCGGTCGAAGTCCGCCCGCATCAACACCTCCTGCGGGTTCTCGACCCGCCCGGCGTAGCGGTTGATGTAGAGATCGTCCAGATCGTTGCTGCTCATCGGTCCATGCCCTCTCGGTCGTGTCCGTTGTGGGCGATGGCCTCGGCCAGGCTGTTGCCGGGCCGGTAGTCCGCCAGCGCCGACCGGCCGCTCGAGACAGACGCCTTGGCCTGCTCGGCCTGGCGCTCCGGGCTGCCGAACCGCTCCCGTGCCGGTGTGCGCTCGGCGAGCTTCGCCACCGCCTCGTCGCGTTCGCCGCGCAGCCGGTCCCGCTCGGCGGTCACCTCGGCCAACTGGGCGCCGACGTCGCCGCCGTCGCGGCCCGCGACCTGACCGCGCGTCCGGGAGTTGATGTCGCGCAACTCGTCTCGCTCGGCTGTGACCTGCTGGAGCTCTTGCGACAGTGCGTAAACGTCGCGCCCGCTTTCGGCCAACGCCGAGACGACATCGTTCCGCTCGGCTTTGACCTTGGTCAGTTGCCGGGTAAGCCGGGCGTTCTGCTCGGTCAGGTCGTTGTTGTGCTCGATCGACAGCCCGTGCCGGGTGGTGAGTTCGGCGAGCTTCTTGTCCCGCTCGGAAACCTGAGCCGCCAACTGGTTGTTGCGCTCGACGGCGTCGACCAGCTCGCCGGACAGCTGCTCGATCTCACGACCGCGCTGCGCGAGATCCTCGGCGAGCCGGTGGCGCTCGGCCATGATCTGTACCACCGACGCGGGCTGCTGCTGCCCGTCGCGCTCCTGCGCGGATGAGACCCGCTCGATGCTCTCCTGCCACTGGGTCACTTCGTCGGCGACCATCGACCGGCCACCCTCGGCGCGGAACACCGGGTCTTCGTGGCCCTCGCTGGAGGTCTCGGAAGCGGCCACGTGCACGGTGGTGCCGGGTGCCGGCCGAATCACCGCCAACTGCTGCGCGGTCCAGCGAGCCGAGTCCGCCTCCGTGGCGTGGGCGCCGCGCTCGTGCACCACCTGATTCGCGTTCTGCGGCAGGTAAGTGACGGTGCTGGCGAACCGCAGCTCCTCCGCCTGCTGTTCCTGCTCCTGGGCAGCCTCGCGGGTCTGCGCCGTGACCTGCTCACGGTGCACCTGCCCTGCCAGCGTCCGCTCCCGCAACACCGCCTCCCGGGCCGCGAGCTGCCCGGCCACGGTCTCGGGGCGGCCCTGGTCGACGTACTGCTTGGCGGCGTTGAGGGTGTCGCGGGTCTCGACCTGCAACGTGGTGCCATCCGACCACGACGTGCGACCGACGTTGCGCTGCAACCACTCCGTCGCTGTGTGCTCGGTGGCGAACGAGCGGGATTCGGTGAGCGTCCCGCCGTCCAGATCGGTCCACGTCATCTGCGCGGTGTAGCGGTGCCGGTGAGCCTGCGCGGCGTCGATCCGAGCCAGCAGCGCGTCCTCCGCGTTGGCGCGGTGCGCGGCATCGAGGCCCTGCTGCCACTCCTGCCGTTCCCGGTCGGCACTGCGGTTGATGCTGACCGCCTCGCGGGCCACCCGCGCCCGGTAGTGCAGCGCCTCCAGCCCTTTGACCTTGTGAGCGCGGGCGAACAGGTTGCCGGTCTTGAACTCCGGGAACACCGTCGCCGCGTCCAAACCATCCAGCGCAATGCCCTGCTCGGTGCGAGTCAGGTGCCCGTCAGCGATGAACTGGGCGGCCAGCCGGTCGCGGTGCTCGACCAGCGCGCGGGCATCGCGGGCACGGCGGTCGTGATCCACGCGCGGATCGTTGGCCCTCAGGGCAACCGTTTCGGCGTGCAGCCGGTAACGGTTGACCGCCTGATTGGTCCAGGACAGGTGGTTGGTGCGGGACTGCTGCTGCTCGCGACGCTCCTTACGGACCAGGCGCGAGATTTCCTTGCGGGCCCGGCGGCGCTCCAGCCAGTTCGCGGCCTGCGCGTGGCGCTGCATCGCCATACGCATCGCGGCACTGAACTGGCGTGCCTGCGCGATCATCTCGTCTTCGGGACTGCGATCGGACATGATCAGTTCTCCTTCTGGGTGGTGGGGATGTAGCCCGCGGCGACGTTGGCGCGGACATGGGTCAGCAGGTCAGTTCCGGCCTGCTGGATCGAGGGATCGGCTCCGGCGGATCCGGCTGTGTCGTCGGTGAGGTAGCGCCACTGGATGCGAGTGACGGTCGTCTCGGGTGTGCAGCCCTGGTGGCTGCGGCAGAAGAACGCGATGAACTCGTCCGGGGTCCAGTCCGGGAAGCCCTCGGCGCGCACGTCCTCGGCGGTGATGAGGGCCAGGCGCTCGCGGCGCACGTCCTCGACCACGACATCGACGATGCGGACCAGCGGCTCACCCTTGCGGCGTCCCATGACCTTGCGGCACAACGTCAGTTGGGTACCGGGCTTGAGTGCGAGCCAGCCCATCCGGCGAGTGACGGTCTTGGTACGTGCGCGGACCTGGTCCTCGGTCAGCGATACCGACATCAGCGGCACGTCAGTTCTCCTTTCTGGGGTTGGCGGGTGTTCCGGTCGTGCGGCGGGTCTCCATCGCGGCGCGGCGGCGGGCCAGCTGCTCGACGTGGCGGCGGATCCAGGAACCGGCGTCTGCCAGGGCGTAGGCGAGCATGCGGACGGTTTCGATGGCGCCGGGGCGTCCGGCGCAGTGCCACCACGCGAACGCCGCCAGCGCGAGCACGTACAGCGACAGTGGGCCGGGCAGCGGCAACACCGACACCGCGACCACAGCGCCGGTCGTGGTCGCCACCGCCGGACCCCAGATCCGCACGTTCTCGCGGGCCTTGGTGAGCCGGGAGACATGCGGGGTCACGGTGCGGCCCACGCTGCCGCCGTCGGGCACGACCGGCGTCAGCAGCTGCGCGGCGAGCTTCTCGGCCTCGCTGCCTTCCATGTCGGCGGTGAGCGCTTCGAGCACCTGCTGCTCGCGGGCCTGCTCGGCGGCGCTGCGGCCACCCAGCTCCTCGCCGTGGTCCTCGGGTTCGATCGGGTTCGGGAAAGCCATTGCTCGTAACTCCTTGTCGTAGTGGTGGTTCAGGCCGGGCGGCGCTTGGTCAGGTCGATCACCGGCGCCAGGCCGGTGGTGTCGTCGGTGTCGGGTTCCAGGTCGGTGAAATCGGCGATGCCGGGCAGTGGACGCAGCCGCTTGAGCTCGGCGTCGTCCAGCGGGGAGACCCGTCCCCAGCGGGCGCGGCCACCGGCGACCTGGACTACGTCGCCTTTGGCCATGGCGCGCAGCCGGTTCGGCGGGATCAGGAACTGATCGCCGGGTTTGACGTTGCCCTCGTCGCCGTCGCGGTTGCCGCTGATCAACTTGCGCGACAGTTCGAACTTCGCGCGGGTGCCGTACTTCTTGGCCAGGGTTTCCGGATCCGACGAGCGCATCAGCAGCGAGCCACCGGAAGCGGCGGCGACCAGGCCGGTGCGGTTGTCGTCGTCGTGGCCCAGGCCTTGCCAGGACTGCGCGATCCACCACGACCCGATGCCGGCCTTGCGCAGGCGCTCGACCCACTTCACCGCGCGGGTCTTGCCGTCACTGACGGCGGAGAACTCATCGACCGCCATCAAGCTGGTGCGGCCGTGTTCCTTGTCGGCGAGCTGTTCGAGCATGGTGCCGATCGCGCCGAACTGGGCGCGGGCCCGATCCGGGGTCTTCACGCCCTCCAGCACGATGTAGAGGACATCGAAGTCGGTGAGCTCCTTGTCGCCGTCGAACGCATCCCCCAGGGCGCGGTAGAGGTTGGCGAACTCCGCGCGGGCGGAGTTCATGACCGGCTGCTTGCCGTCGATGGTCGACTTGATCTCCATGTCGATGCCCATGACGCCGGTCCAGACCTCGGCGGCGGGCTGCCCGCCCCACAGCTTCGACAGCTTCTCCACGTCGAACCGCGACAACAACTCCAGCCACGACCGCGGCGGGTTGTGCCCGATCGGTGTCGACACGCCGTCGATGACCTCGACCCGGGCCGGGGCGTCCACGATCAGGTGGATCAGGGTCTCGCGGATCTCGTGGAAGTACTTCTCGGTGTCGGTGGTCGGCGTCGAGCCTCCGGAGACCATCGCCGAGAGGATCGAGCGCAGGTCATCCACGATGGCCTTCTGCGCCTTGACCTCCAGCGCGTCGAAGTCGTTGCGCGGCCACATGCCCAGCGACACGTCGTCGGGGAAGATCCCGATCCGCGGCGCGGGCACACCCAGCGCGGAAAACCACGTGCGCATCCGGGCGGCGACCTTGCGCGACTCGGGGCCGCCGTTGCAGTCGACCACGATCACCAGCGGCCGACCGGGACGATCCAGCCGCCACCACTGCCGGTGCCGCATCCAGGTGGTGATGAACCACGACACGAGGAACCGCACCATCAGCGTGGTCTTGCCCGACCCGGATCCGGCCACGGTGGTCTGGTGCTCGGCGGCGTTGATCCACGGCACGATCAGCCGGGTCTCGGTGCGCCCGAGCAGCTGCCGCAGCATCGACGCGGCCGGGGCCTGGCCCGTGACGAGTACACCTGTGAAAAACAGCGGTAAGGACATGGGCCTGCCCCGTCACCGGGGATTGGCCAGGCCGACTGGACTGGATCCCGCG
>NZ_JBIUCG010000041.1:0-35956 GCF_044548645.1 Nocardia sp. NPDC051929 | reverse complement strand
CCCGGTACTCACGAACCCGCTTCTGCTGCGGACCAATTCCCACCTCGACACCTCCACGATCGAGGTGTTGCAACGATCAGTTGAATCCGGCCAATACGTATCGGTGAAGTTCACCGAATCGCTTGCCCTGCATGGTCTGTCGGCATCGGTCGGCTCGGTCGGCGATGCCTACGACAACGCGCTCGCAGAATCGATCATCGGCCTGTTCAAGACCGAGGTGATCAACCGGCACGGCCCGTTCAAGACTGTCACCTAGGTCGAGTTCGCGCTCATGGAATGGTGCGACTGGTACAACAACGCCCGCCTGCATTCCCGCTTGAACTACCTGACCCCGGCCGAGTACGAAGCCGCCTACTGCGCTCAACAACCACCACGCCGACCGGCGCGGGTCTGAAACCGAAGCCGGTCCCCAACTCGACGGTTCAGTTTGCGATCTTCATCATGGCCGGTCTTCATATGTCCTCAGCGCCGTGGGCGACCAGCGGTGGCTCAGAGGGCGCGGGGGATGTCGTCTGCGTAATAGGCCGCTGTCAGTCCCCGGGTCAGCAGGCTGGCAGGCGCCCACTTCACCGGCCGACCGCAGCGACGGGTTCCTAGACTACGGATCGCGCTTCTGTTTTGCTAACCAATCGAGCCCCGGACCGGTGCGTCGGTCCGGGGCTCGTTCGGGGGTATTCGCGCCTTTCCACCGATCGCTCGGTAGTTTGACGGAAGCAAATATACCTTCGCGCTTAGGTTTCTCCAAATCGAACCGTCTCGTCTCAGCAGCCTCGGTGTCCGGCCAGCGAGAATCGTGACTCGGCAGATCTATTCCGTTTTCAGCATTCTCGGCAATTGGTGTCGATACCGCGGTGTCCGGGTTGCTGTGCGCATCGGCTCCACCGGTATCGGGGGTAGTGGTCGTCCTTTTTGATGTAGGACAGCCGAAGCAGGCTTGTTCCAGCGACATCGACAGCTCGGCGGCGAGTTCGGCCATGACCAGCATCATGATGGCGCTGTCGAGTTCGTTTGGGTCGGTGAGGATTCGTCGAGCACCATGCCGCTGAAGGCTTGTTTTCGGGTCAGGCCCGTCCGGGCAGCCAGCTCAAGGCCCACCGCTGTCCGCGGATCCCGTCGGCCAGGCGGATCGCGACATCCGGGGAGATGGCACTGGCGATTCGCAAGGGCCTGATGATCAGATCGTTCATGCGTCCGGCCACGATTTTCCCTCAGCGGCACCGTCTTCGCCGCTGATGCGCCGGCCACCCTGTCCCCCACCGCGGCGGCGGCGTCGTCGCGAAGGCGCGTGCTGCGCTGGGCTTGCTCGGTTTCGACGGTGGTGAGCCGATCGATGGTGCGTTGCAGCTGTTGCAGACCTGTTTCGACGTCATAGCGGTAATCGTTGTCGGATGCCAGGTAGCGATCGTTCTCGATATCGTACGGCCAGCGGGCTCACTCTTGGCCGACGACTACTCACCGATCGAGGACCTACAGCGATGGTTCGAGCACGACCGCACCGGATCACCCGCTGCCGTCGGTGACATCGCGTTCATCGAGGCGATCGCGCTGAAAGGTACTGCCGATGAGCGGCTTTCGTCCGGCACTGTAATCGTGGCTCTTTCACACGGAGAACGTCTCGAAAGCTGGTGGGACAACGCGCTCGGATTCCTCGATGACCACAACGCTCACTCGGATTGACTCCCGTCAAACCATCACGCGTGCCAGCCGAGGTCAGGCCAGCAACGCAGGTCGCCTCCGCCGAAACGGCGTCGGGACGACATCAAATGCCGCCCACGGCGACATTGAAACCCGCCCCCGATCGCATAGTTCTACTATCTCGTGATGGGAATCAGGTTGCACCTTGCGGTCACCCTCAATTTCGACCGCGCGATGGAGCACTGCGACAATCTCGTCCGAGTCCATCAACGTGCTGGTGGAGAGGGCAAGGGGCGACGCCGGGAGGAGATTTCGGTCAACCGGGCCGTCATCGTGATTGCCATCGCGAGCTGGCAAGCCGTGGTCCAAGACATCACCAGGTTTCTACTCGACGAGCATACGCCCAACCCTTCGCATCCCAACCACGGTGTCGCACAGCTACTTCGAGGTTTCGTGCTACGCGAACTCGATAAGTTCTCGACACCCAATGCCGAAAACACCCGCCAACTATTGCAGGCAGTCGGATTCAACCCGCGTCCGTATTGGACATGGCCAAACGGCGCGGCTGGCAGCCGCGCCGTCACTTACAAACCCCATGATGTAGAGGGGCAGCTACGGGACTGGCTGAAGGTACGACACGCGATCGCCCACGGTGACGAAAAGATGCCCGAGGTCAGCGTTCTGCAAGCCGTGCGAGACAGATCGGCCAGCAAGACAACCGGCCCCACGGTGCGACTGGCCGACGCGAAGGCATGCATCAAGTTCATCCGCACGCTGACCAAGGTCACCATCGACGGGCTCGATGCCGAAATGACGCCCCCGAATGCTGGCACTACGACCGTGTCGATACTGCCGCCAACCTCGCCCCCAGCGGGACCTTGACCTCGGGCCTTGCTGGCTTGCCCGCCAACTCCGTTCCACCACACGTGTCGTGATCTGTTACCGTTGGGGGCGAGTCACTGAGCTGCTACAACTCTTTGAACGCACTCTTTCTCGGCCGCGTACCCCCAGAGAAGTGACGTTGTTGCGGTTGCAGCTGTACAACTCCACCCGCCCACCAGCGAGGCGGCACACCGCTCGCATGCCGCCCATTTCATCTCGATCGCCCACCGTCCTGGGGTATCGCGCGGCCGACCGGCGGTCGCGAGCATCGGCGCGGGCACGGACACACCCTCAGCGTATTCCCAGCGAATACCGACCCGCTGGTGTGGTTCGCTGGGCTCGGGCGTGTGCAATTCGAGGAAGGTTCTCTGATCCACCAGGTCGCAGGTGGGATGAGTGTGTTCCGCATCGTCGAACTCGGTGTCGACGGCGACCCGACCAAAGCGTTGGTGCAAGCCGTCGGCGACGGCCCCGGCACCTACCCGTGGACGACCGATCTGACCTACGCGCGCCGACCAGCCCTAGCCGGCCGCCCGTCCGCGATTCGCTGCCCCCACCTGTCCGGTCGACCTCACCCCCTTCCCTCAGCACCGTCTACGGAATGCCGCGGCACGGGTGGCTGGCCGGGAGCGGCTGTGCCGGTGGTCGGTGGTGTGTGTGGACGGAGCGACGCGGCGGCGGTGTCGCCACTCAGGGACGGTTCGCTCTCCGCGGCGGCCCGTGATGGTGGCTGTGGTGCGGCGGGGTCGCGGTGGGTGCGCGCGGCGGTGAGCAGTTGCCGAACTTCTTTCAGGCTGATCTCGAGCAGTTCGGCGATGTCCTCCTCGGAGCCACCACGCTCACGGATGACAGCAGCGGCCTCGGCTTGGTCGGCGCGGTAGTGGGCGATCTCGCTCGCGGCGCGTGCTTCGAGGTCGCTGATCTGCTGGCGCAGCGCGGCGATGTCGCGATCACGGGCCGTTTCACACGCGGTGATCGCCGCCCAGCCGGCGAGGTAACGCTTGATCGCTTCGTGGATGGCGCGCTCGCGCTGGCGTGCCAGTTCTCGGCGTTGTTTGCTGCGGGCGCGTGAGCGTTCCAGTCGCGCGGCGACTTCCGGGGATCGAGCGGTACGCGGGGACCGCGGTGGGCGACGCGAGGGCATGGCCGGCCTCCTGAAATGTCGGGCCCGCCTGCTGATTCTCCCGCGCTCGATGCTACCCGCTGCGGCTACTGCCCTGCGCGCGAAACCCGGCGCACTTGCCCACTGTCGCCCACCCCCAATTTTGTCCATCCGATATCGAGGAGGCCGTGTCATGGCAGCAGTTGCTCGTCTGCCACGGCGAACAATGGGGTCACTCCCCGGTGGGGAACCGCCGGCCTCCACTGGTGGTGCGGTGTTGGCGTCTGGCCCGAACCTGCATAGCTATGATCACTACGTGTGAGGTTCCCCCGCATTGTTGGAGGGCGGGGTTATCAGGTTCCAGCCGGAACCGGGTGATGGTAGCTGGCTTCGAACTCGGCGGGTGATCGCCAGCCCAGCTTCTTCTGAATGCGCTGGCTGTTGTACCAGCCATCGATATAGGCGAACAGGGCGTTCTCGGCCTCGTCCCGGGTCCGCCAGGCCCGGCGATAAACCAACTCGGTCTTCAACGTGGAGAAGAAATTCTCCATCAACGCGTTATCGTAAGAATCTCCGACCGAGCCCATCGATTGCGCGATCCCGTTGTCGGCCAGCCGATTAGCGAACCGAATCGCCGTGTAGGTCGAGCCCCTATCGCTGTGGTGTATCAGCTCACCGTCGCGGATGTCACGACTCCAAACCGCGAACTCCAGCGCTCCGAGCACAAGCTCGGTGTCGCAGCGGTCCGAGGTTTTCCAGTCCACGATCCGGTTGGAGAACGCATCCCGCACCGCTGCCAGCCAGAACGCACCCTGACCGCACGGGATCCTGATCGCGTCGGCCACCCACAACCGGTTCGGCCGGTCCGCGGTGAAGACCCGCTCGACCAGATCCGGTGCCGGCGCCGCCCGTGGATCGGTTCGTGTCGAGGCGATGCGCCACCGTTTCCGCAGGAACGCGCCCTGCAACCCGGCGCCACTCATCACCCGCTCCACCCGTTTGCGGCCGACGGAGATGCCGCGCCGGGCCAGCATCGCATGCACCCGAGGAGAGCCATAGGTGCCGCCGGAGCTGGTATGGATATCGACGATCTCAGCCAGCAACGCCTCGTCCGCGATCTGGCGAGCCGAGCTCTGTTCCAGGCGTTTGCACCACCAGTAATAGGTCGACGAGGCGATCCCGAGTACCCGCAATACGAGCTCGACCGGGTGCTGGCTGTCCTTGACGAACCGCACGATCACCTCCGGGTCTGGCCGAGCTCCGAGGCGAAATACGCACTCGCAGACCGCAGAATGTCGTTGACCCGCTCCAACTCGGCGACCTGCTTACGCAGCCGCTTGTTCTCCTCGGCCAAATCGGACGCCTCCGGCTCCGGTCGCTGACCGGTGTCGGCTTGTCGGATCCAGTTCCGCAAGGCCTCGTGATGGACCCCCAACTGCTGGGCGAGCTTGCGGATCGTCGGCTTCGGGTCCGATTCCAGATACAAGCGGACCGCTCGAGCCTTCAACTCGTCCGGGTATTTCTTCGGTGCTGCCACGCGGGGCTCCTTCCCGGTCCTATCGGACCATGCTCAGAGCCCTCCAAGGAAGCGGGGGAACCTCAGTGTGGCGTGTTCGGCACCCATTGGCTGATAGAAGGTTCGGTGCCGTGGTCGCTTTGGTAGTGCTCGTAGTTGAGGGTGAACATGGTGCGCCATTGGTCGACGATCATTTTGGCGGCGTTGGGGTTGGTTGCTTTCTGGTCTGTGCCGTCGGGGGTGCGCGAGAGCCATGTTCCTGTGGGTGTGTAGATGTCGAGGAAGTAGTCGGATTGTTGGGGTGTTTGTCCGCCGGTGTGGCCGAGGACGTAGACATAGCCCTTCATCTCGGTGGCGATGTCGAGGTAGGTCACCGATGGGCCGGGGTTGTGCAGGTCCGTGGTGGCGTTCCAGTGGTGCACAGCTAGGTGGGAGTGATCGTTCTGGTCGATGGTGATGCGGTAGGAGGTGTCGCTGACGGTGTCGGTGAGTAGCCATGTGGCGCCGGGTGCCAGGACCTGCACTGTCACGGTTGGGGTTAGGGTGCAGGTGGCGGGCAGGGTGATGCCGCGGTCGTTTTCGAGGGCCGCGCGCAGGCTGTCAGGGATGGTTCCTTGGGCGAGGCCGGTCTCGATGCCGCTGTCGATTTGGTAGCCGTTTCCGGTGACTTTGACGTCCGCGGCTTGGGGTAGGTAGTAGCCGTGTTGCTTGAATTCGTTGAGGATGTCGGTGGAGACTGCGTTGATCCGCAGCATGTGGACGTCGTTCGCGGCGAGGGTGAACAGCGGTTTGCTGTTTTGTTCGACGTGTAGCTCACCGCCTTCGAGGGTGACCTGGTAGTTGCTGCCGTTGGTGGTGTCGTTGATGGCCCATTGGGTGGAGAGGTCTTCTCCGGTGCTGAGGGTGACGTCGAAGGAGTCGCCTGTGCGGGTGAGGAGGTAGACGGTGTCGCCGGCGTCGATGCGGTAACCGGAGGAGAGGGTGACACCGGCGTTGGCGAATGCTTGGCGTAGCGGTAGTGGCGCCAGTCCTGTGTCGAGTGTGGCCGAGGTGGTGGCGGTGGCGGGTGACAGGTTGGGGACGACGCCGCCGTCGAAGCAGTGCACGGGGTTGCCGTTGATGTCGATGGCTTGGATGCGCTGGTTGAGGCTCTCGAGGATCAGGATCCGGCCGTCTTCGGTGACCGCCAGTCCGCACGGTCCCGACATCAATCCCTGCCGGGTGCCTGCACCACCCATGGTCAGCGCGGGCATGGCTTGTGCGTCGTCGACCGGGGAGGTGGGCAGTTTCAGGATTTGTATGGTGCTGTTGGCCCAGCTGGCGGCGATGACGTAGCCGTTGGGGTGCACGGCGAAGGCGTCCATGTGCGGGATGGTGAAGTAGCCGAGAGTTTTGCGGTTGGGCTGGCCCACACCGAAGGGTGTGGTTTCGTCGAGCACGACCTGGCGCAGGAAGTAGTTGACCTCACCGCCGACGAGCTTCGGTTCGGCGTAGAAGTTGTGGGGGCTGAATGCCTTTTGCGGCCAGGGGTAGACCTGGAGTTGGTCGGTGACACGTCTGATGTCGTAGAGGGTGGTGGCGCCGATGGTGATGCTCCATTCGGCCGTGCGGGTGATCACGGTGATTGTGGGATCGGTCTGGCCTTGACTGTTGGTGATCGGGTAGTTCGCCGCAGCGAACGCGTCTTGGATGGGCTTGCTGACGCGGCCTGCGTCGAGGTCGGATTGGACCTCCGACGGCAGGGTGAACAGCGGCGCGGGACCGAATTGGTCGTAGACGATGAAAGGTTGGTCGCTGAAGCCGCATTCGGAGAATTTGTAACCCACCGAGGGGTCGGCGAGGGTGCTGATGTTGGCGAAACTGTATGACTGGCCGGTTTCACTGCATCCCGGGCCGGGATAGTTCTGGCCGGAGGCGCTCCAGCAGTAGCCGAGCATGTAGGCCTTGTCGTTGAGGGTGACATCTGTCAGCGCGCACAGGTTGTCACCGCTGTTGACGCAGCTGAGATTCGCTGCGACGGGCGTGGGTTGATCACCGACATGCCACACGTGCTTGCGTTGCTGAGAGTCCCAGGCGGTTTTCTGCTTGTAGCGGTACTGCGTCTGCGTGGTCAGCGGCACCAGGCTCTCCTGGATCGAGCCCTCGATCGGCAGTTGCGCTTGCCCCTGCGGCACAACGGCATCGACCCAGGCGCTTTGCCAGCGTCCTGCCAGCCAGTCGGTGTCGGAGTACACCCCGAAGACGACCTGTAGCTGGCTGCCCGCGGGGAGGTCGGTGAAGGTCGTGATGACCGGGTCGCCGGCATGCCCATCGACCGGCACGGCACCGGTCTGCTGGTAGTTGGTGCCGTCCTTGTATTGCACGATCGCGACCCAGTGGTCGGCTTCGGTGGGCCAGACCGCGTCTTGGGGGGTGCGCCCATGTGTCGGGTCGGGGTGCACAGTCAGTTGCATCTGTAGTTGACGCTTGACTTCCACGGTGTAGGTAGCAGGCGACTTCAGCACCTCGACGGTGGTCTCCGTGATCTCTGCAGCGGTGATGGCCATGTTCACCGCACGAAGGACCCACCCGACGAACGGGATGGCGTCTTCGACTTCGGCGACCGCGATCCGAGTGAAGACCCAGGTCGCCAGTTTCTCCACCGCGGCGTCGACAAGGATGCCCGCGAGCTTGCCGGCGAGGGTCGCCAAAGCCTTCTTCATGCCGTCCTCAGCCCATTGATAGCCGACGTAGTCGGCGAATACGAAGGCGGCCGCCGCCTTGAGCGCGAGCATCAGTTCCTTGTCGGCTATCAGCGCCTTGTACCAGCCGCTGCTGGTGATGATCGCTCCCGCGGCGAGGAACAGCACCGGCACGCCGTATTGGAAGATGCCGGTCGCGACGGCTCCGGGCACATCGATGTCGGTATCCCAGTCGGACAGACCGATCCCGCCCCACAGCAGTTCGGCTTCGCTGGCCTGTTCCGGCCAGGTGAACGTTAGCTTGGTGGGGTCTGTCGGGGTCGGGATGCCCAGGACGGCGTTGACCGCTGGAACGGTACCCAGAAAGTATTTCCCGCTGCTGGGGTGATCGAATATTCCATCCCATATTCCTTGGAAGCCGCTGACGTTGGTGAGCACGTTGCCGGCGTCGTCGCGGAACCGCACATAGGCCGAGAGGGTGCGCAGGTAGTCGTTTCGGGCGGCCAGCGTGAAGGTGCCGTTGTGGAACGACAGCAGATTCGTCGGGACGTCCAGGCCGTGTCCGGGTGTCTTGTTGTTGAGGGTGAACGTGTAGCCATCGGTACCTGCGGCCTCGCCGAACACGCCGGTACCAGCAGCGCGTGGAGGTGACACGCCGGGGTTTTGGGTGGCCACCGGGTGTCCCGGGTTGACCGACCATTTCGTATCGCGCAGTCGCAGATCGTCTTTGGTTTTACGGATCGCCTCGCACAGTGGCCCTTGGCCGGCCGCGCCCGCCGTCTGGTCGCTGAGCTGGTAGTGATACACGGTTTGTCCGGCCTTGGCCCAGGGGCCGGTCGGGTTGTAGCTGTAAGGGGCGCCGTGCTCATCGGTACACGCGGTGATCGTGGCCCATCCACCCGTTGTCGTCGCTTGACCTTGGCTGGAGAGGGCGAGTGCGAAGTCGTGGATGCCGCCGGTATTGGCGATCGTGTCGATGACGATGGCGGCGGTGTGGCTGTCGAGACTGGCCAGCTCGGGATGATGGAACAGGATCGACTTGGCCGTCTCGATCGGTGTCATCAACAAGTCGGCATCCAGGGTCATGGCCAAGGTGGCTTCCGGCACACCGAAGGCTGCCAGGGTGGAGTTGGGGACCACGGCATTCTCGGCGATCTTCCGCAGAGCGGGTGTCGTGGTGCGCGCCGCCACCCGTGCGTGGCGTGGGACGTGGATCGTCATCGCCACCAACGGGGGCAAGGGCGAGTCATCGTCGCGGTAGTGCACGCGCACATGATGCGGCGCCTCCTGCGACACGACCACATTCTCGGCGTAATGCGTGAACCGGGCCGACTGTTCCTCGGGCATCGCTGCCAACGCCGCGTTCTGCTGGCGGGCTTGCGCGAGTGTCTGCGGGGTATGTGCCCGCACAGGATATTCGCTGCGATAGCCCTTGACCCAATACTCACGCTGCTGGCCATCGGCAACATGGCTCAGATCGAGATGGAAGGTGACGCGATCGGTGGAAGGCATAGGAAGTTCCTCTTTCCTCGACAGAACGATGCACTTAGCGCCCGGCCCACCGGCAGCACCCAGCCGGTGGGCCGACTCGACTCGATTCGGTGATGGTGGTTACAGATGCACGGCGTCTGTCTCACCCGGGGCCCTGTGGGCAGGAAATCTCGGCGACTTCGGGGAGCCGTGCAAGGCCAGGCGCGCTAACTACCTGAGGAAGCACCAATTGTCTTCTGAGGGCACGCATGCCGGCGGATGGGGCGGCTCTCCTGCTGTCATGAGGGTCTCCACCTCGATGCCGTGATTGCGCTGGGACCATCGCATGCCGTTGGGGCAGGTGGTGTCATCGTCGATGGCCTCCATCAGGCCCTTGGTTTCACCGAAGTTGGGCGCCTGTTGTGTCTGCTCGTTGTCTGCGTTGTAGGCGGTGACCAGCAGAGGCGGGCTACCGTACACCCGGATGGCACTGGTTTGACCAGTACGCAACAGCAGTGAGAACGTGCCGTAGGTTTGCTGCAGGGAGGATCCGGAGGTGTCGTAGTTGTCGATCGACCACTGTCGTCCGGCTCCGACGACGGTGATGGTGGCTGTGTCGATCACCGGATACCCGGCGTTGATGAAGGCGTTCTTGAGTTTCGTGCTCACCTGTCGGCCGTCGAGGTCGGAGGTGAGGGAGGTGTCGGTGATGTCGAACAACGGCACACCGACGAACGTCTTCGCTGGGCCTGAGATGCTCAAGGCGACAGCCGCGCCCGAGAGGTCGGCACCGGGAAGCCGGGCGCCGGTGAGATCCGCGCCCTGCAGCGAGGCGGATGCCATTGACACAAACCTGTTATCGCTGCTTTGGCCCAGCGATGCACCCCGCAGGTCGGTGTTGACCAGGTTGGCCGACGACAAGACAGCGCCGTTCATTTTGACCTGGCTCAGATCCATGGTGGCGAGGTTGGCCTGGGAGAGGTTGGCGTCGGTCAGATCGGCCCCATCAGCCCTGGCAGCCGCTCCGTACCACTGCGCACGTGGCAGGTCGACAGATACAAGATTCGCCGAGGTCAAGTCGGCATTCGGCATGAAGCAATTGGCCAAGACGGCTGCCGGTAGCCCGTTGCCGGCGGCGAAGCGGGCACCTTTGAGTTTCGCGTTCTCCATCTTGGAGTAGGACAGGTCACAACCACCGAAGGACACCCCTTCCCCGCCGCCGAGAGCGCTGGCATCGCTCAGGTCGGCGCCGACAAAGATGGTGTGGTGGAACGTCGCCTGGTTCAGCACCGCGCTGCGCAGGTTGACGCGGGAGAAGTTCACGTTCTCGACGGTCGTACCTGTCAGATCGACGCCGTCGAGTTGGGCGTCGGTGAACTCGGTCTTATCGTCCAGGCGTACACCTCTCAGGATCGACCCACTCAAGGTGGCCTTGATCAGCGTCGCACCTGAGAAGTCGGCATTGGTCAGATCGCAGCTGGTCAACTTTATTCCGGTTACGTCATCGCCGGAGAAGTTCACCCACCGCAAATCCAATCCATGACCGCCCGAGGTCAGTAGATCGGCCAGGCCGGGGCTGATAACGCGTCTGTCGAAGCGCCCGCCCGCTTCCCTGGACGGGTCGTTGAAGTCGTAAGCGAACTCCGCGTACAGCATCGTGCCATCGGCAAAGAAATACGGGGTGTATCCTTCCACGTCATCACCTGCAATAGCGTCGCCCGCGAGCTGGAAAGTCAGGGCGGAGGCCAGGGTACTGCAGGTGGCCAGCCAGAGTCCTCCACCCCGGGGCGGTGTGCCTCCCGAGCTGAATACTAGATGCTTTTCATTGGCGGCCTGGAAGGCGACGTTGGAATCGAGGTCGCCGTACACATTGAGCCGCTGATCATCGGTCGGCGACGATTTGAACGGGGTCATGACCATCTGGCCCGAACCATTCACTGTCACCGCATTAGTGGCGTCTAAAGTGTTGGTCAGGACCCATTTTCCGAGGAATGGAGCGTTCATATCGCCACCAACTCTGCGTGCTCGAAGCCGCTTGGGCTTGACAGTTCATCTGCAAAGCAGATCGCCCCCGGCGGTGCGAAGTTTTCTGGAGGCGGAGCGATTCGTGAGCAGATCTTGTCCAACTCGGTTACCCGAGGTGCCGGAATAATACCGGACAAGGTGAGTGGATCGATATCCACGATATTTCCCCTTGATAGCGTTGAATGCGGACGCAGTGGATGTGGAATAAAGCGGCACCGGCATGGCATTTCTCGATCGGCACTCGCCCTATCGCTTCGCATGCGCTGTGTTTGACAGCTTCACTCACATCTTCCCCACCCCGCATCCGGCTCTCGTGTTCGCCCCGATTTCGGCAGCCTGGGCGAACCAGCACCGCCGGTTCTCCGGACAATTGTGCAGCGTTGGTTACAATCCGGTGCTGGATGCGGAATCTGGTCCGGAAGTGAGTGACCAATGAATAATTGATGATCGGATGTCTATCCCGAAGTTTAGTACCCCGCCGGGTCGGGAGCGTAGTAATTTCGTTTGACTCGACAGTAACACTTCAGCTACTGTCCGGTGTCATGAATCGCACCCTGAAACAGACCTGAGTTACTATAATTGCCAGAATTCCGCATGACTGCCCCTACTCGGCACTCTTCTCGGGTTCCTCGATAAGAACCGGGTCGCCGCAAACATCGCCTTGTCAGCTTTTAACCTTACGTTCGGATGCAAGTGCATATGAACGCGGCGTCAGGTCATGCTTTCGTCGCCACAAAGACCGCCCAGTGATCGAGGCGGGAACGCTCGGCAGAGTCCAGCCGCGCTGACCGGCGTGTTAACTGTGGCCTTAGGGAGGCGCTCGGCGCCATCCGTCCGAGCCGGATCAAAGTCGGCGGGTAACAGCTGGCCTTCACTCCGATGGAGGCCAGCCGGTGTCCTCGGCGGATCGGTCTGACCGGACCATCCGCGGCATCGGCATCCGGGGCTCATCCAATCGGATCCCCCCTGACATCAGCCGCAGCCCCTGCCCGACGTCACGATCAGTAGCAATTCCAGAGCTGGACGGGCCAATACACGACAGTTGAATGCGATCTCACCAGTAGTAACCCCCAAGTCTAGACCGGTGCGCAGGCCGATATCGGCGCAATTGTGCCGGGGCTGCTGCTCCGATTGGTCGTGGATGGTTAGCGTCCGCGTGCTTCGCGCCGGTATTCGCGTGCGAGTGCCCGGGCTTCACGCCCGGCACAGGTGGCGCCGGGGGTCGGCGGCTGCCGGCTCGGTGCTGTTGCCTCCCGCTCAAGCGCGTATCAGTCTCGAAGTGTAGACGAGGTCGCACCCCCGCAGCGTGAAGAGATCAGCTGGTCCGGTGGCGCCCGCCCGCCGTTCTCAGTGCAGGCTGAACTCCTGAACTGGCGACAGCAATGCGAAGGCTCGCGTCAACTTCTCCGACCAACCCCTCGCTCTCGAACGTGTTGGGTTACTTGGTGCAGAGAAGTACCTCGGATTTCAAGCGGGGCCCGATCCGGCGGGTGATCACCGCGCTGGTCGCCGAGTCCCGCGCCGCGGGGCTGACCGGTCGGCAGGTGCGGGTGCTCAACATCATGGGCCACCGCGCCGAGGAATCCCCTCAGCGCCGCCGCTCGTCACCGTTCGTCCACGAGCCCGGCGCCACCTGCCTGTGCGCCGCCTGCAGGAAAGCCCGTGCCGAGCGACGCGCGGTGACGTGCGGTGTGTCCAATACGCGCCGTCACGTCGATACATGGCTGCCGATCCATGGCTGGACCGTGCAGGATGTGTGGGCGCGTATCGCTTCGGCCGGCACCCGCCCCCACCCTGCCTACGCTGCCGGACTCCCGCGCGCGTCCTGCGTCTTCTGTGTCCTTTCCTCCCGCGCTGCGCTCATGCGTGCCGCGCAACTGTTTCCCGAGCTGGCCGCGCAATACGCCGCCGTCGAACACGCGATCGGCCACCGCTTCCGCGCCGACCGCTCGATGGCCGACATCATCACCGAAGCCACCACCTCCCCGCCGATCGAGGACTGGACCGCGTGACCGATGCCCGGTGCCCGAAATCCACGGTGTCAGCGGCCCAAGGCGAAAGCGGCTTCGCCGCATACATCGGCACACACCCGACGCCCACCACTCATCTGAGACCCCTTGCTGAAAGGAGTTCCCGCATGGTCGACCCCACAGACGGCTTGTTCGCTGTGCCGGACCTTTTCGGCGGCGCGGTCCCAGTGTGCTGGTCCTACGGCATGGGAGTGGAAAGCACCTGCGGCATAGTGCGCACACTGCTCGAACCGGCATTTCGGCCCGCGGAACTACTGGATGACCTGTCGAACCTGATCGTGTTGATCGCCCAGACCGGTGACGAGTGGACCAGCACCTGCGACCTGGTCGCCACCCACGTCCTGCCGTTGCTGCGACAGGCTTCGGTTCGCCTGGTCGAAGTGGCCCGCAAGGGCCCGTCGGCCGCGGACGGGATCGTCGTGTTGCAGGACACCCGGCAACCGGTGCAGTTGCACCCCGACCCGCAGAAGTACGGCTTCTACGCGCTCAGCGACGAGCACCGCGGCAACGGCGTGCTGCCCACCCTCGGCGGCAACCGCACCTGTTCGGCCAAGGCAAAAGGAGTACCGCTCGACACATGGCGGGCCACGCATCTGGGTTCCGCGCGGTATGTGCACGCGGTCGGCTACAACGCCGAGGAAACTCGCCGGATCGCCACGGATTCGTCGGTGACGTTGGGTGGGCGCCGGCACCCGATCTACCCGCTGCACGCCGCGGGCTGGTCCCGCGCCCGTTGCCAGGGATACCTGTTCGGGTTGTTCGGGGTGTGGTGGCCGAAATCCTGCTGCCGCCAATGCTGCTTCGTATCAGTGCCAGGGTGGCCGGAGCAGCTGGCGCGTTTCCAGGCCGCGCCGGCGGAGGCGTTCAAGCATGTGGTGGACGAGTACGTCGCTGTCGCGCTCAACCGCAACTCCGGACTGTTCGGACCGGGGAAGACGTTGACTGATCGGTTGCGCCGCGACGGCGCCCACGACATCCTCGCCCTGGCCGAAGCGCAGCTGGATCACTGCCGGTGGGCGGTCTACCGGGTCCGCCGCTGCTACACCGCACCCGCCCGCGCCTGGCGTGCCGTCGACACCCTCGCCCGCGGAAGCCGCGCCGAAACCGTGGAGATCCTGCACCGAATCGCCGCAAGGTTGCAGGTCCCCTGCACGCTCGACGGTGACCACACCCGCGTGTGGCTGACCGAGCACGCGACGACCTATCCCCGGCTGGAGGAGTTCTTCGTCGCCGCACCCGACGGTGTGGTGCCTAAACAGCGGGCGGGGTTCGAAACCCGCTGGCACGGCCACGCCGACGAACGCCTGCTCGCTCTCGAGCAGGCCGCCCACGACGCCGTGGCAGCCCGCGGCGCGGCATAGCCGCAGTCTCCCCGACTGGTCGCGGGGTCCTGTCGCCCCGACGAATGCGGTGACCACTCGTCCGCGTGAGCCCCCGACCCGCGGCTTCGCGGTGCACCACATCACCAACGCCCTGTTGCCCCTGAACGCCGGACCGGAGGACGCCTTCCGGTCTGGCGTTCTGTCGTTTCCGGAAGGTGGCCCGTCATGCCCGATACCCTCCCTGTTGCGCTGTGCGCGGTCTGCGGCAGTGGTGACCCCGGTGACCGGTACCCGGTCGAAGACCAGTTCGTCTGTCCTCGCTGCGCGGGGCGGATATCGCTGTGTGATCGCTGTCGCGAGCCCTCGCTCGCGTTGATCGACACCGCCGATGAGCAGCAATACTGCGCCCAATGTGTACCCGGCTTGGGGCCGTGTGTCTCCTGCCGCAAACCCACCAGCCCCGCAGTGCGTACCGACACCGACGACCCGGTGTGCCTGCGCTGCGCGACCGTGTTGTTCGACGTCTGCTTCCAGTGCAGCCGCTACACCGCCAACGGCCGCTACGTCGCCGGCGGGTACCGCGCCTGCCCCCGCTGCGCCCACCGGCTCACCCCGTGCCCGCACTGCGACACCCTGACCCGCCCCGGTCACACCTGCGACTGCCGGACAGGCCGAGACCATGTGTGGCACTACACCTACAAACCCGACCCCCGCTTCCACGGCGAAGGCCCACTGTTTCTGGGGTTGGAGCTGGAGATCATCGTCCCGCACTACCGCTACGGCGAATGCGTCACCGTCGCCACCGAACACCTCGGCGGCCTGGGGTATCTGAAGCAGGATTCCTCGATCCAGCCCACAGGATTCGAGTTGGTAACCCATCCCATGTCCTACCGGTATGCCATCGACCGGTTCCCCTGGCCGCTGCTCGAGGCGTTGGAAGACCTCGACTGCGACACCGACTCCTCTGTCGGTTTGCATGTCCATGCCAGCCGCGACGGGTTCGATTCCCCCGCGCATATCTACCGGTGGATGAAGCTGTTGTACCGCAACGAATCCGCCGTCTCCACCCTCGCGCGGCGCCGCTCCCGATACGCACCGTTCGACCGCACGGCGCGGGCACGCGCGAAGGACACCGCCAAAGGCCCCCAGCACGCGCTGGGTTTGGAGCGGTATCAGGCGATCAACCCCTACCCCCGCAAAACCCTCGAACTGCGGGTGTTCGCCAGCTCCCTGAACATCCAGCGGGTGCAGGCGGCGCTGGCGTTCACCGCCGCCTCCATCCACTACACCCGCAGCCTGCGCGTCGCCGACGTCCGCGCCGGTGGCTGGGAATGGGGCCGCTTCGCCGCCTGGGTCGCCGATCACCCCGACTACCAGCCCCTGTGGGCGGAGATGGAGGACCTGGAATGTGCCTGTTGACCTACCTGCCCGCGCAGGTGACCCCGGACCCGGACGCGTTGGCCTACGGTGCGCAAGCCAACCCGCACGGCCACGGGTTCGCGATCGTGGCCGACCACCGGATCCTGGTCGGGCGCGGGATGAACGCCGACCGTGTGATCACCGAGTTCCTCAAAGCGCGCGCCGCGCATCCGGCCGGTCCGGCGTTGTTCCATTCCCGCTACGCCACCCACGGCGCAATCGGCATCCACAACTGTCACCCGTTCCGGCTCGGTGGTGACCCCCGAACCGTGTTGGCGCATAACGGGACACTGCCCAAACGGGTACACCCCGGACCTTACGACCCGCGCTCGGACACCCGCATCGCAGCGGAGGAGTACCTGCCGAAGGCGCCGTTCGGGTCGATCGACACCCATCGCGGGGCGCGGGGGCTGGCGTCGTGGCTGGGGGCGAGCAAACTGCTGATCCTCACCGTCGACCCGGCCTACGCCCACCACGCTTACCTGTTCGGCCACCACCACGGGTACTGGCAGGACGAGATTTGGTATTCCAACAACAGCTACCTGCCCCTGGCGCTGCGCTGGCCGAAGCGACGCCGGTACCTGTGCGGGTACTGCCAGACATTGGACCTGCACCGCGCCAGCCGCTACTGCGGTGACTGCGGCTGGTGCTTCGACTGCGAAACCGCATTCCCCGACTGCACCTGCCACACCGCACCCACCACTACGTCAGGCCGTGAAGGGCCCCGCGCACTGTCGTCGGCGCATCACCAGCCCCGCCAGCAAGCCAGCGCCCCATAAACCACGAACACGCCACCACGAGCTGCCGCCCATTCAGAACCCCGCAAACCGCCTGCTTCTCGGGCCGGGTGCGGGGTTCTTTCCATTCCACGAGAAGGGACCTGATTCGTCATGCCCGCCTCCACACTCCCCGACGCGTCGTGCGAGGAATGCTCCAGCCCGATCCGCGGCGAGGACCTCATCGCCACCATCGACGGCGACCGGGTGTGCCCGGATTGCGCGGACGGGCTGTCGCGCTGCGACAGCTGCGCCGCCCACGCCCGCACCGACACCCTCGCCCGCACCATCGACGACACCCTGCTGTGCCGCGAATGCCTGACCGGCTGGCAGCGATGCGGGGACTGCGCCATCTACACCCGCGACATCCGCAGCGTCGTCGGCACCAGCACAGAAGTCTGCGCCGAGTGCGCGTCCGGTTACGAGACCTGCGACGACTGCGCCAGCCTCGCCGACCAGCTCTATTGCGTCGACGGCGGCAACCGGGTGTGCGAGCGGTGCGCGGACGAGGACTACCACGAATGCTGCGAATGCTTCACCCTCGTCCCGGTCGACACCACCTACTGCGACAACTGCTTCGACACCTACTCCCCCACCCATCACGCCGTCCACGACTCCTACTACACCCCCGCACTGCGGTTCCACGGTGACGGCCCCCTGTTCCTCGGGATGGAACTGGAGATCAAAACCCCCGACCGCAGCTACCGCGACGCGGTCGACACCGCCGTAGCGCACGCCCGGGATCTGGCGTATCTGAAGGAAGACGGTTCGATCCCCTGCGGATTCGAACTCGTCACCCACCCCATGTCATATGAGTTTGCGCTGCAACGCTTTCCGTGGCAGCTACTGGGTCGGCTGCGGTTGCTGGGCTGCTACACCGACGACGGCGTCGGCATCCACGTCCACCTCTCCCGCGCCGGGTTCACCAACCCCGCCCACGCCTACCGCTGGCTCAAATTCGTCTACCGCAACGAACGCTCCGTCACCACCCTGGCGCGCCGACGGAACTCGGAATGGGCACGATTCTCCTCCCACCAGCGGTCCAACGCACAGGAGTACGCCAAGGGCAGCACCGACGGCTACGGCCGCTACCAAGCCATCAACGTCTGCCCCGAAAACACCTTCGAACTGCGAGTCTTCGCCAGCTCCCTGCACCCCCAGCAAGTCCAAGCCGCCCTCGCCTTCGCCGCGGCGTCAGTCGAATACACCCGCGGGCTGTCGGCGGCCGATATCGCGCGCCGACGCGGCTGGGAATGGACCTCCTTCACCACCTGGGTGCGCTCACACCCCCAGTACTCCCCGCTGCTGGCCGAAATGGAGGCCCTCGCATGTGCATCCTAGTTTTTCTCAAACCCGGTATCAGCCCCGACCTCGACGCTCTGACCAGTGGGGCGTTGGCCAACCCGCACGGCCACGGCTACGCCGTGCTCACCGACACCGGCATCCTCGTCGGCCGCGGCATGAACGCCGAGGAAGTGATCACCGAGTTCGCCACCGTGCGGGAGCGTCATCCCGAGGGGGCGGCGTTGTTCCATTCCCGGCTGGCCACCCACGGCCACCTCGCGGTGGACAACTGTCATCCCTTCCTCGTCGGCGGTGACGAGCGAACCGTGCTCGCGCACAACGGGATCCTGCCCGACAACGTCCACCCCGCAAAAGGCGACAGTCGAAGCGACACCCGCATCGCCGCCGAGGACTTCCTGCCGACCCTGCCGTTCGGGCCACTGGACTCCTGGTCCGGGCGGGAGCGACTGGAGCGGTGGCTGGGCGGAGACAAGATGGTGATCTTGACCGTCGACCCCGCCTACAAGCACTCCGCCTACATCTTCAACGAGCGCTACGGGCACTGGGACGGCGGAATCTGGTACTCCAACCGCACCTACCTGCCGCACACCTGGGGCTACAGCGCCGCCGTGGACTGGGAGTGCCTGGGCTGCGGCGAATTCGACCCCGAACAGCCCGGCCCGCACTGCACCGCCTGCGGATTCTGCGCCGAATGCCTGCGCCCGTTTCCGCGATGCGACTGCGAGGCGTTCGACGGCATGGACCGCTACGCCGACCTCATCGAACTCGAAACCGCCTGACCACGCACATCACGGCTTGGGCGCCGACCTTCGGCCTCAACATCCCTTTCGAGAAAGGCGGATCTTTCCGTGCCCTACTACCCGAATCTGGCCACGATCCTCATCCGGCTGCACGACGTCGACGGCCACAGCGTTATCGCCAGCACCGACAGCCACCACGTGCGGCTGCTGCTGCGCGACCGCGACAATCCCGACACCGACTGGCGCTACGCCGACCTGAGCCCGAACGCCTGCGACATCCTCGCCACAGCGCTGGCCACTGGCTCCCGGCCCGGCCCGATCCGCCGAGCCACGTGGTGGCGCCGTCTGCGGGGCGGTCGCCGATGAGCGACTACCACACCCCGCCAGCACCGATCGCTGAGGCATCCGAGCAGCAGTTCCTTCGCCTGGTCCTCGCGCGCATCGACGCCTGGTTCGACGCCGAGGCCGACCTCGACGACCTCGGTGCCGCCCGCGACATGCTGCGCCAGCGTCTGGCCAGCACCGCCGCGGCCTCCGGGAACAGCGAGGGTGGTGATCCGGTAGTCGCGCTCCTCGCGACCGAACTGCATCGGCTCCGCCGCGCCCGGGTGGCGGCCACGGTCATCACCCGCGGCGGCCATGTCCACGACCACGTCCGCATCCAGGTGGTGCACCGCCACCACACCGTGCTCACCCGCGCTGGCGAGCAGGCCGGGGTGCTGCTGCCGTTGAGGTTCATCGAATCCGTCCGCCCACTCGGCGGCGGCGCGCCCGAAGCGGTGCCCACCGAGTTCTCCCACCGAAAGGAGTGCTGAACATGGCTTCGGTCGCACTGTGGTTCCCGCTGTCGAAGGTGATCGACCTCGCCGAGCACGCCATGGCCGCTTCGCAGCATTCCCGCTGTCCGTATGCCGATCCCGGCCCGGCGGTGCCGTCGCTGATCTGGGTCAAAGACCACGGCATCTACCTGATGAGCAACGGCATCCCCCACCAGCCCGGCGAACCCGACAGCCCCGACTACCAGGCGCACGTCGTCTACGCCCTCGACCACGGCCCCGGAACCCACTGGAACCACGGTGACCCGCTCGGTGACGACTTCGTCGAATACCTCGATCTCACCGAGGATTTCGACGGCCACACGCTCATCGAGCTGATCCGCGCCTACGCCGCGGTGAACGGGTGGCTGTCCATCACCGTCTCAACCAGCAGCTTCGCCATGATGTTCAGCCCAACAGCGCCCACCCCCACGCCAACTTCCGGCGCTGACCAGCACCCGCCCCAAGGCGTGGGGTGATCGCGGTGGGGATCGACTCCAGCCGCTACCTCGCCCGCCTGCAGACCGATCCTCGATACCGCTCGGTCCTGCCCGACCTCGCTTCCGCCGCACAGGTGCTCGTCGCGGGGTATCACGCCGCGTTCTCCACCCCGCCCCGGCCGGGCGCCTCGATCGGCGTGTTCCCCGGCGTGGACCCTGTCGCGGCCGGGGTAGGGGCGCCAACAGCGGTCGTGATGGCGTTGGTACGCATCGAGTACACCACGCAAGTCACCGTCGATGAGGACGGCGGCAGCCGAGACCTCTGGCAGCGACAGCTGTTCGATCGGTTGCCGAGCGGGTACGGGTGGCGGCTGCTGCCCGCCCAGCTCGATGAGCGTGGCCGGTGGGTGGTCGCGCGCGGCAATCTCGCTGCCAGCGGCCTCCAGGCGTTGCTGCCGCGGTCGGTCAGCATCCAGGTGCCCGGCGCACCCGTCGCGGTCGCGGTGCACGACCTCGACCCGCACACCGGTCGCCGCTGGCCGTGGTGATCACCAACGCTACAGAGCTGGTGACCTGGATCGAAACGAACCTTCCCCACCGCGACCCCGACCGGTTCGCCCCCTGGGTCGCCGAACCGCCCGTTCCGGGCGCGTTGCGCGCGGTGATCGAGGTCCGCATCCATGCCCCCCGGACCGCCGAGCGGGTGATCCGTCTCGAGGTCTCGGCCGCACCGATCCAGTCCACCGAGTCCTGACACTCTGCCCGTCTGCCACTGCAGGTGGGCACATCCTCCGAGTGATTCGAGGTGATCGTCGTTGACCGATTCCGAAGTACCAGTACCCGCGCGGCCGCCGATCCCTGTGCGGTTGGCGCACGCACCGCTGGCGCAGGGACTGGTGGTCCCGCACATCACCCTCGCCCACCGCGACCGCACCCGCCCGGTCTGGGGCAAAATCGACCACCGACGACTACAAGAGACGCTGTCCCGCAGGCTGTGCCAGGTCTGCGGGCAGCCCCTGGATGACCGGGTCATGCTCTACATCCGCCCCGCCGACCACCTGCGCGGAATCTCCCCAGAGCCGGGCGTACATCCCGAATGCGGCCACTACTCCCGCAAGGCGTGCCCCATGCTGGCGGGACGACAGACCCGCTACAACCGGCACCCGCCCGAGAAATTCGCTCGCTGCGACGACCCGGCCTGTCCCTGCCGGCGGTGGCAGGCCAACGAACGCGACTCGCGGGAGGCGCCACGCGAAGGCCAGCCCGCCGACGCCTGGTATGAGGTGTGGATTCCGATCTCGGACTACACCACCTTCCACGATCCCGGCACCGACACCACACCACCGGTGACCGGTATCAAGCTGCGCGGCGCGAAACTGCTGAAGATCCGGAAGGTCCGCGACGCCGCACCCGCCGCCGACGGGACGTCTCACCCGGTCGACCTGCTGCGCGCTCATCTCGCGTTCGCAGCCATGTTTGGCTACGGGGGCCTGCGGCTGTGACACCCCACGGGCAGGACGCGCGCCTGCATCGGCGCACTGCCGCGCACGCCCGAAGATCGGTGCAGCCTGGTTGCGAGAAAAGTCCCGGTGTCGTGTGACCGGCTCGTCTCCCGCCGCACCGAATCGCTGCCCGGACGCTCAGCGCTCGGCACACCGAAGCCCGTCGCCGTCCTGTAGGAAGCCCGGGGCACCCGTCGCGGACGCGGTGCGCGACCTCGACCGGCACACCGGCCACCGCTGCCCGTGGTGATCACCAGCGCCGCTGAGCTGGTGGCCTGCATCAGGCGAGTCCCGGGGCCCGTCATGCGCTCCACCTCCGCATTTCATCGATCTCTCTCGAAAGGTGCCTCTCGCTATGGGCCAGTTCTTCAGAGCTGTCCTGCTCGCCGATGACGCCGACGACATCGTCGGCTATGTCGACCCGTGGGACTACCACATGAGCATCAAGATCATGGAGCATTCGTGGATCGGCGACGAATTCGTTGAGGCAGTTGAACGGTTGCTGACCGAACCAACCCGGGTCGTGTGGGCCGGTCACTATGCCGACATCGAGCCCGGTGGTATCACACCGGAAAGCCTCTATGACCGTGCAGATTCCGCAACTAAGGCCACGGTCCCGGACTCGGCCGTCATCGGCCGCTATGTCATCAACCATGACAAGCGGGTCTACGTGGACAAGAACGTCGTCCCGGCCAACGACGTTGAGCTCCGCATTCATCCGCTTCCGATCCTGACAGCGGAGGGCAATGGGCGAGGAGGTGGCGACCTCCACCCGCAGCGCGCCATCGGCGATCTCGGATTCGAGGCAGTGGGATCGTGGGCTCGTGACCGCATCACCGTCGGAACCGCCGTCCCCGATGGCTACGGGCAGCTGCATTTCGACCTGATCGAACACTGGTAGCAGGCGCTTTTCGTCAACTCCGAGGTCACTGTGCCCGCCCGGCCGAAACAGCGTTGTGAATAGCACCGATGTATCGGAGCGCCAGCACCGATGGTCAGACCGAACAAACCACGGAAACGGCAGGTCGTCGCCAGCGTGGGCCTCGTGGACGGTGTGATCCTCACCGAGATCCTCAGCACGAGGGTCGAGGCGTCCATGGATCCCTTGGTAGATGATCCGGTCGTTCTGCCTGCGGTAGCCATGTTGACGAACAGGTGAGGTTCACCGGCAGTAGACCCATGGTGTGGCCGCCCGCATCTCCCGCGTGTGGTGCGCGTTTGAATAGGGCATCTCCTCTGGTTCGAATGGGCGACGGGGCTAGTCTGCCTACAGGGGTTCGGACTTCATCGGGGGGACAGTCACTTTCGCTTTCCCGTCGGTCGAAGCCCGATGCTGCCCGCGCCGGGCTGTCGCCCGCTGCTTCACCCGGCGTCGAGGCGCGATGGTGGATGCGCCCCTCCCCCTCCAGGGCGCATCCACCGTCCCCGCCTCACGCTCTCTAGCGATTCCGCCACCGTCGCGCGGCCCGCGCCGCTCGGTGCGCGTGTCTTTCCTGTTGTGTCTCGCCCGATGTGGGTGAGGCGCGCTCCTGTCCCAGTGATCGAGGAGGTTTGTCGTGTCGTTCGTTGATGATCCCGGCCGTTTCATCGCCGAGGTGTTGGCCAGGTTGCCGGAACCGACACACCGGTCACTGGTCGTGATGACCTTGCGGGAACCCACGTCCGGGTCGGCCGGGTTTATCGGAGTGGAACGCTTCCGCCACGAAGACCTGGCCCGAACCGGCCATTACCTGGCCACCAGCCCGATCCTGGCCCACATCCGCCGCTGGTGTGCCGAGTATCGCCCGGACGCCGTCGCCGTGGTCGTGGTCGACGACCCCCTCGGTACACGGTTTCCCCGCGACGAGCACCGCGTACTAGCGGCCCGGATCCGCGATCAACTCACCGACCTGGGTGTCGGGGTGGTGGCGGCCTGGTCGGTCACCGGCCGCGACCCTGGCCACCCGTGGGCGAGTCTGTTCGGCAGCGAGCACGGTCTGCTGCCCTACGCCGCGCCGCGCGGCGGCAGCGCCGCCGACCTTCCACCCGACCTGGTGCCGGATGCCGGCCTGGCTGCCGAGGTCGCCGCACTGGTGACGGTGCGTGGCGGTGACCTTGAGCTGTCGCGGGAACGGCTGCGGCTGGCCTTGATGCAGGTCGAGGCGGTCCGGGACGAGGGCGTGCTGTCGGCTGCGGAGGTCGCCGAGCTCGCCGACGCACTGACCGACGGGCTGGTCCGTGACAGCCTGTATGCCTTCGCCGTCGGCGCGAAGGGACAACGCGGACAGCGGTTGTGGGCGCTGTTGGTGCGGACGCTGCCCTCCCCGCACCGCACCGCGGCGGCAATGCTGTGCGCGGTCACCGCCTACGTCGACGGTGACCGTGACCGGGCCGCGGCGGCGATCGGCATCGCGGTGGCCGATGACCCCGACAACCCGACAGTGCAGGCGATGGTTGCCGGAATCCACCGCGCCGTCCCGGTCGCGCTCTTGCGCGCCGCGATCAGTGCCGGGCGCGCGAGCGCCGCGCAACTGGGCATCGACATCGACTGAACCCCGCACCCGCATCGATCCCTGTGGAGGCTTCATGATTCCCGCATCGCACACCCTCTCCCGCCGGCTGGCATGGGTGATCCTGGCCCGCGCCGCGTTGACCGCCGCGCCGGTCGTGCGTCAGCTGATGGCCACGCACGAGGTCGAGGAGGCCGCTGCCCAGCTGGCCACCGGTCGGGTTGCCGCCACCGGTGTTCCGGATGCTTTTGGCGGATCTGGCCGCCCGCGACCTCGACCACGCTGCCTCGGTTGGGGCTCGACTGGTCACCCGCGACGATGCCGAGTGGCCGAGGGCTGTGACCGACCTCGACGTGCCTGGCATCACTGCGGGGAGTCCGGTGGTGTTGTGGATGCGCGGCACAATGCGGCACAGTCCGCTGTCGCAGTTCCACGTCGCGGTCCTCGGAGCGCGCGCCGCCTCCGACTACGGGGTGCACGTCACCCATGATGTCGCCGGTGATCTGGCCGAGCGCGGTTGGACGGTCATCAGCGGCGGAGCGTTCGGTATCGACGCCGCCGCCCATCGTGCGGCGCTCAACCGGGGTGGTCGCACGGTCGCCGTGGTCGCGACCGGGTTGGGTCGCACCTACCCCGCCCCACATGGCGAGCTATTCGACCGGATCGCCGAGACCGGGCTGCTCATTTCCGAGTACCCACCCGACACCCCGGCCGCCAAACACCAATTCCTGCAACGCAACCGGCTCGTCGCGGCGCTGTCACGGGCACTGGTCATCCCAGAATCGGGGATCCGCGGCGGTACTCGCAATACCGCCCGCTGGGCGCACCAACTCAACCGCCCGGTGTTCGCGATCCCCGGCCCCGTCTACTCCTCGGCATCGAGGGGCTGCCACGACCTGATCCGCTCCGGGCACGCCGCCTGGTCACCGATGCCCACCAGGTCATCGACGACCTGCACGCCGACCCCGCCGCGCTCGGCTGACCAGAGGCATCCGTGGGCTGCCACCACGTAACCGCCCGCAGGCATTGCTGATCTGGCGACAGCACTTCGTGTCCGTACCCGACCCACCCGTTGCGGCGGCGTCGAGTCCGTCCCATCGATCCCAGGAGGTTTGTTCATGTCCGCATCCAGCCTTGCCGTGCAGTCCGTTGCTCGTGGCGACTACGACCGTCTCGAGCACCTCGGCTACGCCGGAGCCGCGCCCTCCATCACCGATTCGGCGGTGCTGGAGCGCTGGCGCGGCGACTACCCCGGCTGGCGGGGCCGCTACTGGACGTTCCTCGACGACGGCGAACACGGCGTGCTGCGACTGCACCCGATCAACGTCGCCCGCCACAGCGCCCAACGCGCCGCCTGACCTCTCATCCGCCCTCGGCGCACGCCCGTCCCGTCATGCCTGTATCCGTCTTCCGGCGCGGCGGCCTCACCTGTGACTGGTGGGGTCGCCGCGCCGCTTGTCATCAAGGAGCCATGTTGACTACTTCCACCCTGACCGCCGTCACCGACCCCGGTCCTGGCATCGACTCGGTGACTGTCGAGGAGACCACATCCGTGGCTGCGAAGCAGAGCACTGCTGTGGTCGAGGACTCCACCGTCCTCGAGGAGCCCGTGGTGCTCGATGTGCCCGAGGCCAAGGCGGAGTATCTGGATCCGGCGGAGTTGGTGATCGCCGAAAACGTCCGCAAGAGTTTCGATCTCACAAAATGCGGAAGTTCCTTGGAACTCAGGCGATTTCACGCGGAACCCAAGTATATACCTGGTTCGTCGTGGGGGATGGATGCTTGGGTTCGTGGTGATCACAAGGGTGCGGCGTGAATGTCGTGGAGGAGCTTGAGGGCGTTGGTGGCGTAGCGGATGGCGGTGGTCTCGTCGAGACCGAAGACCGCTGTCAGGTGCAGTGGGTCGCCGCCGCAGGCAAGGGCTTCCTCGAGCTGGCGGTCGATTCGAAGTTTCTCCAGGTTCGCTGGCAGGCCGTTGCGGGTTCGAAGGAATGTGGGGCTGACCGGTCCGGTCTGCAGGGCGGTGTCCTTGCTGAGGAGCAGGTGCAGGTTCGCGGTGTGGGGCCAGCGGCGGCGCCGATGGTCGAGCCATTCGCAGACGATGCGGTGGGTGAGGTCGTCGAGTGGGCGGGTGTGGCTGGCGATGGTGATCTGCCGGTTGGTCAGGTCGATGTCGTGGAGTTGCAGGGCGCGGATCTGGCCGGGCCGGGCGGCGTGCACGGCCGCGAGTACGACACACACCTTCGCTTGCGGGGTCCGGGCGGTCTCGAGCGCGGCGGCGATGTCGTCGTCGGACATGGGTTGCCAGATCGGTGGTGGCGGTTTGTGCAGGCTGAGACGGGCGCAGGGATTGGCGAAGATCACCGATTCGCGTCTGGCCCAGGTGAACAGCGACCGCAACGCGACCAGCGCGACCATTCGCTGGTCGGCGCGCAGGCCCTCGAGATGGGTGCGGATATCCTCTCGGGTGACCTCACGCAGGTGGTCGTAACGCTGCGACCATGCCGCCAGCGCGGGCCGGGTGGTGGAGACGTAGATGTAGACGGTCTGGGGGTGGCGCGGTTTCCGGCGGGGTCCGCCGTTGCGCAATTGGCGCGCCCAGCGTCGGGTGAGGTCGGCGATAGCGGGGGCGAGGTCGGCGAGTTTGGCGTCGAGCCAGAGCTCGAAAGTGTCGGGCCGGTCGTCGACGAGCACACCCATTCTCGACAGAACGTCGACGACCTGCAGGCGGCTCGCGCCGCGATCACGCAGGACACGATCGAAATCGGAGAACCGGACGGTGTCGGTGTCGGCGTGGGTGGCCAGCAGCATCACCAGGTTGCGGTTCAAGGCGCGCCGGACCATCGGGCTGAACCCGTGGGTCTCGCTCATCACATCGGCCAGGTGCAGCGCCCACGCCAACCACGGATTGTCCGGTGCTGCACCCGATCTCAGGTCGATCGCGCCGTAGCGGTAGGTGCGCGGCAGATCGTTGAGCAACACCATCTGCGCGCCGATCGGATTCGGCCGACCCGCAGCCGCCGGCGCGGGTTTGAGTGGGCGTCCTTTCACGCCGTGCCGACGTGGTGCGCTACGGGCCGAGGCGCGAGGGCGATACAGGTCGGCGAGAAACAGTTGCTGGTAGCGAACCAGCGGAAGATACGGTGCCAGCACCGTTTTCGCCCGCGGGTCGGTCGCGGACACGGCGCGGTCCTCGCGGGCCTGACACCAGCACAACCGGCAGAACCCGTTTTTCAACGGCACCGACCGCCCGCACGCGCCACAGTCGCCGACCAGGTGGCGACGAGCGGGGGCGGCGAACTGATAGCAGGCGTCGCACACGCCTTGGGCGTAGGTGAGACCCCAGGCCAGACATTCGGCACAGCTGGCCACCGAACGCCGCACCCTGGCCGTCGACCGATCACGAGCGACCATCGGTTAGCGCGGCGGCAGCGAGCGGCCGTCCCGACGGCGCGGGATCACCGGCGGTGGCGCGTTGACCGCCACCGTGTCCGTGTCGGCTTCCTCGGCAGGGCGTGCCGTCGGCAGTGGTTGCGCGATGAGCAGTTCCCCCACCTCGCATCGCAGCACCGCGCACAGGACGTCGAGGTCGCCGAGCTTGATCGAGGCGGGCTGGCCCGACCACAGGTGCGACATCTTGCCCGCCGAAATCACCAGGCCGTTCTCTGCCAGCATCTTCTGCAGCTGGGAGGCTTGCCAGATGCCACGGTTGGCCGCGGCCAGGCGCAGGTTCCATTGCATTCAGATCAGTCCTTCCAGCCGTGTCGCCGCGCGCTGATGGCCCGCGATCCAGGCGTCCTCGATTCGAGTGCGGTGCACATGGACATACCGCATGGTGGTGGCCACCCAGGCATGGCCGAACATCTCCTGGATCGCCAGCAGATCCATTCCGTTCAGATACAACTGCGATGCGCAGAAGTGGCGCAACACGTGGGGTGTCAGCCTGCCCGCCCACGACGGCAGATGCGTGGCGGTCGCTGCGGCCAGTCCCGCCCGCAACGAGTCGTACCCCACCCGGCCTCGGCCGCCACCGCGACCGGCGCGCTCGGAGGGGAACAACGCCGCACCGTGTCGCGCGGGATCATCACCGAGCTGGGCCCACACATCCTCCACATACCAGCGCAGCGACCTATCGGCCCCGTTGATCAACGGCACCATCCGCTGCCGAGGTCCCGACCCACGCGCACCCTTCCCGACGCGCACGTGCAGCTTGCCGAATCTCCCCAGCTCCCAACGGATATCGGCGAGATCGAGATGGCGGGCCTCGTTGACCCGCACACCGACATCAGCCATCAACCTCGACGCCGCGTAATTCCGTGCGGCCGTGGCGAACTTCCGGCAGGTCGTCAGCTCCTGCGCCCATCCGGAAAACAACGCGGTGATCTCAGCTTCCGACGGCGGGATCCGCAGCCGGGCGTCCTTGCTCCCCCGCGGCCGGTTCATCTCATCGAGCGGGCACGTCACCACCCGTCCGGTCATCGCATGCAACTCGACCTGATGACGCAACTCCAGGAACTCGAAATACACCGACAACGCCTGCGCACGAGCCAATCTCGTGCCGCCCGGAGAACGGCGCAGCTCCCGACCGAAGTATCGGTCCGCGTCCGCGGCTTCCATCTCCCACAGTGGACGCCCGAACCACTCCCGAACCTGCACCAGATTGCTCACATCACCGCGGATCGTTCCGTCCGACAGCCCCGCCGCCGAACGCGCCAGCACCAACCCTGCCAACACATCGGTCTCGAACGCCTCGAGTTCTTCCGGCGACGCCACCGGCCGATACGACCGCAGATCCCGGACCACCGAAACAGCCAACCCACGCACCTTGCCTTCGGACCATGCGAAACGAGATCGGCTTCAATGAAACCTCTTCAGAAATCCCGAAGCAACCTCAAAGTTGCTCTACACCAACCGAACTGCACCAACCCGCTGGCCAGGACCACGGCGAACGCATCAGAGCTGCAGAACTCGCGTGATGTCGTACTCGCGCATCCGGAGGAAGCGGCGTCGATTAGGGAGTTCGGTGTCGGCAACCCCATCCGCGCCGAACGCGAGCCCGACGGTTCCGTGCATGTCGTCGACGGGCAGATCCGCACGCTGATCGCGCGCGAGGTCGGCCTGACGCGGGTGCCGGTGTGGGTCACCGACGCCCCCACCGACGTCGACCCGAAGGAGCGGCGGATCGCGCGGACGTTGACCCAGATCAACCTCAACGACCGCCGCGTCCCGCTCACCGACGCCGACCGCGCCACCGGCATCGCGTTGATGCTCGATCTGGGGGCCTCCGCCACCCGGGTCGCGAAAGGGTTGCAGCGCAAGCGGTCGGAGATTCAGAAGACCGCCGCGGTCGGCGGCTCCGACACCGCCAAACGGCTGTTGGAACAGCGCCAGTACACCCTCGATGAGCTCGCGGTGATCGCCCACTACGACAACCTCGGCGACACCGACGCGGTGCAGCGGCTGGCGACGGCGGGCCGGTGGAGCTTCGCCGCCACCGCCAAGCGGATCGAGAACGACCGCGCCGAAACCCGTGCCCGCCTTCACGAGTCGCTGCTCTACGGCGCGTACGGGTTCGGGATCCTCGCCACCGAACCTGACACCAGCGAACCGGACGCGGCCTACATCCCGGCCAGCGAGCTGGTCACCGCCGACGGTGAGCCGGTCAGCGAGGAACAGATCTACACCGACCCGGCCCGCTGGGTGGTGTACCTCAAGGTGCAGGAGAACGGGCTGCTGGTCGACAAGGACACCGGCGCGATCATCGACCCTGACGCCGTCGACTGGAGCACCCGCGGTGATCTGTCCGCCGAGCCCGCCGACGGGCGGGTGCACGCTGAGCAGGTTCAGTGGCGCGACCGCTGGATCCCCACCTACTTCCTGCCCGCCAGCGCCCTGGCCGACAGCGGCCTGCAACAGATCGTCCCCGACACCGGTGACGGCTCCGAAGAAGCCGCCGCGAAGGCGGCCGCCGAGCGGGAGCAGGCGCGCCAGGACCGGCGGCGGGTGATCGAGCTGAACAAACGCGGAGATGCGGCCAACGCGCGGCGGCAGGAGTTCCTGCCGCGCCTGCTGGCCGGACGCACCCCGCCGCGGCAAGCGGCGGCGTTCGTCGCCGAATCCATCGCCCACACCCTCGATCCGAGCGTGTTGCAGAAGGTGACCAAACTGCTCGGCGTCGGCGGCTCCACCCAGCAACTGGTCGCAGCGATCCACGCCGCGACACCCTCGCGGGCGTGGATGATCGTGCTCGCCATGCAGATCGCCGCCGCCGAAGCGCCGATCGGCAAGAGCTTCTGGCGCGACAGCTCCGCGGCCACCAAACGGTATCTGCATTTCCTCGCCGACGCCGTAGCCGGAACCGAGCTGGACTTCGCGCTGCTCGATGTCGAACAGGCCGCCGCCGGAGACATCGACTACCACCACATCGACCTCGCCTCCTGACACCACCACTGTTCTGGGAGTGAGGCGGTCCGGCGGCCCGTGCTGCCACCGAGGGCCACAACTCGGTGGCAGCACGATCACCGATCCATCCCCATCCGTCCACACCTCAAGAAGGAGCATGCTCATGGCCGGAGACACCGTGCTGACCGTGATCGGAAACCTGACCGCCGATCCAGAGTTGAGGTTCACCCCCGCCGGTCACGCGGTCGCGAACTTCACCGTCGCCTCCACCCCGCGGTATCACGACCGCAACGCCAACGAGTGGAAAGACGGCGAGGCGCTGTTCATGCCGTGCAGCATCTGGCGCGAGGCCGCGGAGAACGTTGCCGAGTCGCTGACCAGAGGTGCGCGAGTGATCGTGTCCGGCCGGTTGAGGCAGCGCAGCTGGCAGACCGCCGAAGGCGACAAGCGCAGCCGAATGGAACTCGAGGTCGACGAGATCGGGCCATCGCTGCGCTTCGCCACCGCCAAGGTCAACCGCGTTTCCCGCCATCCCGGCAATGGCTACAGCCGCACGGCGGCCGGTCGTTCCGACAGCGATGACCGGGCCCGGGACCTCGTGGGCGCGGTAGCGGGAACTAGGAGCGATGACCCATGGGGGTTCAACGCCGTGAGCTCCTTCGGCGGTGGCTCTGGGGTGGAAGATCCGGCGTTCTGATCCGAACTCACGCGCATCGTGTCGCCGGTACTGGCAGGAGATTCACTGTGCGGCCACCGCTGATCGCTCGTGCCGTCGAGTTTTCGGTGGGTGAGGGCTGATCGTCTGGCCGTCTGTCCCGCCTTGCTGAGTGCTACCAGGCCGTGATCCCGCCACGGCTGCGGGCCCGCGCCCCGGCCGTCACCGAATTCGCCCGCGCGACGTCCACCACCCGCGCCGGCCGGTGCGCTCAGCGCACGAATTCGCCGCCGCCCGGGTGGGCGCGTTCCCTTCGCCGTGTCGGGATCCCACCCTGGTCGGTCGCACTCAGGCGGGTCAGACGACCAGCCGCCCAGCCCCGTACCGGGGTCCGTGCTGTGCGCGCGTCCGGTACGGGGCCGAGCTGTTTCCACGACCACGACAGGAGTCCGTGATGACCGCTACGTTGAACACTCCCGAAACTGCTGTTGCCGATTCCCCGTTCGCTGAGGCGCTCGGTGAGATCGAGTACCTTCTCGAGGTCGATCCCGACCGGGCGCGTGAGCGTTTCACCGAGGTTCTGGCCTTGGCCTCCCCGCAGGAGCGCCAACTGCTCGACCGGGCCGCGGACCTGTTGACCCGGTCCCCGTTCAAGGTCGCGTCCCGGCAGCTGGGCTGGATGGCCAAGAGCCGACCCGAACTGCGGGACGTGATCATCGCTTACACCGCCGACTCCGAACCCGGTCTGTATCGGCCCGAGATGCCCCAGCAATCCGACATCTCGATCGAGGCCGCCGAATGGGTGCGCCGCTCCATCCGCGACCGGCGCAACCGTGACCGGCTCACCGCCACCCCCACCGCCGCCACCGACGCCGCGCGCCTGAGCGCCGAGGCGATCGCCGCTCGCCGCGCAGCCCGCACGCCGGTGCCCGCCACGGTCAATCTGCGTCACCGTGAACGCGACCGCCGCGCCACCGAGCGCGGCGAGCAGATCTACGCCGCCTACGCCGCCGACCGGCTCTACGCGATCGACACCGAGCCCGACACCGACCGCACCCCGCCGGTGCCCGAACCGCGCAAACCCGTCGACCTGATGTGGGCGCACGTGCAAGCCGACCTGTGGGACCGCAGCTACTTCCTGCACGTCGCCCACTGCTACACCGAGGCCGACCGACACCTCCTCGCGCCCGAGTCATCTCCGCGCCGCGGCGCACGCGACGGCCGTGACAGCGCCCTCGATCAAGCCGCTCGCGCGTTCCTGCGCGACCACGACACCGACCCCGCTCCCGCGGGCGGCGGTGATCGACGCACACGCTCTCACCGTGCCCGCCCCGCCCTGCCGCCGAGGATCACCCCGGCCGACCAGAGCCGGTTCGCAGCCCGGCGCACCGGGCTGCCCGTTCCCGACGACCGCGACGAGTATCTGCCCTACACCGAGCTCGACCTCCGCGAGTCCACCTGGCAAGGATCGGGATTGGACTACGACCTCGCGGCCATGACCCCCTACCTCGGCTGGCCGTGCGTCGGCTGCTGGATCGACCGACCCGCCAGCGACCGACGCGCGCTCCACGCCCTCGACGGCGACCACGTCAGCGACGACGGTCTCTGCGACGTCTGCCGCGCCGACGGCCACCCCGGTATCGCGCCGCTGGCCCTGGGGTGGGGCATGCGCAGCTTCGTCGACTCCCGCTGCGCCTACATCGCCGCCACGCACCCGCGGCAGGCACGCGCGATGCTCGACCGCATCCGCGCCGCCGCCGCGAATACCGGCCCCACCTGGCGCTTGATCACTCGCTGGATGGCGATGAACCTCGACCAGACCACCCCTGTTGCTCCGACACCGCGCCCGGCCGCCCGCCGCCCACGCAGAACGGCGGCGCTGGGAGCCGGGCAGCGGATCGGCCGCTGCGACGCCTGCGCCCGCCCCGGTGTCGTCCACACCGACGGCTACTGCACCACCTGCCGTATCGACCTCGGTCTCGTCGCGGCCCGCCGCCAATCGACCGCGGCCTGAACCCCGCCCGCGTCCTCACCCGATAATCCCCGGTCCGCCGTGGCTGCCACCGCGCCCACGGCGGACCGGTCACCACCCCGAACTGTCGAACAGACCCATCGACGGCCGCACACGCACGCCGAGACGTCGGATGGACGCGCGCGCCTGAACCGCTCCACCGCCGACGACCGGCACAGGACCACGTCCACGTCCCGTCCCGCCACCTCCCTGCGACACCATGCCGCTACCGCACCACGCATCTACGCCCCATCCTCATTCATCCACATACCGTCCATACGCCACTCCGCTCAGTCCTCCTACCCCCACCCCCCACCCTCTTCTTCCCTCTTTTCTCGAACACACCTCTCGAAGACGTTGATTTACGCGTGGGAGCGTCAAGGGCGGACTCCTTCGGCCGAGACACTCGAGGCGTTCTTGAACGGCCTCGAGGTCCCCAAGTGGCGAAGACCCAAGTACGCCGCGCTGACACAGCCACTGCTCAGCCAGCTCAACTGGGACATGGCGCCCGTGGTCACCCCGGACGACCAGCTTGGCCTGGACCACAACCTCGATCCCGCCTGCTACCACGACGACGCCTTCGACCTGTACGCCGCCAACCAACCACTGCTGACTCGCTTCCCCGGACTTGTCGCCCCCGCACCCGACGCCGACGTGCGACCGAATCTGCTCGAATGGGTGGTCCGGGCTCCCGCTGCGAAGAAAGTGATCAGGAACTGGGAGGAGCGGGCCATCGTCATGGCCAACGCCTTCCTCGTTGTCGCGCCCGGCCGGATACCCCAGCGGCGCATCCAGCAGATCATCGCTTCCTGCGAACAGGCACCCGAATGGCCCGAGATCTCCAGAATCCGCGCCACCGACGAGCACGTGCTCAACCAGCGAATCTTCCTCTGGAATCCCGAGACACAGCGCTACGAGAACCGCATCATCACCGCCTACACCTTCAAATACCCACCGCGGCCGTACAACGTCCTCGTTCTACAGGAAACGGCACCGCGGAACTGACCCACGCAGGACCGACCGAACGCGCCATCGCCGACTCCGACCGCGCGCACATCGCGGCAATACGATGGTCATGGATGTCGTCGCCGCCGCGTGACGCCGCGCAGTGGGGGACTCAGGTCTTCGGCATCGTTCGCGCGCCGGCAACACCCACCGCAGCCCACTTCCCACTCGCCTCGCGATCGAGCGGGCACAACTGCCATTCGGTGATCGCGGTGCGGTCGACCTCCACCGAAGCATGCGCCCGCGAGTAAGTCGCCTCCAGAAAATACTGGGCCGCCGCGAGGACGCTGGCTTGGTGGCAGACCACCGCCACTGCCTCACCGGGATGTATCCCTGCGATCAGCTCCAACTCGCAGCCCACTCGCGCCGCCCACTGCTCCCACATCTGTTCACCGACCGCCTCGAAGCCGAGCGGATGACAGTTCCCGCGTCGACTCCCCCACCGGCGGCCCGAGAAGCTGCGCGTGCACACCGACAGCCCCAGCATGTCGGCCACCACCGCGGGGGTCTGCGCCACGCGACGCGCGTGTGCTGTACACGCAGGTGATCCCGTGGCTGGACTGCTCGGCAGCCAAACGCTCCGCCAACCGCGCAGTCTGACTTCTACCCGTCGGGCGCAGCACGCGTGCGCCCTTCTCACCGGCCACACCATCGTCATACGATTCGCTGTGGGCGCAGCGAATCAGTAGCAGGCGCACATAATCCAACGTCAACCCCGATTTCGTTCACAAATCCACCACCCACCTCGCAAACCGCCTGCTACGCCGACTTCGTACTCGCCGACAGCATCACCGGTATCGAGCGCCTGCCGCCAACCACTACGCGTTGTACAACATCCTGTTGTACCGCAGCATCGACGACCTCCTGCTGACATCCGACAGCGCACCGCCCGGGGAGTTCGACTGCCGTCAGTTACTGATCAGCGTGCCCGCCTCGACGGCCGACCACCCGGTATGCGATCATTTCGCATGCCGCAGCCCTGGGTGTCGGTAGCCGGACCGATGGCACCACAGTCCCGGCACCGCTGACCGACTTCCCGCGCACCGAGCAACTCGCCGCGCTGCGCATCCGCACGCACGCCATTCACTGTCGAGCCGGCGCCCGCGTAGCCCCGCTATGCCCTCCGCACCAGCGAAGTCGCTCTTCGACAGTGGGTTCCCCGGGATGCGGTCAAACCAGCGTAGGGGTAGATGGACCCGCTGGCCGAAAGGAATCCCGGATCCGAACGAGCCCCGAACCGGTCTGCGGCGGTTCGAGGCTCACTCAGGGGTATTCGCGCCTACCATCCGATCGCTCAAACAGTTGACGCCTCGAATCTATCCTGTGTGCATCTCATCTGAGAAATCCGCTGTCGCACTGATCGGTGGGCGGTCGCGACTCAGGCTGCGATGCTGAGCATGCTGGCGCGTACTCGGGGCAGTCGGCCCGCGATGACCTGGGCGGCTGATTCGCTGGCCTTGCGGTCGTTGTGCCCGTAGTAGCGGTCGGTGGTGTTGACGGTTCGTGCCCGGCGTCGCGGGAAACGACGAAGATCGGGACACCGTCCTGCAGTTCCACGAGATGCCGGTGTGGCGCAGCCGGTACGGGGTCAGGACCTTGCCGCTGAGCGTGCGGACTGCATGGCCGAACCGGCCCAGCAGTCAGGTGCGGGCAGTCGTGAGGGAACTGGCCGGACGAGCCGCGGTCCAGCTGCTGGCTGCCTTGCCGGCTCGGTTGTCCCGCCACACCACAGTT